>CAIJKV010000076.1 GCA_903821335.1 uncultured beta proteobacterium
ACGATGCATTGCGAGCCGTGATAATCAGACGCGGCCCGAACCAGTTCGGGATTGGACACTGCCGCGCTATTGATTGACACCTTGTCTGCGCCGGCGTTGAGCAGGCGCTGGATATCGCTGACCTGCCTCACGCCGCCACCGACGGTGAGGGGGATGAACACCTGCGAGGCGACCTGTTCGATGATGGGCAGGATCAAGTCACGGCCGTCGCTGGTGGCCGTGATGTCCAGGAAGGTCAGCTCGTCGGCGCCTTGTTCGTTGTACCGGCTGGCGATTTCGACCGGGTCGCCGGCATCAACGAGCTCGACAAAGTTCACGCCCTTGACCACACGCCCTGCGGTCACGTCCAGACACGGGATGATGCGCCGGGTCAGTCCATTGACGACAGCGGGCGTGACCATGACGTTCATGGGGCGAACTCGTCGGCACGCAACTGAGCGGCTTCAAAATCAAGCGTGCCTTCGTAGATGCTGCGACCCAGGATGACGCCTTCGACGCCCTCGGCCTCGACGGCGCACAGGGCATCGATATCGCGCATGTCAGTGACACCACCGGACGCGATCACCGGAATGCGCACGTGTTGCGCCAGCCGCACCGTCGCTTCGATGTTGACGCCCGAGAGCATGCCGTCGCGGCCGATGTCGGTATAGATAATGGCTTCGCAGCCATAGTCTTCGAATTTTTTGGCCAGGTCCGTCACATCGTGCTTGGTGAGTTTGCTCCAGCCGTCGGTGGCGACCTTGCCGTCACGCGCGTCCAGGCCAACGATGATGTTGCCAGGGAACGCGACGCAGGCGTCGTGCAGGAAGCCCGGGTCCTTGACTGCGGCCGTGCCGATGATGACGTACGAAATCCCGAAGTTCAGGTAGCGTTCGATGGTGTCCAGGTCGCGAATACCGCCGCCGATTTGCACCGGGATATCGTCGCCGACGGCCGTGACAATGGCCCGGATGACGGCTTCATTCTTTGGTTTGCCGGCGATAGCACCGTTGAGGTCAACCAGATGCAGGCGACGGGCGCCCAGGTCAAGCCAGTGGGTGGACATGGCGGCAGGATCTTCGGAGAAGATCGTCGCGTCGTCCAGGTCGCCTTGGCGCAGACGCACACAGCGTCCATCTTTGAGGTCAATTGCGGGGATCAGCAGCATGTCATGATTGATCAATGGCGTGGATACCGCCTGGTCCTGCGGGGCGGGAGGACGGTATCCGGTTGGGTTAGGGCTTCCAGTCTACAAAATTACGGTAAAGACGCAAACCATAATCAGCACTTTTTTCTGGGTGAAATTGCACTGCAAAAATATTGTCGCTTGCAACGGCACTGGCAAAGGGCGTGCCGTAATCGCTTTCCCCGACGACCAGGTCGAGGTCAGTCGGAACAGCATAGTAGCTGTGAACAAAGTAAAAAGGGGTGAGGTCGGGAATGCCAGCCCACAGGGCGTGGTCACGCACCTGGCGCACCGGGTTCCAGCCCATGTGTGGAACCTTGAGGCGCTCGCCGGTGACGGGATCGGCGTCGAAGGCAGGGCCGCTGAAGCGTTCTACCGCCCCCTTGAACACGCCCAGGCTGGTCGAGTCGCCTTCTTCACTGCGTTCAAACAGCATTTGCTCGCCGACGCACACCCCCAGCAGGGGTTTGCTGCGCGCGGCACGTAGCACGGCATCACGCAGG
>CAIJKV010000077.1 GCA_903821335.1 uncultured beta proteobacterium
AGCCCGGCCGTGATGTACGGACCATTGTCATGTTCACTGTGGGTTGGAATAGGCAACAGTTCGCGGGGGTCGCGATCACGGTGAACCACTTGCTGGCACGGGGCGTCGGCATGCTCAACCTCCCGGCAGGCAAGCGGATTGGCAGCCGCTTCCTGAAAACGCGCGAGCAAGCCTGATTCTGGTACGCCCATGGCCTCGGCAATCCAGCTGCGACGTGACATGAAGCCCGCGATGACGGGTACCGTGTGCCCAGCGGGTTGCGCAAAGTAGGCGGCTTGTTTGCCATCGAGAAGCTTGGCGATCGCGGCCAGTTCATGTTCAAGCGATACACCGGGGCGTATCACCGCGACGCGGCCTGAGTCTGAGAGTCGATTCAGCCACTGGCGCAGGTCTGTGCAGGGCTGGGTTTGAGATGGTTTGGCGTTGTTCATGATTCGATTGACAGTAAGTGGGTGAGTTGCCATCGGTCGCACTGATCCCCGGTGCGCAGCATTAGTCGGCAGTGATCTTTCCTTCCTGAACCACTTTTTTCCAGACAAGCAATTGGTTGTCCATGAAGCGGCGAAATTCCTCTGGCGTCCCGCCGTCCGGCACGACGCCCTGTTCCTGGAATATTTTCCTTACGTCCTCCATGGCCAGAATCGCATTGATGTCGTGGTTGAGCCTGTCAACGATGGGTCGAGGTGTGCCGGCTGGCACGACGAAACCGTGCCAGGAAGACACTTCGTAACCCGGCACGCCACCTTCGGCAATCGTGGGCAGATCGGGCATGGACGCAATTCTTTGTGACGTGGCGATCGCCAGGGGCCGCACTTTTCCAGACTGAATGAAGGGCAGAACGTGTGGAAGCGCGTCAAAGGCCAGCTCGACCTGGCCACCCGCCAGCGCCGTGAGCATGGGCGTGCTGCCCTTGAAGGGAACCTGCGTCATGCGTGTTCCCGACAGGTTTTCAAATAGTGCCATGGCAAGGTGGTTTGAAGAGCCGGAACCTGAAGATCCATAATTCAGCGCGTCCGGTTTGGCCTTGGCTGTCTTGAGCACGTCGGCCACCGAGCGCAGCGGCGAGGGCGCATGCACGGCCAACACCATTGGCGCCCGGCCGGCGAGCAGCACAGGCGCGAACGCCGTGTTGGTGTCATAGGGCAACGCGGGGTAGAGCCACGGATTCGCTGTGAAGGGAAACTGAACGACCAGCACCGTATAGCCGTCCGGCGAGGCGTTGGCGACTGCTTGCGTGCCGATCACGGTGCCGGCTCCGGGTTTGTTGTCGACCACCACAGGCACTTTCCATTGCATGCCGAGTTTGTTGGCGACCAGTCGTCCGAGCGTGTCGTTGAAGCCGCCCGGCGGGTAGGGGACCACGATCCGGACTGGTTTGGAGGGATAGCCGGCTTCCTGTGCCTGCGCGCCAGGAAGCAGCAAAGTGACTGCAGACATGGCGGCCGTCAGGCCAAAAGTGAGGATGCGTGTGCGCAGTGTCATGAAAGGTCCCTTGGGTGTCAAACTGCAATCTTGCTAAAGAGGAGTGCGCGTTGCGCGGGCTCGCGGGCGTCTCCTTCCAGGACAACCTGACCGCGTTCGATCAGGTAAAAACGGCTGACAATTTCGATCGCGCGGTGCACGTTTTGCTCGACCAGTACGATCGGCACTCCGTCATCGCGCAAGGTCTGCATCAGTTCGAATATTTCGTCGACGATCATCGGCGCGAGCCCTTCTGTCGGCTCATCGATCAGCAAAAGCTTGGGTTCGCCGACCAGCACGCGAGCCATTGCCAGCATCTGTTGTTCTCCGCCAGACAGTGTCGTGCCGAGTTGTCTCTTGCGTTCAGCCAGCCGCGGAAAACGTTGATAAATCGAATCGAGCTTGCTCTGTTTTTGCGCGCGGCTGCGGCCCGGCGCCTGCATGAAACCGAGGGCGAGATTTTCCTGGACAGACAACCCAGGAAAAATCCTGCGATCCTCGGGAACCAGACCGATGCCTTTGCGGCATATCTGATCCGAGGGCATCCCGACCAGACTTTGCCCTTCAAAGGTGTAGGTACCCCGCGTGGGCACGACCCAGCCCGCGAGGGTCTTAATGAGTGTGGTCTTGCCCACGCCGTTGCGACCAAACAGTCCGATGACTTCCCCGCGGTTCACGGTCAGGTTGATACCCTGCAACACATGAGACAGGCCGTAATGGGTATGAATGCCTTTGAGCTCAAGCATGGGCGCCCTCACGGACTTCACCAAAATAGGCGGCTTGCACGGCGGGGTTGGCCCGCACATCGAGCGGGTTGCCTTCAGCGAGTTTTTGTCCCTGATGCATGACGACTACGTGATCGGAAATGTTCATCACCAGATCCACGTCGTGCTCGACCAGCAAGATACTGAGGCTTTCGCTCGCCAGGCTGAGTATCAGTGCCTCAGTTTCCTGCGTGTCGGCGTGGCTCATGCCTTGCGTGGGTTCGTCAAGCAGCAACATGCGGGGGCAAGAGGCAAGCGTCGTGGCAATTTCCAGCCGACGCTGCTCGCCATGCGACAGGTACCCTGCCAGTTCGTTGGCGCGCGCGCCCAGAGCGAATTGATCGAGCAGTTGTTCCACCCGGCGCGTTGCCTTGTGACTGGCTGATACCGGCCTGAACAGGCCATGCCCGCCTTCAAGAAATTGAGACGCGAGCCGCAGGTTCTCAATCACGGACAACTCAAAAAACAGGTTCGTGATCTGGAAAGATCGTGCCAGGCCCGCGTGCACCATCTGGTCCGGGCGCGAGCCGGTGACATCCTTGCCTTTGAAAAATATTTTTCCGCTACTTGGGCGAATTGCGCCACTGATGAGGTTGAACAGGGTGCTCTTGCCCGCGCCATTTGGGCCGATCACCGAAGTAATGCGCCCACGCAGGGCTTCAAAGCTCACATCTTTGACAGCCGCAAGCGCGCCGAATCGAATACCAAGGTGTTCCACCCTGAGAATCACGTCACTCATGGCTGTGCTCCGTCCTGCGCACGTGGCGCTGACGCCATTTTTCAAGGGCCGGCGCGGCGTAGCCGACGATGCCGCGTGGCAGCACAATGACGACGACCATGAACAGCAAGCCGATCACAAGCTGGTGGTGCGGCGTGAAAGAGCCGACGACCGAACGCAAGCCGGTCAGCAAGGCGCTGCCGTAAAGTGGGCCAATGAGCGTGCCGGTGCCCCCGACAATGACATTGATGATGGCGTTGCCTGATACCTGGAAATACATCAGTTCGGGCGAAACAAAGCCTCGCAACATCGGATAGAGTGCCCCGCTGCCGCCGGCGATGCAAGCTGCCAGCACGAAAGCGGAGAGTTTGTAGCGCCACGGATTGAAGCCGAGAAACGCCACCCGGCTCTCGTTGGCCTTGATGGCGACCAGCTGCCGACCGTATGGAGTCGTCATCAGGTAATTCAGACCCAGGTAGAGCGCCAGGATCAGGCCCAGCGTGACCAGGAAAAAGCCCAGCGGATCGGCCGAGGCCAGCCCCGGCCATACGACGCTATTGGGCACGCCTATCATGCCATCGGACGCACCCAGCTCGCGGGTGTTGAATACGACTTTGGATAGAACTTGTGCAAGGCCAAAACTGATCAGTGCGAAATACACGCCTTTGGACCGGATCGCGACCAGGCCGCCGATCAGGCCCGCAACGGCGCTGACTGCAACGGAGGCGACGATGACCAGCCAGAATGATGTGGTCCAGTTTTTTAGGAGCAGCGCCGAGGCATAGGCACCCAGGCCGAAAAACAGCGCCTGGCCAAGGGGCAGCAAGCCGGTCATGCCCAGCAGCAGGTCTACCGACAATGCCAGGCCCCCGAAAATCAGGGCTTCGGTTGCCAGCCGCAGGAAAAATATATCCTTCAGCGACCAGGCCATGATCGACAACAGCGTGGCCAAGCCGAAAAAAAGTACGGCCAGCCAGTGCGTGGCGGACATGGCTGCCAACGTGGCTGGCTTGTTCACGCGGCCAGAGTGTGGTGCCTGTTCGGTGGCTGCGGTCGCCTGCTCATGCATGGCCAAGTTTCCCGAAAAGTCCCTGGGGACGCCACATCAGCACCAGCACCATGATGCCGAACAACAAGGGGTCGCTCCAGACGGGTGAGATGTACAGACTGGATATTGACTGGATCTGCGTGAGCAGCAGTCCGGCCAGCACGGCCCCTTTTATCGAGCCCATGCCGCCGATAATCACCACACTGAAGGCGATCAGGACAAAGTCCCTGCCCATGGTTGGAAAGACAGAATAGATAGGCGCCAGCAGCACACCGGAAATGCCGGCGAGGGCCACACCGAAGGCAAATGTCAATGCGTAGACCTGGTTGACCGGCACGCCAAGCGAGGCCGTCATTTGCCGGTCAAAGGCTGCGGCCCGGACGATGGCGCCGATACGCGTGCGAAAAACAAGAATCCAGACTGCGGCGATGATGACCATGCCCAGCGCCATGACAAATAGTCGATAGTTTGGAAAAAACAGGCCGACAACTTCGATTGCACCGGGTATCGGGGTCTCGATGCGGGTAGGGTTCGCGCCGAAAACGATCTTGAGCAGGTCTTCCAGCACGATGGCCAGTCCAAAGGTCAGCAAGAGCGTCAGCGTATGGCGGTCCTTGCTGTGAAATACCCGCTGGATCAGGCTGCGTTCCGTGAGGTAGCCAACCACCGCCATCAGCACCGGCGTCAACGCCAGGGCCCACCAGAATGACATGCCCAGGCCCAGCAGCACGACCGCAGCGTAGGCGCCGATGGCATAGAACTCACCATGCGCCATATTGATGACGTCGAGCAAACCAAAAATGATGGTCAGCCCAAGCGCCATCAACACGACAGCCACGCCAATGGAAGCACCATTGATCACCTGGGGTGCAAGCACATACTGCAGCCATTCCAGCGCGTCTGCCATGTTGGTCTCCTTGCCTGCTGAGTCAGGTCAGAATTTCGCGCACGTGTCTGCACCAATCGCCGCCGCGGCGGAAACCTTGCCGACAATTTCGAACTTGCCGTCTTTTACCTGCACGGCATACATATCCTGCATGGCCTGATGGTCTCCCGCACGCATGGTTTTTACACCCTGGGGGGTATTCCACTCGAGTCCGCGCATGGCGTCACGCACCTTGTCTGTGTCGGTGGACTTTGCTTTTTCAACTGCGGCCTTGTAAAAGAACATCAGGCCATAGGAATCGGCACCGTACAGGTCAGGCTGTGCTTTGTAGGCTGCTTCGAAATCTGTCACGAACTTCTTGTTTGCCGGGTTGTCGATGGTCGTTGAATACCCCACGCCAGTGACAAAGCCATCTGCCGCCTTGCCAATTGCCGCCAGGTTTTGCGAGGTCACCGTGCCAGACGCTCCGAGCACCTGGACGTTGCGGTTCACGCCGAATTCGGCCATCTGCGTCATCAGGCGCACCGTGTCGTTGCCGGCGACTGAGGTGTAGATCACATTGGGACGCGAAGAACGGATCTGGCCAAAAAATGGCGAGTAGTCCTTGTTGTCCAGTGGTGCGAACACTTCGCCAACCGTTTTCGCGCCTTTGCCCTCGGCGGCTGCCTTGAAGGCTGCGACGGTACTGCGGCCCATTTCATAGTCAGGTCCGAGATAGAACACATTGGCGTTTGGCTTGGTGCTGGCCAGCCAGTCGGCCAGTGCCGCTGATTGCATGCCGGCACGGGCGTTGACACGGAACATATTGGCCGAGCACTTGTCGGCTGTGATTGAATCCGCGAAGGAAACGGTGGTCGAGGCCAGGCGATTATTGCGTTCAGCCACCTGACCCACCGCAAGCGTTGAACCGGAGTTCACGGTGCCCGTCAGGAAATCAACTTTATTGACCTGAAAAAGTTTTTCCGCTTTTTGAACAGCGACAGCGGGATTGGCTTCTTCGTCCTCATAGATGAGTGCAATCTGACGTCCCAGGATGCCGCCGGCGCTGTTGATTTCTTTGGTCGCCAGGTCCAGGCCCCATTTGACCTGCTGACCGATGCCAGCGTAGGTGCCGGACAAGGGCGTGACCACGCCAATACGGATGGGATCGGACTGCGCAGCCGCGAGGCTACTGGCCAGAATCGCTGTCACGGCAAAGGAAGTGCGAATGATTTTCTGCATGGTGTGTCTCCTGTCGTTGTTATGCGTGCGTCGTGCAATAAAGTGATTTACAGGCCCTTGAACGCGGGCTTGCGCTTGGTGTGAAAGGCCTCAACGCCTTCACGGAAATCTTCCGAGCTGCGCAGACGGGAATAGCAGTGGCCCTCGAGTTCGATCGAAACACTCAGCGTGGAGTCTTCGGTGTCGTTCAGCAGTTTCTTGGCCGTGCGCTGCGCGATCGGCGAGAAGGAGCGCAACTCATCGACCAGTGCGTCAGTGGTGCTTTCGAGCTCTGCGTCCGGCACACATTCCGTCGCAACGCCCCAGTCATAAGCCTGTGGCCCGGGAATGCGGCGCGAGCGCATGACGATGTCTTTTGTGCGGGTGATCCCGACCATTTTTTGTAAACGCGCAGAGCCACCTGAACCCGGAATCTGGCCCAGCTTTTGTTCGGGCAAGGCGTACAGGGTCGTGGGAGTGACCAGCCTGAAATCACAGGCCAGTGAGAGCTCGAAGCCCACGCCAAAACAATAGCCACGGCCTGCCGCGATCACAGGCTTGCTGCAGCGCGTGGGCGCTGCGATGTTCCAGGCCAGTTTCGAAACGTGTTCCGGCGTGGCCTCCAGAAAGCCCCTGATGTCACCACCGCTGGAAAAGTGTTCGCCTTCTGAACGAATCACGATGACACGCACAGCGGGATTGACATCCAGTGCTTCAAACGTGATGCGCAACTGTTCGCGTTGCGTCATGCTGATGATGTTGAAGGGTGGGCGACACAGAATGATGTCGGCACGCTCGCGCGCGGCGTCGACTTCGACGCGAAAGCCGTCCAGGGTGTTGGGCAAGGTTGTCGCGGGGTGGGCGAGTTGAGTCAGATTCATGATTTTCCTTGAATGAAATTTGAGAGTGTGGCTCGGAGCATGGCTTCAGGCAGGTTCGAATTCGCCCGCGACCAGCTTGCGACGCAGGATCTTTCCAACGGGTGATTTTGGAATGTCGCGAACGAAAATGTATTCGCGGGGACGTTTGAAATTGACCAGGCAAGACCCGCGGCAGTATTCGTCCAGGCTTTCCGATGACACCTCTGCCTTGCGCTTGACGAAGGCCACCACACGCTGTCCCCAGCGCTCGTCGTGCATCCCGGCGACGGCGACTTCGTCGACAGCTGGGTGGAGCGACAACACCGACTCGATATCGACTGGCGAGATGTTTTCCCCGCCGCTCAGGATCATGTCGTCGACTCGCCCCGTCACGAACAGATCGCCATCCTTGTCCATGTAGCCGGTGTCGCCGGTGAAATACCAGCCATCGCGCAATGACTTCTCATTTGCATCGGGACGGTTGTGATAGCCCTCGAAGGCTTCATCACCCGCCAGGTCGGCGATGATCTGACCTTCCTGCCCGACGCTGGCGCGCTGGTCGGGTGTCTGTGCCTCAAGCGTGACCACGCGCAAACGCGTGTTGATTCCCGCTCGCCCGGCGCAACCGGCCTTGCCGACGGCGTCCTGGTTGATTGAAAAGGTATAGATTTCCGAACTGCCGTAATGATTGACGAACAGTTCAGGTCGGAAGGCCTGGTCCAGACGCAATAGCAGCGCATCGTGCATCGGGGCGCCCGCAAAGCCGAGTTTGGTGACGCTGCTGACGTCGGTGGCCGCGAAATCGGGGTGTCCGATCAGATCATGATAGAGCGTCGGAACCAGGTACAGATGCGTGACCCGTTCGGTCTCGATTGCCCGCAATGATTGAACGGGATCGAATTTCGGACAGCAGATGAAGCGTCCATCCACCAGCGCCAGACTGAGCAGGGAACGTACGCCCATCGTGTGATAGAGCGGCATCACGCCCAGCGTGCGTTCGTCGTGGCCGTAGCGATTCTGTGCCACATGGGCCAGCGCGGCAATGCGTTCGGCGCGCTGGCGACGCGGCACCCCCTTGGGCTTGCCGGTTGTCCCTGAGGTGTACAACAACAGGGAAATGTCTTCGGCCCGCGCTTGTGGCTCGGGCATGGCCGGGCTGGTCAGCAGGTCCTCAAAGGCGATGTGTCCACCGCTTGCGCCGTGCAGCGCAATGCGCGTGATCCGCTGGGCGAGTGTCGATCGCGCGACAGCATCCTCTGCGACGGGCTCGTAGATCAGCACGCGGGCACCTGAGTCCGCGAGACAATAGTCCAGCTCTTCGGGCTTGGCGCGCCAGTTCAGCGGGACAATGACCACCCCAAGAAACTGGCAGGCCCAGTGCAGCGTTGCCGCTTCATTGCGATTTTGCAGCACACACGACAGGGTGTCGCCATGCTTGAGGCCCATGGACGCCAGTCCCCGGGTCAGTGCGCCCACTTGCTGCGCCCATTGCGCCCAAGTGAGCCGCAGGGCACCGTCCACCAGGGCAATGCCCCCTGGACGACGTTCGACGCTTTGCAGAAAAGTTGTTCCCAGGTCAAGCATGGGAACGCTCCCCGGCAAGTGCCGCGTGGCGCGTCTGGTGTCTGGCGCGGGCCACCTCAAGAACCGCCGCGACGATGGGTGTGTAGCCGGTACACCGACAGATGTGACCCGACAGCATCTCGCGCACTTCTGTTTCGGTTGGAACGCGAGCCTCGACCCTCTGGAGCCAGTCGCTGCACGACATCAGGATGCCAGCCGTGCAGAAACCACATTGCAGGGCATGGTGCCGCTTGAACGCGGATTGCAAGTCGTTGAGTTGCCCATCTTCGCCCGCGATCCCCTCGACAGTATCGACGCGCCTGCCATCCACCTGGACAGCCAGCGTCAGGCACGCGCGTTGCGCGACGCCGTCGATCTGCACGGTGCATGCGCCGCACACGCCATGTTCACAGCCGACATGCGTGCCAGTCGCACCAAGCTGGTGTCGCAGCCAGTCCGTCAGCAGCATGCGCGGCTCCGCGGGTCCCGTGCGGGTCTTTCCGTTCAGGCAAGTCGAGACCTGGTGTGTGCTGTCTTTTGACAACCTGGGAAAATTCATGAGTAGTCAACCCCGGACAAAGTTTGTGAAATAACGTGCGACTGCGCGACCTCGATGACTCGGCGCCCAAGGCGTCTGACCATATGCCGCCGCGCCACGGCACTGACTTGCGGGTCGTCGCGCGCCTCCAGGTCCCAGGCGAATTCATTGAGCGCGTCGTCCAGCGCCATCCCGTCAAGCAATGGCCAGTCTCGGGCGGTGGGGCGATCTGCCACGCCACCGACTGTCAGTCGGATGCCCTGGGGACTGACCACGGCCGCGACCGAGCAGGCCGCATAGTCGCCATGACGTTGTGAAAACTCGGTAAACGCGTAGCCCCAGGCTGGGTTGGCGATTGGAAAGCGCACGGCTTCGACGATTTCGTCGGCTTGCCTGGCTGTGCTCAACATGCCAAGGAAGAATGCCTCGGCGGTCAGGCTGCGTTGCTTGCGCGGACCCGCCAACAGGACTTCGCCCTTGAGTGCCACGAGGACCAGCGGGATTTCAGCCGAGGGGTCAGCGTGCGCGGCAGAGCCACATACTGTGCCGCGATTACGAATCTGGAAATGGGAAATGTGGGGCAACGCCTGCGCCAGAAGGGGAACTTCACTGGCGAGCTCAGGCCGCCATTCGACGCTGGCCTGCGTGGCGGCGGCGTCGACACGCAACCAGCCCTTGGCCTTGCTGACTTGATTCATGCTCTGGCTGCGACTGATGTCAATCAGCATGGCGGGCTGCGCCAGTCGCATGTTGAGCACGGCCATCAATGACTGTCCGCCGGCCAGGATGCGTGCGTCGTCCCCAGTCTGCGCGAGCAGGGCGATCGCTTCCTGGGCGGTCTCGACGCGGACATAATCAAAGCGGGATGGTTTCATGCCTGCTCCTTGCCGGCCAGGCCGAGTTTGCGCAACAGGCGCTGCCACCAAGTCAGCGCGGGTTTGCCACTGGCCTGCCGTCCCAGGGAGGCAAACAATTGCGCCACGATGATCCGGGCGGCACCCTCAAGCATCCGGGGGCCGACGGCCGCGACTTTGCCGCCAACGCGCGCCCGGTAGTCATAGGTCAGGCGCGTGCCGCCTGCGATGGCTTGCAGGACAACCTGTCCGTCACCCGATGCGGTGCCCATGGAAGACTGGCCGCTGCCCGACAGTCTCAAACTGTTGGGGGCGAGGATGTCGCGCAGTTCAATTTCAGCTTCGTAGCGCGCCTTGACGAGTCCGACCCCCACCGTGACGTCCGCGCGCCAGCGATCTTTGCCGTTTGCATGCAACGCGTGGCATCCGGGGATCACGCGCGCCAGGGCAATCGGGTCGAGCAACACAGCGAACACGGCTTCTGGCGTCGCTGCAATCTCGATGGTTCCCTGCGCAGTCAGTTGCAGGCCATGACCTGGTTTGTTTGCCGCAGGCTGCTTGCTGGCCTGACCGGCGCGGGGCGCGGGGTCGGGTGTGTCGAGCAGTCCGAGCACGCGCGAGGGTGTCAGTGGCAACCTGATGTCCGGGCAGTCCCGCCCGCTTGCACGCAACGCATCGGCAAATGCGTTGGCGATCACGACCGGGGTGCTCATGTTGTTGCCTTCGCCCAGTCCCTTTGCGCCAAGCGGCGTGAACGGCGATGGTGTCTCGAGATGGACGATGACAGGATCCGGAACCTCGCAGGTGGTCGGCAGCAGGTATTCCGCCAGCGTCCCGGATTGAAAATTGCCATCGTCGGCGTAGCGGAACTCTTCGAACAATGCCGCGCCCAGACCTTGGGCAAAGGCGCCCCGAATCTGCCCGTCGGCCATCGCCGGATTCAGCAGTCGGCCCGCATCGTGGGCCGTCACGTAGCGATCGACGCGGACAGACCCGGTGTCGGGGTCGATCAGCAGTCCGCAGATGTCGAAGACAAATCCGTAGGTCGCTGAAGTGTTGACGCGATCCTGGGCGTCCGGCGCCTTGAGCGTGTCCGGCGTCCAGAATGCCGTCTCGCGCAGTCCCGGCTCGACTCCTTCGGGCAATAGCCCGGGCGCCCAGTGTGGATTGGCGGCCAGCCGGGCAAAGGGCTGATTGTGCGAAGGGTCCTGGGCGCTACCGACATGTCCGTTGGCAAACACAACCGACTCAGCGGGACAGTTGAATTGCGCAGCAGCGATCAGGGCGAGTTTGTCGCGCAACTTGATCGCAGCCAGGTGGACGGTCCCTGCGACGGCACCCGCGAAACGACTCGAATAATTTCCCGCCGCGACAGACCACGCGTCTTTGGCGGTGTCGAATTCAACATTGACGACAATCTGCGAGGGCTCCAGTCCGAATACATCGGCGACAACCTGTGCGCAGACCGTCATGTGACCTTGTCCCGCCGGCGCTGACGCGATGTTGACGTTAATGCTGCCCAGCAAATCGATGGCGACGGTTGCGCTGGCGATGGCGCCGTTTTTCGGGCCCGCGCGTAGGCGTTGTCCGGCAGTCAGGACGGTACTGATGTAGCCCATGTTGGAGACGGACGGCTCGACGATCGCGGCGCAGCCAATTCCATAGAGCTTGCCGGCGGCGCGCGCGGTGTCCCGGGCCTGCTCGATTTTTTCCAGCGCTGCAGCGTCCACGGCCATGCGGGTCAGTCGCGCATAGTCACCCGAGTCCAGCACCGCCCCGGCTGCGGCCGTGTAGGGGAATTGCGTAGCCTGCACATAATTGCGCAGCCGCAGTTCGACCGGGTCAATCTGCATGTCATGGGCGATCTGGTCAACCAGGCGTTCGAGCGCATAGAACACCTGCGGTCCGCCGAAGCCGCGTACCAGACCGGTCGGTGTCTTGTTGGTCACCACGACCCGATTGCGGACAGACAAGTGCGGGATGTCATAGGCACCGGTCAGCGCGCCATGCATACGGTAAAAGGTTGCTGGCTCTGGTGCCCGCAGGTAGGCGCCTACCTCGTCAACCTGCTCGAACCGCAACGCTGTGATCCGTCCTTGCGGGTCGACAGCCGCTTTGATGGTGGTCAGGCGCGCGGTGGCTGAGGTGGCGGCCTCCAGGTGTTCGAGGCGGTCTTCCACCCACTTCACGGGCAAGCCACCCGCCTTGCGCGAAGCCAGGCACATCAGCACGACATACGGGAAGACCGCCTGCTTGACCCCAAAGCTGCCGCCTGAGTCACGTGGGATGCGATGACGCAGGCGGTTGCCGGGCACCTTCAGGGCCAGCGCCATCACCGCATGGAGCGAGAAGGGTCCCATGAAATTCGAGGTGACGTCATAGCCCTGGTCCTCGGGCAGCCACTGCGCCAGCACCACTGCGCATTCCATCGGGGTGCACGAATTGCGCGGGTAATGCACGGTCATTTCAACGTGGCGTGCCGCGCTGGCAAAGGCCTGCGCGGCCTGACCGTATTCGAATTCGCGCTCTGACAAGATGTTGCTGCCGACCTTGGCGTGCAGCACGGAACTGTCGGCAGCCAGTGCGGCCTCGATGCTGGTGACTGGCTCCAGGACATGGTATCTGACGCGAATGGCCTCAAGGGCGTCTTCGGCCTGATAGCGGTCTTGGGCCAGCACAACTGCCACCGGTTCACCGGTGTAGCGGACACGGTCAACGGCGAGCGGCCAGTGATCCATGGGTTGTTTCACGCCGACGACGAAAGGTTGTGCCCAGCGTTGCACATCTTCGCGGGTCAGGACAGCCTGCACACCGGGCATGGTCAGCGCAGCGCTTGTGTCGATCTCAAGCAGGTCAGCATGGGCATGGGGCGAGCGCAGCACCGCGGCATGCAACGTGCCGGGGCGCACGCCCAGGTCGTCGGCATAGCTGCCGCGTCCGGTGAGTAGCGCGGCGTCTTCAACGCGCTCGACGGACTGGCCGACATAGGGCCGTCCTGTTGGTTGTGTCAGCAGGGGATCGCTGTGCAAATTTTCCTCCGCCATTTTTTGCATCAACGAAGTGTGCGGTGCGCGCCACCCCGGCGTGCGCACGGCAGCCTGAGGAATGACCAAATAGTCTGAAAGCTGCTCAAATAGTCTGGTCTTTTGCACGCCGCAATGCAGCAATCTGGCTGCTCCGGTCTGCTGGAGGCAGGGATTTGCGATGGGCTAGTGGTGCGCAAGTAGTGCGCCAGTGGTGCGAAACGACAGACACGCCAACTACACGAGGTCGGCGCAGGCGTGGGTCGTGGGTGGCGGGTCAAACAAATTGACGACGCGCCGATAGTCGCTGGGCGTGATGCCAAGGTGCTGACGAAAGAATCTTGAAAAATGTCCCGGCGCTGAAAAGCCAAGCGCGTACGCCAGGTCGGCGACCGAGTCGTTGCTGTGTGTCAGACGCTCGACTGCTTTCTCGAAGCGCAACACATTGGCGTACACCAGTGGCGTCACGTGCGTGTCACGCTGGAACAGGGTGAAGAAATGCGCTCTCGACAGACCGGCCTGCGCGGCAAGTGAATCGATGTCGAGGTCACGCGCCTCGTCGTTCTTCATCAGTGCGATGGCTTGCCTGACACGTGGATCCATGGAGACAGGTGGCTTGGCACGTAACAGGGCAACCAGATCACGCCAGCCCGAGTAGCTGTCTATCACCTGGATCATCAGGTTGAACAGCAGCTCCTCAAGGCGAACCTGAGACACCTCGTCGGCCCACCAGAGTTCAAGCACGAATTCTTGCGCGATCTTTCGGGTGGCGGCGGTGATGCGCACGCAACGCTCGGGGAAAAACCGCGGATGTCCTGACAAGGCCAGCGAACGCTGGATTTCGGACAACCAGCCAGGCTCAATGTAGAGCGCCAGGACAAGGGTGTGCTCACCCGGAGGTACTTCATGTGCATAGGCGTGGTGTTCCCAGGCGTTGACCAGCACAACCGTTTCATCAGTCAGCGGTGCCCGTTCGCCACGCACGATGAACGCGCTGTCTGCACCGCCTGCCTTGATCAGCATATGACAGTGGTGATGGGCGTGACCGATCAGCGGCGCATTCATGTCAAGCAATGCGACGCGACCAAAGCGGCCCTGGAAAATCTTGACGGCTGAGGACAATGTCATGTGTCCGATCAAGCGGAATGCTTGAAAAAGTTGGTCGAGTTTAGCGGAGCCGATCTGGATTGTCACGGCGCGACTCTTAGCGAAATTTTTGCATAAGCCCTTAATTCAAATCAACTTTATCAGGGTTATCCCTGCTGGGTTGACAGCGGGCGTCGTCTGGCGCTGCAAAAGAACCCGATTGACGCTCGAGCAGCCCTGCGGCAATATCCGAGGGTTAAGAATCACTCACTGGAGTCTGCGATGCGACGTACCTTGATTGCTGCCGCAATTTCTGCTGCACTATTGTTGCCTGGCCTGGGTTTTACAAAAACCTTCAAATGGACAAGCCAAGGCGACATCCTGACGCTCGATCCCCATTCGCAGAACGAAGGCTTGAACATCGCGGCCAACCTCTGGGTGTATGACCCACTGGTGCGCTACAACGAAAAATTCGAAGTGGTGCCCTCGCTGGCAACCTCCTGGGAACAGGTGAATCCCTCGCTCTGGCGTTTCAAACTGCGCGAAGGGGTCAAGTTTCATGACGGCACGCCATTCACGGCCGACGATGTCGTTTTTTCACTGAAGCGCGCTGCGGCGCCCTCCTCTCAGTTCAAGTCCTACGTGGCAGGCGTCAAGGATGTCAGGGCGATCGACCCGTTGACGGTTGAAATCGAAACTGACGGTCCCAACCCTGTGCTGCTTCGCCAGTTGCCGGTGCTGGGCATCATGAGCAAAGCCTGGTCCGAGAAAAACAACACCACCGAGCCGCAGAATTTCAACAAGAACGAGGAAAGTTATTCGGCCCGCAACGCCATGGGTACTGGCCCCTACAAGCTCAAGTCGCGCGAAATTGACGTGCGCACGGCGTATGTTGAAAATCCGGACTGGTGGGGCAACGCGACCAAAAAGGGCAACGTGACCGAGATCATCTACACCCCGATCAAGCAAAACGCCACCCGCACGGCCGCCTTGCTGTCTGGCGAGGTGGACTTTGTGCTGGATCCGCCCGCACAGGATCTGGACCGTCTGCGTCAGCAGGCCAAAGTGATCGATGGCAACGAGTACCGCACGATTTACATCGGACTCGACCAAAAAAATGACGAACTGAAATACAGCAATATCAAGGGCAAGAACCCGCTCAAGGATGTGCGCGTGCGCGAAGCGCTCTACCGTGCAATTGACATCGAGGCGATCAAGAAAGCGGTCATGCGTGGGATGTCCTTGCCGACCGGCACCATGATCGCGCCCCAGGTCAACGGCTACACCGTTGAACTCGGCAAGCGCGTACCGTTTGATCCGGTCAAGGCACGCGAACTCCTCAAGGCGGCTGGCTACGACAATAACTTCGAACTGACGCTGGACTGCCCGAACAACCGTTACATCAACGATGAAGCGATCTGCCAGGCCATCGTGGCCATGTGGGCAAAGATCGGTGTCAAGGCCAGACTGAACGCGATGCCGCGGGCGACATTCTTCCCCAAGGTCGCCAACAACGATTCCAGCGCCTATCTGTTTGGCTGGGGCGTGCCGACCTTTGATGCCTACTATTCACTCGAAGCCCTGATCCACAGCAAGGGTGAGGGCGCGAACGGTTCCTTCAACTACGGCAACTATTCCAACCCGGCAGTCGACAAGCTGATCGATACCATCAAGACCGAGACCGATCCCGCCAAGCGCACGGCAATGATTCATGAGGCGCTTGCAATATTCGCCCAAGAGTTCGGCTCGTTGCCGCTGCATGACCAGATCATCCCCTGGGCCATGAAGAAAAACGTCAATGCCTTGCACCGCGCGGACAACCGTCCCGTGGTCGAGTGGATCACGATCGACTGATTGTGTGCCGTCAGGCGCGGCCCCGTTACCCGGGCCGCGTCGTTTTCGTGAGACTTCATGTTTGCTTTTATTTTGCGCCGATTGGTCCAGTCCGTTGGCGTGATGCTGGCAGTGGCGCTGCTGGCCTTTGTCATGTTTCAGTTCGTGGGCGATCCGGTCACGATCATGCTCGGCCAGGAAGCCACACCGGTCGAACGCGACCGCTTGCGCGAACAGCTCGGGCTCAATGAGCCTGTCGTGGTTCAGTTCGTCCACTTCGCCACCAACGCCGTGCATGGTGATTTCGGACTGTCGCTGCGTCAGGGTCAAAAAGTCTCGGTCATGCTGCGCGAGCGCTTGCCTGCCACGCTGGAACTGTCGATCGCGGCTGCCGTGCTGTCGTTGGTCGTGGGCTTGCCGCTGGGTGTCTATACCGCGCTCAGGCGCCATGGGGCGCTGTCGCAGGCGTTGCTGGCTTTTTCCCTGCTTGGCGTTTCGCTTCCGACGTTTCTCATTGGCATCTTGCTGATCCTTGTTTTTTCCGTCACCCTGGGGTGGTTGCCCAGTTATGGCCGTGGCGACGTGGTGAAGCTAGGCTGGTGGTCGACCGGTTTGCTGACGGCCAGCGGCTGGCAGCACCTGATCTTGCCTGCCATCACGCTGTCGCTGTTCCAATTGACGCTGGTGTTGCGCCTGGTGCGTTCCGAAATGCTTGAAGTGCTGCGCACCGACTACATCAAGTTCGCCCGCGCCCGTGGGTTGACCAAGCGCGCTATTCATTTTGGCCATGCCCTCAAAAACACCATGGTGCCTGTCATCACCATCATGGGGTTGCAACTGGGCGGCATCATCGCGTTCGCAATCGTGACTGAAACTGTTTTCCAGTGGCCTGGCATGGGGTTGCTGTTTATTCAGGCGGTCCAGTTCGCCGACATTCCAGTGATGGCGGCTTACTTGTGCCTCATTTCCCTGATCTTCGTGGTCATCAACCTGGTGGTGGATCTGCTTTATTTCGTGGTAGATCCTCGCTTGCGCGCGAATATTGGCCAGTCAGCGGGTGGCCACTGATGCGCGCAGCCTTCGCAACGTTCTGGGACGGTGACCTGGCCTGGTCCTGGCGTCATTCACCCGTCGCCATGTCGGCGACGATCATGTTGCTGATCATGCTTGTCGCCGCGTTTGGCGCCCAGTGGATCGCGCCCTATAACCCGTTCGACCTGGCGAGTATCGACCTCATGGACGCGCTCAGGCCCCCGGCGTGGCTGGCGCAGGGCACCACCCAATACCTGCTCGGCACTGACAGCCAGGGTCGCGATTTATTGTCGGCCCTGATGTACGGCACACGCGTGTCGCTCCTGATTGGCATGGCGGCTGTGGCGGGCGCCATGACGGTCGGCATTGTGCTGGGTCTCATTTCCGGTTACGCGGGCGGGCGCACTGATGCGCTGATCATGCGAATCGCGGACGTGCAGCTGTCATTCCCCGCCATCCTGATTGCCTTGCTGATCGACGGCGTCGCGCGGGCACTGGTGCCGGGCGACATGCATGAGGTCATCGCCTTCCCCGTGCTGGTGGGCGCGATTGCCTTGGCCGGCTGGCCGCAGTATGCGCGCACAGTGCGTGGATCGACGTTGGTGGAAAAAAATCGCGAATACGTGCAAGCCGCGCGCGTGATCGGGATCTCGTCACCTGTCATCATGTTCAGGCACGTCTTGCCCAATGTACTGGGCCCCGTCCTGGTGCTGGCGACTGTGCACCTGGCCACCGCCATCATCACCGAAGCGACGCTGTCGTTCCTGGGGGTGGGGGTGCCGGCCACGTCACCATCGCTGGGCACCTTGATCCGTATTGGGAATGATTTCCTGTTTTCGGGCGAGTGGTGGATCACAATCTTCCCCGGTGCGGCACTGGTGCTGCTGGTGCTGTCGGTGAACTTGCTGGGCGACTGGCTGCGTGATGCATTGAACCCCAGGCTGAGCTGAGAATCCGTATGTCGAACGTACTTGAACTGCGAGGTATCAGCGTTGAATTCCCAAGCCGTCGTGGCACCCTCAAGGCGCTCGACGGGGTGTCCTTTGCCATTGCGGCGGGCGAAGTGGTCGGCGTGGTGGGCGAGTCAGGAGCGGGCAAGTCCCTGACCGGCGCTGCGATTATTGGCCTGCTCGAGCCGCCGGGGCGTGTGTCGTCAGGTGAAATCCTGTTGGCGGGCCGACGGATCGATACCTTGTCAGACGACCAGATGCGTCTGATCCGCGGTCGTGAAATCGGCGCGATTTTCCAGGATCCGCTGACGTCGCTGAACCCGCTCTATACCGTCGGGCGCCAGATCGCAGAAACGATCGTCACGCATCTCCCGATGTCCTGGTCGCAGGCGCGCAACCGTGCGATCGAACTACTCGAGTCCACTGGTATTCCGGCAGCCCGTGAACGGATTGACCATTTTCCCCATCAATTTTCCGGTGGGATGCGCCAGCGTGTGGTCATCGCGCTGGCGCTGGCCGCCGAACCAAAACTGATCGTGGCCGATGAACCCACGACTGCGCTGGATGTTTCGATTCAGGCCCAGATTATTGAACTGCTGAAAAAGCTCTGTCGCGAGCAAGGCACCGCAGTCATGCTGATCACGCACGATATGGGCGTGATCGCCGAGACCGCAGACCGCGTGGTGGTCATGTATGCGGGTCGCGTGGCCGAGGTCGGTACCGTGCATGAGGTGATCCATGCGGCAAAACACCCCTACACGGTCGGCCTGATGGGATCGATTCCGTCCGTGCACCAGCACGTCGAGCGGCTGGTACAAATCGACGGTTCCATGCCGCGCCTGAATGCGATTCCTGAGGGGTGCGCGTTTAATCCGCGCTGCCCGCAAGTGATGCCGCGCTGCAAAGTTGAGCGCCCTGAACTGCGTCAGGCTGGCACCTCACGCGCTGCCTGCTGGCTTCACAACGAGGCTCTGCCATGATGGCCGGCGCAGAACGTCCTCTGATCGAAGTCACCGACGCGGCACGCTGGTTCGACGTATCGGCACCGTGGCTCGAGCGTGTCTTGTCGCGTAAGCCGCGTACGCTGCTGCGCGCGGTAGACGGCGTGTCGTTCACCATCCGCCGCGGCGAGACGCTGGCGCTGGTGGGCGAGTCAGGCTGTGGCAAGTCCACCATCGCACGATTGCTGGTTGGCTTGTACCCGCTGACGCGTGGCGCGATCATTTTTGACGGTGAACCGTTGTCCAGGATGCAGGAGCCTGGCGGACTGGCGATGCGCAAGCGACTGCAGATGATTTTCCAGGACCCCTATGCCAGCCTGAATCCTCGCTGGCGGGTGGGTCGCATCATCGCCGAACCGATGCTCGCACACACAGACATGACCGCCGCCGAGCGCATTGAACGCGTCAATGAACTGCTCGTGCAAGTCGGCCTGCATGCATCCGACCAGAGCCGGTATCCCCACCAGTTTTCAGGCGGTCAGCGTCAGCGCATTTCCATCGCGCGCGCCCTGGCTGTCAACCCTGAGTTTCTCGTCTGTGACGAGCCGACCTCGGCACTGGATGTGTCGGTGCAGGCGCAAGTCCTGAATATCATGAAGGACCTGCAGCGCAGGCTCGGGCTGACCTACCTGTTTATTTCGCACAACCTCGCGGTCGTCCATCATGTCGCCGACCGGGTCGGCGTGATGTACCTGGGAAGGATTGTCGAAATTGCCGATCGGAATGATCTGTTTGAAAATCCGCGTCACCCCTACACGCGCATGCTGTTGTCGGCAATTCCCGACATCACCGGTTCGGGCAAGTCCCGCACACCTGTGGCGGGCGAGGTACCCAATCCGCTGAGCCCGCCGCCGGGTTGTACCTTTCATCCGCGCTGCCCGTTCGCACGCGAACAATGCAAACGCGAGGCACCACCTACGATCGCGCTGGGCAATGCGCAGATTGCCTGCCATGGCGTGGCGCAGGGCTGGCCGATGCAGGGTTAAACCACTGGGGCTGAAAATTAGTGCAGCGGACCTTTGGGACGCTGGATGCGATCAAAGTCGTCTGGCGCCTGGTCATCGTCATCCAGGTCGGGCATGTCGTCGTCAATCTCTTCAAGCAGTTCGAGATCAGGATCTGGCAGTGCTTCGTCCGTCAGGTCAAAGGGCAGCAACCCGGCCAGGTCGTTTGAGAAGTCAAACTCTTCGCCTTGCTCATCGAGTCGGACGAACCGTGCCTCAGGGTCTTCCGTGATCTGGATGGCCCACATGTAGCGGCAGTCATAGGTTTCAGTATCCAGATCCAGCCCCCCGCGGCCACCGACAAAGGTCGCGCCCGGCCCGCCCATCTGGACGTGCAGGGTTTTGTCGTCAGGTTCCTCATCCACGGCAACCGGCGTGGCGAAGATGACCCATTCGGCGTCTGAATCCACATCGCAGCCGATTTCCGCCAGGACGCAGACCCCCATGTAGGCGCTCAGGCCATCTGCGGTCTTGCCCAGTATGACAAGTTCCGCTTCGGTAAAACGCAAGGTGGTGTCGGGTGTGCTCATGATGCGGGGCGCCTGTCAGGGCGATCTGTGAGTGAATACCACATCATAGCCGGGGAGGACCTGAACTTCAGCCTTACAATCACGGATTCCTCGTTACCCACTGTTCAAAGAGTTCCAGACCAAATGGCTCAATACGTTTACACCATGCACCGCTTGGGCAAGATCGTTCCGCCCAAGCGCCACATTCTGCGTGACATTTCGCTTTCGTTCTTCCCGGGTGCCAAGATTGGCGTGCTGGGCCTGAACGGCTCGGGCAAGTCGACTTTGCTGAAAATCATGGCTGGCGTTGACAAGGAATACGAAGGTGAGGCGACGCCGATGCCGGGGCTCAATATTGGCTACCTTGAACAGGAACCCAAGCTTGACCCCGCGCATACCGTGCGCCAGTCTGTGGAAGAAGGCATGGGTGCCGTGGTGGCGGCACGCAAGCGGCTCGATGAGGTGTACGCCGAATATGCGGCGGAAGACGCCGATTTTGACGCGCTGGCGGCCGAACAGGCTGAGCTCGAGGCGATCATTGCCGCTGCCGCCTCAAGCGGTGCGGACGACCTTGAGACACAAATGGAAATCGCCGCCGACGCCTTGCGCCTGCCGCCCTGGGACGCCGTGGTCGGCAAGCTGTCTGGTGGCGAAAAACGCCGCGTGGCGCTGTGCCGCCTGCTGCTGTCCAAGCCCGACATGCTGCTGCTTGACGAACCGACCAACCACCTGGATGCGGAAAGCGTCGACTGGCTCGAACAGTTCCTGGCCAAGTTCCCCGGCACCGTGGTGGCGGTCACCCACGACCGGTATTTTCTGGATAACGCCGCTGAATGGATTCTGGAACTTGATCGCGGCTACGGTATTCCCTGGAAGGGGAATTACAGTTCCTGGCTCGAGCAGAAAGAGGCCCGGCTAGAGCAGGAAGAGTCCACCGAATCTGCACGCCAGAAGACCATCAAGAAAGAACTTGAATGGGTGCGTCAAAATGCAAAGGGTCGCCAGGCCAAATCCAAGGCGCGTCTGTCGCGGTTTGAAGAACTGTCATCGCACGAATACCAGAAGCGCAACGAGACGCAGGAAATCTTTATCCCTGTGGCCGAGCGTCTGGGCAACGAGGTCATCGAGTTCAACAACGTCAGCAAGGCGTTTGGTGATCGACTGCTGATCGACAACCTGAGCTTTCGTGTGCCGCCGGGTGCCATCGTCGGCATTATCGGTCCCAACGGCGCGGGTAAGTCGACGCTGTTTCGCATGATCGCCGGCCAGGAAACGCCCGACAGTGGCGAGGTCGTTGTGGGCACGACCGTCAAGCTGGCTTTCGTCGATCAGTCGCGCGACGCACTACCCGATGCAAAAACCGTGTTTGACACCATCGCCGATGGTGCCGACCTGTTGACGGTTGGCCGTTTTGAAATGCCGGCGCGCGCCTATCTGGGACGCTTTAACTTCAAGGGTGGTGACCAGGGCAAGACGGTCGGGCAGTTGTCGGGCGGCGAGCGCGGGCGGCTGCACCTGGCCAAGACCCTGATCACGGGCGGCAACGTCCTGCTGCTCGATGAGCCCTCAAACGACCTCGACGTGGAAACCTTGCGCGCCCTCGAAGACGCGTTGCTGGAATTTGCCGGCAGCATCATGGTGATCAGTCACGATCGCTGGTTTCTGGATCGTATCGCCACACATATCCTGTCCTTCGAGGGCGATTCGCAGGTTGTGTTTTTTGATGGCAACTATCAGGAATACGAAGCAGACAAAAAACGTCGGCTGGGCGAAGCAGGCGCCGCACCCAAGCGCATCCGCTACAAGGCCCTGCGTTAAGTACACACGCGACACGCGAACCGCACGTGAGCCCCGCCTTTGATCGTTCAAGCGCGGGGTTTTTTTCTGAATGCTGCGCTCTAGAGTGATACAGCCAGTCGGGTGGCCTGGTCGATCGCACGCACGGCATCCAGTTCAGACGCCAGGTCGGCGCCGCCAATGGTGTGCACGTTCCTGAGCCCGAGTCCGGCCAGTTCGTCGGCCAAGTCGCGCAGGGATGTTTGCCCGGCGCAGAGTACGACGTGATCCACGTCCAGCACCTGCGGCGACCCTTGTATCGTGCAATGCAGCCCCAGATCGTCGATGCGGTGGTAGGTGACTCCCGTCATCATCCTCACGCCGGCGCGTCGCAGGGTGGCCTTCAGTATCCAGCCTGTCGACTTGCCCAGCGACCCGCCTGGTTTGTCGGCCTTGCGTTGCAGGAGCGTGACTTGACGACCTGGACGTGGCGTGGGCGGCGTCGTGCCGATCCCTCCCGCGCTGACCAGTGATTCGTCTACCTGCCAGGCCGCCAGGAAGGCGCCAGGACTCACGGCGACGCTGGCATCACCTGTCAAGAACTCTGCGACATCAAATCCGATGCCACCAGCCCCGATAATCGCGACCCGCTGTCCGACACGTTTACGCCCTGACAGAACCTCGGCATAGCTCAGGACCTTGGGATGATCGATCCCCGTGATGTCCGGCGTGCGTGCAACGACACCCGTTGCGATCACGATCTCATCGTACCCTTGTGCCTGCAGTGCGGCGGCGCCGATACGGTGGCCAAGCTGAATCGTCACCTTCAATTGTGCAAGGCGCGTTGCAAAATACCGCAGCAATTCGTTGAACTCGCTCTTGCCAGGAACTTGTCTCGCCAGATTGAGCTGTCCGCCCAGCACGTGTTCGGCTTCAAAAATCGTCACGTGATGGCCGCGCTCCGCCGCGTTTACCGCGCAGGCCATGCCCGCAGCACCACCACCCACCACGGCCAGACGTTTGACTGTTTTCGCAAGCCCGGTCGGGAATTCGATTTCCCGTCCGGCACGCGGGTTGACCAGACAGGTGGCGGTGCGCTGCGTAAATATACGGTCCAGGCAGGCCTGGTTGCAGCCTATGCAGGTGTTGATG
>CAIJKV010000078.1 GCA_903821335.1 uncultured beta proteobacterium
CAGTCAAGGTACGTTTACGGACGCCCGTTAAAAAGTTGGGAATGATCACAATCGGCCATTAGCTGGCATTGCCAGCTGTACTTGGGAATCCGCACATTTCTAGCGCTATAGCAAGCAAGAGATGCCACGCACATCGACCGCGCGTGGCATCTCTTACTGGCGAGCGCAGATTTGTCGTCAGGCCGCGCCGTGTGTCTCAACGTATAGGGCATAAACCGAATGGCAGCTTGTCATGTACAGGCGATTATTCTTCGGTCCGCCGAAAGTCAGGTTTGCGCAACGCTCCGGCAACTTGATGAATCCGATTGCCTTTCCCTGCGGATTAAATACCATGACACCGTCCAGGTCCTCAGACTTGCCCTTGAGCCCGTAGACTTTCCTGCCATCGACTTCAGAGGGCTCCTCACTCAGCAGGCCATTGCTGCCCCATCCGCACCAGAGGTTGCCGTCCCGATCGACCTTGAAGCCATCCAGGGCGCCCTGATCAGCGGCATCAAGTAGCTTGGTCTTATTGGACAATGCACCATCAGCCGCGACGTCATAGCTCCAAATGCTTCGATTTGGGGTTCCCTTCCACTCGATGACGTAGAGTTTTTTCTCGTCCGGTGAAAATGCTAGACCGTTTGGGTTCACCAGATCCGTTATAACCGCAGTCAACTTCCCGTCGACGCCAATGCGGTAGACGTTAGTCGTCGCCTGCTCTGGTTTCGCTTTGAAGCCCTCCCATTCGCCGTTGATGCCAAACAATGGGTCGCTGAACCAGATTGTGTCACCATGTCCTTTACACCGGCTTCAGCCATTGTTGGCACGTCTGGCAGTAGCGGCGAACGACTTTCGCTGGTGATTGCCAGCGCGCGCAGCTTGCCCGCTTTGATGTACTGGATCACCGCGTTGACGTTGGGGAACATCGCATTCAGGTTTGAGGCCAGGAGATCCACCGTCGCCGGGGCGCCACCTTTATAGGGAATATGCAGCCCAGTGGTATCCGTTTGGGCCCAGAAAATTTCGGCGGTGAGATGGTCCGATGACCCATTGCCAGACGATCCGAAAGAGATCCTGCCCGCATTGGCCTTGAGCGCAGCGATGACATCCGCCACTGACTTATACGGCGATGATTCAGGCACGACCAGCACGTTGGGTGAGCGCAAGCCGACCGTGATGAAATCAAAGTCCTGTTCTGGCGCATAGGGAACACTTGCCAATAGGTACCAGCCCGCGACAGGCACCATTGAGACCGTAGTGACGGGCGGTGCAAAAAACCACACCGCCGTGCTCGAGTTATTGGGCAAGCACGTGGTCTGTCAGGAAATCACGCCCAAGGAAATCGAGAAGACGCGATTCAGGCTCAACGAGTTACGCAATGGGCTCGAAACCTTTGAGGATCTGTCGATACACGGCGTTGAAAAAGTTCGTCTGCGCCGGGCCCGATTCAAGCCTGTCAACACTACTGGCATATCGTTAACTGTTGAGGCGTCGGCGGACCCCGATCAGGAGGATGCGATTACTCTCGCGCAACGGACACTCGCCATTCAGCACTCGCTTGAAGCGGAATACCATCTTGATCTTGCGTCGTTCGTTGTGCGCCTATTTCCCGAGGCGGGTAAGAAGCCAAAGCAGTTCAGTTTCGAGGTTTCTTCGGCCGGATCTTCAACGATCAAAAGCCAGTTGCCGAAAAACCAGGCCATAGCCAATGCCGTGTTGCGCTCGCTAAACGTGATCGAGGCAGAGGAGCCGGTCTCTTGAGCACCGCACAGATCAATGCGACGCACCTGCTGTGCC
>CAIJKV010000079.1 GCA_903821335.1 uncultured beta proteobacterium
ACGATAATATTGTAGAAAACCCAGACCAGGTTGATCACCAGCGTACTGACGTCCCCCTCACCAAAGGCGATCTGCCAGACACCCGCGACAAAGCCAGTCAGGTTCAGCAGCAGCAACACAATATAGGGGCGCGCCATCTTCCAGTCGTAATAGTCGTTCACGATCTGGCCACCCTTGGCCGTCACGTTGAACTTACCCAGTTTGGGGTTGATGACCGCCAGCAGGACCGGCGCCAGGATGTACCAGGCCAGCACGGTCTCGTAGACCTCGTTCCAGTACGAATGGCGGTACTTGCCCTGGATGGTGGAGTTCGTCAGGTTGGCCATCACCACGTGCGGCAGCGCGTACACCACCACCAACAAAGCAGACGCCTCGTACACATGGGCGCCAAACAGCAAATACGCCAGCGGCGCGGTCAGGAACACCAGGCGCGGCAGGCCGTAGAAGAAGTGCAACATGGCATTCAGGTAGCACAACCGCTGCCCGAACTTAAGCCCCGGCCCCAGCATGGGGTTATCGACCCGAAAAATCTGCCCCATTCCGCGTGCCCAGCGAATACGCTGCCCGATATGACCCGACAGGCTCTCAGTGGCCAGGCCAGCAGCCTGCGGAATCGCAAGATAAGCGGTGTTGTAGCCCAGACGGCTGAGCTTAAGCGCCGTATGCGCGTCTTCGGTCACGGTTTCCGTCGCCACGCCGCCGACTTCCAGCAGCGGGCCACGGCGGATCACGGCGCACGAACCGCAGAAAAACGTGGCATTCCAGAGGTCGTTGCCGTCCTGGATCAGGCCATAGAACAACTCGCCCTCATTGGGCACCTGACGAAAAGTCTTGAGGTTCTTTTCAAACGGATCGGGCGAAAAGAAATAGTGTGGCGTCTGCAACATGGCCAGGTTCGGATCTTTCAGGAACCAGCCCATGCACACTTGCAGGAACGACCGGGTCGGAATGTGATCACAGTCGAACATGGCGACATACTCGCCATCGGTCACCTTGAGCGCCTCGTTCAGGTTACCGGCCTTGGCATGGTGGTTGTTGTCACGCGTGACGTACAGAGCACCGGTATCCAGGGCAAACTGGCGAAACTCCTCACGCTTGCCGTCATCCAGAATATGAACCTTCAGCTTGTCGGCGGGCCAGTCCATCGACAGTGCGGAAAACACCGTTTGCCGCACCACGCTCAGGGGTTCGTTGTAGGTCGCAATAAACACATCGACAGTTGGCCAGGTCGTGCGGTCTGCCGGCAGCGGCACGGGTTTGCGCCGCAACGGCCAGGCCGTCTGCACGTACCCCAGCAGCAGCACCAGCAACGAATACAGTTCAGCACCGACCAACCCCCAGCCAAAGAACGTGTCCAGCGGGGTTTCAAAGTCAATCGTCGTCGTCAGTCGCCAGAACATATACCGCAAGGACACGGTGACTGAAATGACAATCAACGAGATGATGGCCAGCCGGCCCGTCGCATCGATCTTGCGAATGATAATCGCCGCAATCAGGCAACCCACGGCAAACATCGCCTGGCGCACCGTATCAAGGGGCACCGTCACAATAATGGCCAGCACGCTCAGGCCGATGATCAGAAACGCCCACTGCGCCGGGGCGGTGCCCCATACCTCCCGCGCCGACACCTCTTTTGCCCGCTCAAAGGCGATGTGGATAAAGTCCGCAAAACGGGACTTGAGCGGGGGTATCGATAGCTTCAAGATGCAGGAACCTGATCAGACAATATGCGGTCCAGGGTATTGGCGCAGGTCACAAAGTCATGCGCGCCGCGGCTATGCGGGTCGTAACTGAGCACATCCTGACTGCAGGCCAGGCCTTCGGGCACAGACTGATCCTGATGGATCATTCCCAGCCGCCTGCCCTCAAGCTGCATATTGATCACATCGGTCACGTCGCTGGCCAGTTGTCTGGACCGGTCGACCTGGTTCACCAGGTAGAAATAGTCGATAAAGTCCGTACGCTTGGTGCAGTAGTTCTCAATCAGGCCCACGATCATGGGGATGGTCGCATAAGACGCCGCATCGGCCAGCACCACGATGACCGTCACATTTGCCGCCGACAGCGCCTGCTTGAGGTAGACCGACGGACCTGGCGGGGTATCAAGCACAACCAGCGCATCACGCGGCAAGTCGAGACTTTCAAGTTGTCGCAGCAACAGTTCCGGCTCTTCACGCAGCATCCGTTCAAAATCCTGCCGGTCATCCTCGTTGACCTGACCATAGGGCAACACGTACCCACCTGTCAGACCGGGCAAGATCGCTTCGCGCCACTCTGTGCCGGCCAGGGTCGCGCGCGCCAGGCCACCGATATGATGCGGTGACACGCCAAAATGCAGCCGCAGCGAGTTTTGGGGATCCAGGTCGACAGCCAGAACGGTATGGCCGATACGTACCAGCGCCGCGCTCAGGTTTGCACTGATCGACGTCTTACCCACCCCGCCTTTGGCAGAAACAATTGCAATAATTTTCACTAGCGAAGCAGGCGCTCAAAGATTGATGGTTTTGACTTTTTAACCGGTGCCTCGGGTGCAGCCGGTTCGGTCAGCCGGTTAAACAGGGAAGACAACTGGTTCTCGGCAGGACGACTGGTGCCACCCGGGGGCAACGCCGAACCGCGTGGTGCCTCTCTTTCCCGGTCAGTAGACCCTGACAGGGACCGCTGAGGTGCAGACTC
>CAIJKV010000080.1 GCA_903821335.1 uncultured beta proteobacterium
GCCTTACCAGGACATGCTGGACCGCGTCCTGTTCGTGCAGGCGATCGAGACGGTGCGCTGCCTTGAGGAAGGTGTACTGGAGTCGTCACGCGACGCCAACGTCGGTTCAATACTGGGCATTGGTTTTCCACGCTGGACCGGGGGCTCACTTCAGTTCATCAACCAGTACGGGCTGGAAAAATTTGTGGCACGTGCCAATGCACTCGCAGCAACATACGGCCAGCGATTTACGCCTCCCGCCCTGCTGCTGAAAAAAGCGGCTTCAAATGAACAGTTCGAGTGAGTCGATCAAAAAATGATTCAGAGTCCAGAGCAAAAAATTGTTGATGCAGCCATTACTTCACGACATTCGATTCGGGCATACCTGCCCGCACCGATTGCACGCGAAGATATCGAACAAATGCTGGATGTGGCGGCACGGGCACCCTCAGGTTCAAACACGCAGCCGTGGAAAGCCTACGTTCTGACCGGCGCGATCAAAGACCGGCTGACTGAGGAACTGACGCGCGCATTTCTGGACCCCACGATTTCCAGCACGATGAAAGCTGAATATCGCTACTACCCAGACCAGTGGGAACCACCCTATATTGAAAGACGTCGCAAAGTCGGGCTGGACCTTTACAAGCTACTAGGGCTGGGTCGCGAGGACAAGGCGGGCATGCAGGCGCAACACGCCCGCAACTACCTGTTTTTTGACGCACCGGTTGGCTTCATTTTTACTCTCGACCGCACAATGAATCAGGGATCATGGCTGGATTTTGGCTGTTTTCTCCAAAATCTGATGGTGGCCGCCCGCGCCCGGGGTCTGGATACCTGTGCGCAGGCTGCTTTTAACGCCTATCACACGATCATTCGTCAGGTCACGGGAATCCCTGAAAGCGAAATCGTGGTGTGCGGCATGGCACTGGGCTACGCAGACATGTCCAGGATTGAAAACAGCCTGATCAGTGAACGCGAACCAGCCACCGGGTTTACAACGTTCATGGAATAGGTCGCACCTGTGACTGGAGGTGAAATTTGCGAACCGCCATATCGACGTACATGGCGCCTGAGTGCCAGGAGCTTTCTGGCTGCCATCGTATGCGTCCATCCTAAAACTCTGAACGACTAATCGTCGAATATATTTTGCTACGCAACATCGTATAAATGCCGCGCCTGTCGAAATGACTCGACCAGGCTGGCCTGCCGTGTAAAATAGCCGCGCCATTAGTCAATTATCCAAATAGAAAAAAACATCATGGATTTCACTTTCAGCCTCAACGATTTCTGGATCCCACTGCTGCAAATCATCGGCGTCAATATCGTGCTGTCTGGCGATAACGCAGTGGTGATTGCACTGGCGGCCCGATCCCTTCCACCCGCTCAACAACGGAAAGCCATTTTCTGGGGATCAGGGGCTGCGATCGCAATGCGTATTGTGCTCACGATTTTCGCAGTCAAACTGTTGACACTGCCTTACCTCAAACTTGCCGGTGCGGGTCTGTTGCTCTGGATCGGCATTCAGTTGCTGCTGCCGGAGGACGGCGAGGAAAACATTACGTCGAGCGACGATCTCATGACCGCCATCAAGACCATTCTGCTTGCAGACCTGGTCATGAGCCTGGACAACGTCATCGGTGTAGCCGCCGCTGCCAAGGGCAGCATGCCGCTGTTGGTGATCGGCCTGGCCGTCAGTATTCCGCTGGTCATCTTTGGTGCCACGATGCTGCTCAAGATCATGGAGCGTTTTCCGATCATCGTCACCATCGGCGGCACGCTGCTGGGTTGGGTCGCAGGCGAGATGGCTGTCACCGATCCGGCGATCGCTGCCTGGATCGACGCAAACATGTCTTATATGCACACATTGGGCCCTGCAATTGGTGCGGTGATCGTGCTGGGAATTGGCAAGAC
>CAIJKV010000081.1 GCA_903821335.1 uncultured beta proteobacterium
GTCTCGATGATGTTTGACAGCATCTCGACGTCATACCCGCAGGTCAAAGCCGGCAAACTCAAGGGCATTGCCGTGACGGGCGCCAAACGCTCCGCGATTCTGCCTGACGTGCCGACTGTCAGCGAATCGGTGCCAGGCTTCGTGGTCGATGGCTGGTACGGCATCCTGGCGCCAGCCGGCACGCCCCCGGCCATCATCGACAAACTCAGCCAGGCGCTGGCGGAAGTTGCCAACGAAGAGAAAGTTCGTAAACAACTCAATGAGAGTGGCTACGAGATCGTCGGATCCACACCTGCTGCCTTTGGAAAACACATAGAAGCAGAACTCGTGCGATGGGGCCAGGCCGTCAAGGACTCGGGCGCAAAGATTCAGTAAGCGAGTGCCCTGCAAATCATTCCTGGAGAACAATCACATGAACCGTCGAACCCAACTCAAAGCGCTTGCCCTGTTGTGCAGCGCGTGGCTAACATTTTCCGCTCAGGCTCAGAGCAACTGGCCGGAACGCCCGATCAGACTGCTGGTGGGTTATGCCCCCGGGGGCCCGGTTGATTCAACGGCGCGCACGTTTGCCAAATATTTGGGCGACCAACTGAAACAAACTGTCGTGGTCGAGAACCGCGCCGGAGCGAGCGGCATGATCGCAGCTGATCAGACCGCAAAAGCGGCGCCTGACGGCTACACGCTGAATTTTGTTGCCAGTCCAAGCATGACGATCACACCAGTCGTTCAACGCAGCAAACTTTTTGATCCGCGCAAGGACTTCACGCTGATTGGCTCGGTGGTGCAGTACGCCAACGTGCTCTTGATCGGACCCGAGATCCAGGCGAAATCCGTGCAGGAACTGGTGGCCTATGCAAAAGCCAACCCAGAGAAAGTGTCGTTTGGTTCCGCAGGCGTCGGGGCCTCGAACCATCTCTCGGCCGAATTGCTCCGGCAATCGACCAACACGCAAATGCTGCATGTGCCTTACAAGGGCAATTCACCGGCGATGATGGACGTGGTGAGTGGCAAGATTACGTTCATGTTTGACATCATCAGCACGGGCCGCCCCTTCATTGAAAGCGGCAAGGCCCGCGGGCTCGCCGTCACGTCCAAACAACGCAACCCCAGCCTGCCGAACGTCCCGACCATGATCGAGGCGGGCATCGCAGACTACGAAGTCGTCGGCTGGCTGGCACTGATGGGTCCGCTGAACCTGCCAGAGCCTGTCGTCGCAAAGCTGACCACCGCACTGGACGCTGTGCGCAAGGATCCGGAATTTCGGAAAACAGTTGAAAATGGCGGCTATACCATCGACATGATCGGTGGCAGGGAACTTGCTGAGCGCATCGCTCGCGAGTATGTTCTCTGGGAAAATGTCGTCGCCAAAGGTAATATCCAACCCAATTAAGTCCTGGCCACCCTGTAAACACTCAAAGGCACACACGTGACGAACAGCCCTGTTTCAACACTACGCGCTCAGACCCGCATCCCGGTGATCGGCGCACCCATGTTCCTGGTGTCTGGCACCGACCTGGTGGTGGCGCAGTGCACTGCCGGGGTCATCGGAACGTTTCCAACGCTCAATGCCCGGCCGCAGGAAACACTCACTGTCTGGCTGACTGAGATTGAAAACCGGCTGGCTGCCTATAAAAAAGATCATCCGACCGACATCGTTTCGCCCTATGGCGTGAACCTGATCGTGCATCCATCCAATCCGCGCTGGGAAGGCGACCTGGAAATCTGTGCCACGCACAAAGTGCCTCTGTACATCACGTCGCTGCACGCACCCAACAAAGTGATCGACCGCGTGCATCCCTACGGCGGCATCGTCCTGCACGATGTCACCAATGCCAAGCACGCGCGCAAGGCGATCGATGCGGGCGTCGACGGCCTGATCCTGGTGGCCAACGGTGCGGGCGGTCACGCGGGCACGATCAATCCGATCGCTCTGGTCAATGAAATTCGCGCTTTTTACGATGGTCCGTTGATTCTTTCTGGTTGCATTTCGCACGGAAAAGATGTGCTGGCCGCACTGGCGCTGGGTTGTGATTTTGCCTATCTTGGCACGCGATTCATCACCACGACCGAATCGATGGCGCCTGCCGCCTACCAGGACATGATCGTGCAGTCGGCCTCGTCCGACATCTTGTATTCACCCTACTTTACGGGTGTGCCGGGCAATTACCTCAAGGCCAGCATCGTGGCGGCCGGCATTGACCCCACGGAAGTCCTCGCGGCCAAGGCAGGCGGTGCGGTGACGCTGAACAAAGACGCACGTCCAAAAACCTGGAAAGATATCTGGGGGGCCGGACAGGGCGTGGGCGCGATCGATTCAACCATGCCGGTGCGTCAGCTGGTTGACCAGATGCTCGCTGAGTTCAACGAAGCGAAACAGAAACTTACGCGCTGACGCCTAAGTTTCTGAATCCTCAAGCCCGACTCGGGCTCAATCATCGACCTTGATGTTGGCGCGACGGATGATGTCACCCCACTTGTTGATTTCATTGTCAATGAAAGCCTTGAACTGCTCAGGCGTACCGGGCATAGGTTCTGCGCCAACA
>CAIJKV010000082.1 GCA_903821335.1 uncultured beta proteobacterium
TGCGCGTGGTGCAGGATCGGTTTCGTTTTTCGTCGGCCGACCAGCCCCGCATCATGGAAGCGCTGGATATCGCCCTGAAAATGGGCAATGGCCTGATCGCCGTGCATGCCGTCGACACGGACGGCAACGATATGCATGTCTGGAAATTCAGCGACAAGCTGCATTGCGCCGACTGCAATATCAGCTACACCGACCCACTGCCCAGTACCTTTTCCTTTAACTCCCCGCTCGGCGCCTGTGAAGCCTGCCGGGGCTTTGGCCGGGTGATCGGGATTGACTTCGGCCTGGTCATCCCGGACGAAACCAAGACACTTGAAGGCGGTGCCATCAAGATCTGGCAGACACCGAGCTACAAGGAATGCCACGACGAAATGCTGAAGTACGCCCGGCACGCCAACGTGTCGGTCAACACCCCGTGGCGACACCTGCCCCCTGAGCATCAGGAATGGGTGCTGCAGGGCGACCCGCTCTGGAAGGGTGGCAATGGTGCATGGAAGACGCAGTGGTATGGCGTACAGCGTTTTTTTGGCTATCTGGAATCCAAGTCCTACAAGATGCACGTGCGGGTGCTGCTGTCCAAGTACCGCAGTTACACGCCCTGCCCGGCCTGTCATGGCGCGCGCCTCAAGCCCGACGCTCTGCTCTGGCGCATCGAGGGCAAGTCCATCCAGGACATGATGTTGACCCCGATCGTTCAGTTGCGCACGTTCTTCGACACGCTGACCTTTGCCGGCACACTGGACGCAGCCATGCATCTGGTATTGACCGAGATTCGCGCGCGCATGAAGTTTTTATGCGATGTCGGCCTGGGCTACCTGACGCTGGACCGGCAAAGCCGCACCCTGTCGGGTGGAGAAGTTCAGCGCATCAACCTGACCACAGCACTGGGCACGTCGCTGGTCAATACGCTGTTTGTGCTGGACGAACCGTCTATCGGGCTGCATCCGCGCGACATCCATCGCGTGGTGGAGGTCATGCACCGCCTGCGCGATGCCGGCAATACGCTGGTGGTGGTCGAGCATGATCCACAGGTCATGATCGCCGCCGATCGCATCATTGACATCGGTCCCGGCCCGGGCGAACGCGGCGGGCAGATCGTCTTCGACGGCACGCCACAGGCACTCAAGCGTGCCCACACCCTGACCGGCGAGTACATGGGCGCACGCCTGCGGGTCGAGGCTCCGCGTCCACTGCCGGTGGCGCCGGGCACACCACGGTTGCTGCTCGAAGGCGTGACCGCAAACAATCTGAAAAATATCTCGATCGATATTCCCCTTGGTCGCCTGGTGTGCGTCACCGGCGTTTCAGGTTCGGGAAAATCCACGCTGATCCAGGATGTGCTGTATCCGGGTCTGCTCAAGATCATGGGAAAGCCGACTGAAACACCTGGCGCGTTTGACCGGATACTTGGCGCCGAGCAACTGGCCGACGTGGTCATGGTCAATCAGGCGCAGATCGGCAAGACTGCGCGATCCAATCCAGCCAGCTATGTGGGCGCCTTCGACCCGATCCGCAAATTGTTTGCACAGGCTCCCGTCGCGCGCGAACGCGGCTACACGCCCGGCACCTTCAGCTTTAACAGCGGGGACGGTCGCTGCCCGACTTGTGGCGGCACGGGCTTTGAGCACGTCGAAATGCAATTTCTGTCAGACGTCTACATTCGCTGCCCGGACTGTGACGGCACGCGGTTTCGCCCAGAGGTGCGCGAGGTACAAATCGAGCATCTCGGCCGACGCGCGTCGATTGACGCCGTACTGGATATGACCGTATCCGAAGCGCTTGAATTTTTCAAGGGTCTGCGCGACGTGCAACTCGGCCTGGCGCCACTGGCTGACGTTGGCCTGGAATACGTCAAACTCGGACAACCTGTGCCCACGCTGTCGGGTGGCGAGGCACAACGACTGAAACTCGCGGGCCACCTTGCCGAGGCTGCACGCAGCGGCATCTCAACCGCAAAAGTCGCCAAAAAAGGCAGTCTGTTCCTGTTTGACGAACCAACCACGGGTCTGCACTTTGATGACGTCGCGCGCCTGATGCGGGCGTTTCGCAAACTGCTCGGCGCGGGCCATACTCTGCTGATCATCGAGCATAATCTTGACGTGATCCGGGCTGCCGACTGGGTCATCGACCTAGGTCCCGAAGGCGGCGACGCAGGGGGCGAACTGATGGTGGCGGGCACCCCTGCGGACGTCATGGCCCACGCCGCGTCCCATACCGGTGCCGCGCTGCGTGAATACGCCACCGCGATGACGCCGGACGCCATCGGCGGCAAGGTGGTTGCACTGAACGAACCGAACGGCCCTTCGCTGCAAACCGTGCTCAAGGAAAAACGACACGCTGCCACCAGCATCGACATCCTGCACGCACGCGAACACAACCTCAAGAACATCAGCGTCAGCATTCCGCATGACAAGTTCACCGTCATCACCGGGGTATCGGGCTCAGGCAAATCAACGCTGGCTTTCGACATCCTGTTCAACGAGGGTCAGCGGCGCTATCTCGAGTCACTGAACGCCTATGCGCGCGCCATCGTGCAGCCAGCGGGCAAGCCGGACGTCGATGCCATTTTCGGTATTCCGCCGACGGTGGCCATTGAACAACGCACCAGCCGTGGCGGTCGCAAGTCGACGGTCGCGACCATGACCGAAATCCATCACTTCCTGCGCTTGCTCTACATGAAGCTGGGCACACAAATGTGCCCGCAATGTCAGGTCAGCGTCGAGCCACAATCCGCGGATCAGATCGTGGCGCGCCTGCTGCGCGAACACAAGGGTCATCACATTGGCTTGCTGGCCCCGCTGGTCACGGCGCGCAAGGGTTATTACACCGACCTGGCCAAATGGGCCTCGGGCAAGGGGCATACCCACTTGCGCGTGGACAATGCCTTTATCCCGACCGCCACATGGCCAAGGCTGGATCGTTTTAAAGAACACACCATCGAGCTGCCCGTGGCAGACCTGACCGTCAGCGCAGACCGCGAAGCCGAACTACGCGAAGCAGTGCGCAGCGCGCTCGAGCACGGACAGGGCGTCATGAGCATTGTCTGGCCGCTGCAACGCCTGCAGGCCGACCTGGGCGCCGGGCTCGAACATGAGCATTTTTCTGTCAAACGTGCCTGCCCGAGCTGCGGAACAAGCTTTCCCGAGCCAGACCCGCGCATGTTTTCGTACAACTCAAAACATGGCTGGTGCAATAGCTGTTTTGGCACGGGTCTGCAGTTGCAAGGCTTTGATGCCGAGCAGACAGGTGAAGAAACTGCCTGGAACGCCTGGTACGAAGGCGAAGCGCACATCTGCAACAGTTGCCATGGCGCACGGCTCAATCCCATCGCACGCGCAGTGATCTGGCGCGACAAATCCATTGCCGAACTGGCTTCACTGCCCGTCACGGACGCGCACACCTTCTTCACGGCACTGATCCTGCGCGGGCGCGAGGCCGATATCGCGCGCGACATCCTGGCTGAAATCCGTGGGCGCCTGTTGTTCATGCAGGAAGTCGGACTGGGTTACCTGGCACTGGATCGCGCCGCCCCCACCCTGTCAGGCGGCGAGGCACAGCGCATTCGTCTGGCCGCGCAACTGGGCTCGAACCTGCAAGGCGTTTGCTACGTGCTGGACGAGCCGACCATCGGCCTGCATCCGCGCGACAACCGCATCCTGCTCAAGGCCTTGTCGCGCCTGGAACAGAACGGCAACACGCTGGTCGTGGTCGAGCATGACGACGATACCATCCGTCGCGCCGAGCACATCATCGATATTGGCCCGGGTGCGGGCGTGCGTGGCGGGCGCGTAGTGGCGCAAGGCACCCTGCAGGACCTGATGGACGCGCCGGAATCGACCACCGGGTACTACCTGAAACATCCGCTTGTCCATCCGTTGCAGCCTCGCCGCCCGATCGGGGCGGACACACCCATGATCACGGTCAAGGGTGCCTCGCTGCACAACCTGCGACACATTGACGCGCATTTCCCGATCGGACGCCTGAGCGTCGTGACGGGCGTTTCCGGCTCGGGCAAATCGACACTGGCCCGCGAAGTTCTGCTCGACAACCTGCACGCCGCCGTGGCATTACGCGCCGATCCGGGCTGGCATGGCTGCGACAGCATCGAAGGCTGGCAGATGCTGGACCGCGTGCTGGAAGTCGACCAGACGCCCATCGGCAAGACGCCACGCTCATGTCCGGCAACCTATATCGGATTCTGGGACGATGTGCGCAAGCAGTTTGCCGATACCAATGAAGCCCGGATTCGTGGCTGGAGTGCAGGTCGCTTCTCGTTTAACACCGGCGACGGCCGTTGTCCGATCTGTGAAGGTCAGGGCATGCGTACGCTGGAAATGAGCTTTCTGCCTGACATCAAAGTGCCTTGCGATGGCTGCAGCGGCGCCCGTTTCAATACCGACACGCTCGGCGTGCGCATGCGTGACAAGCATGCCGGCGAAGTGCTGGCGATGGAGGTCGACGACGCCATCGGTTACTTCGCAGCGCACCCGCGCATCCGTCACCCGCTTCAGTTGATGCAGGATGTCGGACTGGGCTACCTGACGCTGGGTCAGCCTTCGCCCACGTTGTCAGGTGGCGAAGCCCAACGCATCAAGCTTGTGACGGAACTGGCCAAGGCACGCATGACCGAAGGCGTGATCACAACCGGACGCGCCTCACGCCTTCCTCACACTCTTTATGTCCTTGACGAACCGACCGTGGGTCTGTCGATGGCGGACGTTGAAAAACTGCTACGCGTGCTGCATCGCCTGGTGGAAGCGGGCAACACCGTGGTGGTGATTGAACACAACCTGGATGTGGTCGCCGAGGCTGACTGGCTGCTCGATCTGGGCCCAGAGGGTGGCACGGGTGGTGGCAAACTGGTCATCGAAGGCACCCCTGAACAGGTCGTCGCCGTGCGCAAGCGTTCACACACTGGTGAGGTGTTGCATGAGTTCCTGACACGCGAGGGTACGATATCCGCATGAGTCAGTGCCGGTTCGAAGATCGCCTGTGTGGTCAGGCCCGTGTGCTGCATGGTTTGCGCACACGCGTGACTGCGCGTGCGTCAGACGAACTGTCCGAGGCCTTCGCACGGATTGAATCGGCACGACGATCCGGTTACTGGGTGGCGCTGCTGCTGGAATATGAACTCGGCGAATGGCTGGAACCGACCCTGCAACCGCTGGCCAAGCCCACGCCCGCGCGAGCCACGCAAGGAACGCAAGGAACGCAAGGAACGCCAGCCGTCCCTCAGGTGACCCAAGCCGGGCAAGCCGGATCTCCACGTCTGACGGCCCTGATCTTCGATCACATGTCGATTGAAGCACCCTGGACGACCGCAGGGCATCCGACGCACAGCGCAGCCATCCTGTCGATTGAACCCGCCATCACACGTGAGGCCTACATCCAGCGCGTGGAACAGCTCAGGGCCTGGATCGCCGACGGCGAGGTCTACCAGGTCAATACCACCTTGCCATTGACAGTGCGCACCTCTGGCAATGCACAGACCCTGTATCGCCAGATTGCCAGCCTGCATCCGTCTGCACACGCCGCCTACATTGAAGACGATGCGCGCACGGTGCTGTCGTTCTCCCCAGAGCTATTTTTGCAGCGGTCCGGTCAAACGCTCATCACCCGGCCCATGAAGGGCACGGCACCCCGCTCGGCCGACCCCGCCCAGGACAAGCGACTGGGCGCCGAGTTGCTGGCGAGCCTCAAGAATCGGGCTGAAAACCTGATGATCGTCGATCTGCTGCGCAACGATCTCGGGCGCATCGCATTGTCAGGCAGCGTACGCGCCGACCCCTTGTTTTCGCTCGAACGTTACCCGTCCGTATGGACCATGACGTCAACGGTACAGGCCGCGCTGCAGGACAATACGACGTTTGAATCCATCCTGCGCGCACTGTTCCCTTGTGGGTCTGTGACCGGTGCCCCCAAGATCGCCGCGATGAAAAAAATCCAGCAAACTGAACCGCAATTGCGCGGGCTGTATTGCGGCAGCCTCGGCTGGATGGCGCCCAGCGGTGATTTTTCACTGAACGTGGCCATACGCACCTTGGTAATGGGTGAAGATGGTGTCGGCACCTATGGCGTAGGTGGGGGCATTGTGCATGACTCTGACCCTGCCCAGGAGTGGGAAGAGTGCCACTGGAAGGCGCGCGTCCTCACGTGAGCGATCTCCAACCACCAGACTTGATTGAAACCATGCGTGCGGACGCGCAGGGCGTGGTTGCGCTGCTGTCCGGTCACCTGCGTCGGCTCGAGCAGTCGGCACACACGCTTGGCCACGTCTGGCCAGGCCAACTGGCCGTTGAGTCTGCGATTCAAGCCAGCGTGGCCGCGCTGGCCACGCCCCGCCCGCAGCACCTGCGCCTGCGTCTGCTCATGGGCGCGCAAGGGCAACTGCACGTCGAAGTCTTTCCACTTCCAGCCATCACCGGAGTCCCCGCGATCGCGGTCACCACACGCACCCTGGATAGTCGCGAGCGCTTGCTGCAACACAAGACCGTGCACCGTCCCTGGTACGCCTCGACCACGGCCTGGCTGGCCAGTCATCCCGATTTTTTTGACCTGATTTTTTTGAACGAGCGTGGCGAGGTCTGCGAAGGCAGTCGCTCGAATATCTACGTGCTGAAAAATGGTGTGTGGCACACGCCCCCACTACACTGTGGCTTGTTGGGGGGTGTCATGCGCCGTCAGTTGCTCGACCAGGACGCGGTCGTTGAAAGCGTCCTCGCCGCATCGGACCTTGAAGCGCCGACCGCAGCAATCCGCTTGTCCAACGGACTGCGCGGCTGGTTTGACGTCAAGTTTGAAAAAAACCGCTCACTCGGCTTGAGTGGCGGCTAGGTCAGCACTTATTCCTTCCAGGGCATCTCTTTCCACAACTGGCCAAACTGCGCTTGCCCGGCTTTCAGTTCGGCCGCGTAGGCGTCTGGCGCAATCATTCCATTCAGCCAAACAACTGGTTGTAGCGCTCTCGAAACAACGGCAACACCTCGGGGTTCACGACCCGCGGCGCGCTGTCACCGCGAAGCACCGCCTCAATCTGTTGCGCAGCCATCACCGCCGCGTTGCGACGCGCTTCATGCGTGACGCCAGCGGTGTGATAGGTAGCCGTCACATTCGGCAACGACAGCAGCGGGTTGTCGCGTGCGGGCGGCTCAACCGTCCAGACATCCAGCCCCGCGCCAGACAGTTGTTTATCGCGCAGCGCCTCGTAGAGGGCTGTTTCATCGTGAATGCCGCCACGCGCTGTCGAAATGAATACCGCCCCAGGTTTCATGGCACCGAACCGGGTCGCGTCAAGCAGATTCAATGTCTCGGGCGTGCGCGGGCAGTGCACGGAAAAGACATCTGAACGCGCCAGCAGTTCGTCCAGGCTGACCGAAGTCGCACCGCGACGACTGATTTCCTCTGCGGTCAGGTAAGGATCACACGCCAGTACGGTCATGCCAAACGCCTTGGCCAGATGCGCCACGCGTCGACCGATATTGCCCAGACCCAACAGCCCCACTGTCAGGCCTCTGATTTCGTTACCCATCAAGTCTTCACGTGTCGTGTAGGCCGCAGCCCGCATCACGCGATCCGATTCTGCGATGCGATGCTTGACCGACAGCAGCAGCCCCAGTGCATGTTCAGCCACGGAATCCGCATTGCAACCTGACTGGTTCACAACCAACACCCCGTGGCGGGTACAGGCCTCGACGTCAATCGGGTCGTAGCCCGCACCCGACGACGAGGCGCACAAGAGGCTCGGTGCCTGTTTGAGCAATTCTTCGGTCACCCACCACTGTGCGGGCACCTCGTCGCGCGCGGCGCAGATGTGATAAACATGGGCATCTTGGAAGGCGGCCAGGTTTTCCTGATCCTGATCGTCATGGCTGCACACCACGTGTTCAATATCCTCCAGCGCGTCCATGTGGGCGTTAAACGCCGGATTCAGCCAAAAATCAAAGCGTACAACTTTCTTTTTTTTCATTGCTCCCCCAAATTTTAAACACCTCCACCCTGTCCGCCGCGCGCACGGGGTGGGTGCCGCCTGATTACTTCAGCACGCCTTTCGCGCGCAAGAGCGCATCGACCCAGGAACGGTCCAGCGACCCTTTGGCGATTTTTGCCAGGATCTCTTTTTCTTTTTTCTCAACCAGTGCGACCTCTTTCGCAATGGCCTCAGCCACGTCCGGACGAATCGCCAGCAAGCCGTCCTGGTCGCCGACGATGATGTCGCCGGGGTACACAACCATGCCATCGACCGAAACAGTCACGTTAATTTCGCCGGGGCCTTCCTTGTAGGGACCGCGATGGGAAATTGCACGCGCAAACACAGGGAAGGTACTCTTGCCTATGCTGTCCACATCACGGATCGGACCGTCGATGATAAAGCCGCCCAACCCGCGCTTGGCTGCGTGCGTCGACATGATCTCGCCGATGATGGCGTTACGTTGCAAGCCACCGGCATCCACAACAATAATGTCTCCGGGGGCTGCCATATCGATGGCCTTGTGCACCATCAGGTTGTCGCCGGGCGCCGTCTTAACGGTAAAGGCGCGGCCCAGAATACGGCCACCCTTGTGAAAGGGACGCAAGTCAACCGTACCGTTTGTGCGGTTCATGACGTCGCTGATGTTGGCGACGGCAAATTTGGCAAATTTCTTCAGTGTGGCGTTGCTGACGGTGTGCGTATGCACATTGATGCTGAATCCTACGCTTGACATGTTTTCTCCAGAAAAATTGGCGATCGGTGGTGCGTGCTTGTTGATAAAAACTACCTATTGGCTGCCTTGACCAGGCAACCCGGGTTCAACTGGTCAAGGGTGGTGACACCCATCATGGCCATATTACGGGAAACTTCCTCACGCAATAGTGAAATTGCGTGATCCAGACCCGCAGCGCCGGCCACCGCTGCGGCGTAGTTAAAAGGCCGTCCAAGGAAAGCACATTTGGCACCCAGCGCTACGGCCTTGAGAATGTCACCGCCTCGCCGCACGCCGCTGTCGAGCATGACCGGGCCGCCCCTGAACTGTTCCAGGATTTGCGGCAACACGCGCAGTGGTGCGACCGCGCCGTCCAGTTGTCGCGCGCCGTGATTCGACACGATGATGCCATCCATGCCGTGCTGTCGCGCCAACGCGGCATCCGCGGGATGCAAGATACCCTTGACGATCATCGGCCCCTTCCAGCGAGCGCGAATCGCGCGGGCATGGTCCCAGCACAGGTGCCCACGAGCAGAAAAATCGCGTTGCACATTGGCCGACATGATGGGCGCGCCGCGCGTGGCGAACGAGTTTTCGAAATGCGGCATGCCATGGCGCAACAATGTCTTGAGGAGCGTGCCGAATAGCCAGCGCGGGTGACTGATACCGTCCCACGCCAATCGCAGGCTGGGGCGAAGCGGGGTCGAAAACCCCGTGCGGATATTATTTTCACGGTTCGCCGCGGCGGGTGTGTCAACCGTGATCACCAAGATCTTGAAGCCGGCCGCCGCCACACGGTCGATCAATGCGTCAATCTGTGACTGGTCACCGGGCAGGTAAGCCTGGAACCAGGTATCGGGAGCGGCCTCGACGACCTCTTCGAGACGTATCAGTGACGACCCGCTCATGATGGCCGGGATATTGGCACGCTGCGCGGCCTGCGCCAGCACCACGTCCCCGCGATAGGCTGATAGGGCAGCAATCCCCATGGGCGCCATGCCAAAGGGGGACGCATACGTCTGGCCAAACAACGTAATTTCTTGCGAGCGCCTGGAAACATCCGTCAGGATGCGGGTGGTGAACGCGTAGTCGGAAAAGGCATCCCGGTTAGCCTGCAGCGACTGCCCGTCTTCGCAGGCCCCCGACACATAGCCAAAAATTGGGCGCGGCAACTTGTGTGACGCGAGGCGCTCGAAATCAGCGAGCGAAAGTACCTTGGACAACACAGTCGACACCTTGCCACTCCCATCACATTTTTGTCATTTGATCGCTAACGCTGCGCGGCGAGCAGCCGATTGATCGCCTCGGCGGCAGCCCCCAGGCCCATCGAAGCTGTGACAGTAATGCTTGAGCCGTACCCCGCGCAAGACAATCCAGCCAAGGGCTGGCCGGAAGTCGCGGCCCAGGCCCCCGGCAGGATCGTCGGCTGGTCCACCCACAATACCCGGATCGCCATTTTCGGAATCCGTTTCCTGACCTTGCCGCCCGGGTCGCCGGCGCGTGCAAATCCGTGATCGCGCCTCAGCATATTGCGCAGTCGGGCCAGCAAGGCATCATGTGTCGCCTCGGACAAATCACCGGCGCGCAGCGCCAGGGAATTGGTCTTGCCCCCTGCACCACCACAAACGATCAAGGCCTGGCGGCGCGCGCGCGCCTGTAGCACCATGGCAATCTTGGCCACAACCTGATCGGTGCAGTCGATGACGACATCCAGCGACGCTGGCAGGACCTCGGCCACATTTTCAGGAGTCAGGAAATCGTCCACCAACCGCAGCGCACAATCTGGGTTGATCCCACGTACTCGCTGCGCCATGGCTTCGATTTTGGACTGACCCAGCGTCGCCGACAGGGCCTGGACCTGCCGGTTAATATTGGACTCGGCCACGTGATCCAGGTCTACCAGGGTCAACGCCCCCACGCCACTTCGTGCCAACGCCTCGGCAGCCCAGGACCCCACGCCACCCACCCCCACCACGGCCACGCTCGCCTGACTCAGGCGATCACAGCCGTCAGCGCCGTACAGGCGCGCCAAGCCGCCAAAACGGCGTTGTGCATCGGAAGAGGAATCTGTCATCAGGAAAATCCGGACGGGCGGGACAGACGGATCGGGGCGAACCGTCGTGCGTGCACCATGAATGCGGCATTTTTGCACGAACCACGCAAAAAACCGCCCCGCGCTCTCGACAAGTCGTGGGGACTAGACCACAATTTATCCTTAACACCGTGAGCATGCCGTCCCCCCCTCCCCAGCCGCAACCCAAACCGTCCGCTTTTGCAGGCGCGGGGATGCTGTGCCTCCTGATCATGCTCGTCCATGTGGCAATCTCGGGCGGGCGCATCGCGGTCAGCCTGACCGCACTGCAGTTAGGTCGTTCGACCTTCGAGGTCGGCATCCTGATCGCGGTCTTCGCACTGTTGCCCATGATGTTCTCGGTCCAGGCCGGACGGCTGATTGATGCCATCGGTCCCTACAAACCCATGCGAACCAGTGCCCTGCTGGTCAGTGCTGGCACGGCGCTGCCCTTTTTCTGGCAAGACCTGACCGGGCTCATCATTGCCTCGGTATGCATCGGGGTGGGTCACATGGCTTTCCAGATCGCCGTACAAGGCCAGATGGGAAAAGGTACCGAGGAAGAACGCCTGCGCAATTTTTCCTGGCTGTCCCTGGCGCTCGCCGCGTCCGGCTTTTCCGGGCCCTTGATTGCAGGATTGTCAATCGACTACCTGGGCCATCGCTACGCCTTTGCCCTGCTCGCGCTCGCCCCTGTCCTATCCACGATCGGTGTGCTGCGCATGCGCACCCATCTGCTGGCCTCGCACGCCAGGGCGGTTCATCACAAGACCAAGCGCAGCGTGACGGATCTGCTGGCGATCAAGCCGCTGCGCCGCGTGTTCGGGGCCAACATGCTGCTGTCCGGCGCCTGGGACACGCATATGTTCGTCGTGCCAATTTTTGGGGTCGGCATCGGGCTGTCGGCCACCACCATAGGCATCATCCTGGCTTCGTTCGCCAGCGCCACCGTGGTCATCCGACTGGCCCTGCCCACCATCCAACGCCATTTGCGCCCCTGGCAACTGATCCATATCGCAATGGTCGGCGCGGGGTTGAACTTTCTGGTCTATCCACTGTTCTCACAGGTATGGATTCTGATGACGCTCTCCTTTTTGCTCGGACTCGCGCTGGGTTCGACGCAGCCCGGCATCCTCGCATTGCTGCAGCAACACGCGCCGCCAGGCCGGGCAGGGGAAGCCTTCGGTGTACGCATGGCCCTGATCAATACCTGCCAGGTATCGTTGCCGCTTGCCTTTGGGGCGCTGGGTGCTTTCATGGGCATTACGCCCCTGTTCTGGATCACAACCGTCGGCCTGGGTGCCGGACGATGGTTTACCCGCGACGCCGATTCCGAGCCCCGTCCTTCAAACGTTGAATCACCACCCTGAACCTATCCATGGCCTCTGACCCCTGCTCACCCCCGCATGTAAGCGACTTCAAACCCTGGACCGAAGTCGAACGCCAGGATTCACTGGACGCGGCACTGTCCCACTGGCAGCCGGGACGCGACCTCTGGGTGTTTGCCTACGGCTCGCTGATCTGGCGTCCAGAGTTCGATTTTGCCGAACGCAGGTTGGCCACGCTCAGGGGCCACCACCGCTCGTTATGTCTCTGGTCGAGGGTCAACCGTGGCACGCCTGAAATCCCGGGCCTGGTCTTTGGCCTGGACCGGGGTGGCTCCTGCCGCGGCATGACTTACCGGATTGCTTCCAGCGATATTCCAGTGACGTTCAAGACACTTTGGGCCAGGGAAATGTCCACCGGCGCCTACCACCCCCGCTGGCTGGGCTGCGATACCGAAGACGGCCCGGTATCCGCGCTGGCGTTCATCATCAAGCGCGAAAGCTCCGGGTATGTCTCGGCACTCCCTGAAGACGAACTGGTGCGTATCATCCTCAGGGCCAGTGGCAAATACGGACCCTGCATTGACTACGTCATGCAGACCGCCGATGCTCTCAAGGCCGTCGGCATCCAGGACGAGCGACTGGCGCGACTGGCCACCTTGCTCGAGTCCACGACAGGGCAAGCGGGAACCTGCCGCTGACATCTCGCGACCGACAGTCGCACGGTACACTTGAAATTACCTTAATCAACGCTTGCCCTCAGGCATTTGCCCGGGCCGGCTGGAAAATCGACCGTCTAGCGCCATGACCGCAACCGCACCAACGTTCGACTCACCATTTTTTCGGGCGGCACTTGGCCGCTTTGCAACCGGCGTCACCATCGTGACCGCCCAGAGCAGTGCGCATGGTCCCGTCGGCCTGACAGTCAGCTCGTTTAATTCCGTATCGCTGAGCCCACCCCTGGTGGTCTGGAGCCTGTCGAACACCTCGCTGTCACTCAGCACGCTCGAGCACTGCGATCGGTACGTGATCCAGGTGCTCGGCGCCGATCAGATCGCACTTGCCAACCGGTTCGCACGCGGTTCCCCGGCAGAACGATTTGCCGGCCTGCCACTGAGTCGGGCGCCCGGCGGCACCCCCAGGCTCGACCTGCCCTGCGCAGCCTGGTTTGAATGCTTTAACCGCAGTCGTTACAAAGAAGGCGATCACGTCATTTTTGTGGGTGAAGTCGAACACTGCGCGTCAAGCGACGCGCTGCCACTTGTCTACCATGCGGGCGGCTACGACTTGACGCCCACGGGTGGCGGAAAATAATTTCAGGCATCGCAGAAACCATGAGTACAGATATTGATTGCATCGTTGTAGGCGCCGGCGTTGTGGGTCTCGCGATCGCACGTGCGCTCGCGCAGTCCGGACGTGAAGTCCTGGTGGTTGAAGCCGCAGAGGGCATCGGCACCGGCACCAGCGCACGCAACTCTGAAGTGATCCACGCCGGGATCTACTACGAAACAGGCAGCCTGAAAGCGCGCCTGTGTGTGCAGGGCCGTGACATGCTGTACGCGTATTGCGCCGAACGTGGCGTGGCGCACAAGCGACTGGGAAAACTGATTGTCGCGACCAGCGACGAGGAAATTCCCAGACTGGCCGACATCCAGCGCAAGGCGCACGCCAACGGCGTGACCGACTTGCAGTTACTGACCGCTTACGAGGCACAAACCCTCGAGCCCGCGTTGTCCTGCACGGCCGCGCTGCTGTCGCCCTCAACCGGCATCGTAGATAGCCACGGACTGATGCTCGCCTACCAGGGAGACGCGGAAAACGCCGGCGCACAGTGCGTGTTTCATACCCCGCTGGTGTGCGGCAGTATCCGCGCGCAAGGCGGGTTCGATCTGCAGTTCGGCGGCACCGATGCCATGACCATGTCCTGTCGCGTATTGATCAACGCCTCAGGGCTGCATGCTCCGACGCTGGCCCACCATATCCAGGGGCTTGCCGCCGCTTCAATTCCGTCAGAATATCTCTGCAAAGGCAGCTACTTCACCCTACAGGGTCGTGCGCCCTTCACGCGGCTGATCTACCCCACTCCGCACCATGCCGGACTGGGCGTGCACTTGACGCTGGACCTGGGCGGGCAGGCGAAGTTCGGGCCCGACACCGAGTGGATCACTGACGAAAACTACGATATTGACCCCAGCCGCTGCGAGGGCTTTTACGAGGCCGTGCGCACGTATTGGCCGGGCATGCAAAATGACTCGCTTTCACCGGGCTACACCGGCATCCGGCCCAAGATTTCGGGGCCAGACGAACCGGCGGCAGACTTCATGATTGCCGGGCCATCCGTTCACGGTGTCCCCGGGCTGGTGAATCTGTTTGGCATAGAATCCCCCGGCCTGACGTCAAGCCTCGCCATTGCCGCAGAAACCCTTACACGACTGAACGGATAGCCTTTTTATAAAGCCCCTCGCCATGCATCGCAACGATTTCATCCTGACGCTGTCCTGCCCCGACCGGATCGGCATTGTCTACAACGTGAGCGGCCTGTTGCTTGAGCATCAAGGCAATATCATCGACGCCCAGCAGTTCGGCGACGAAGAAACAGGACGGTTCTTTTTGCGCGTGCACTTCGCGCTCCCCGAAGGCAAGGCGATCACCCAGGTCGAGGTCGACTTCAATACGCTGTCGGCGCAATTTGAAATGCAATGGCAAATTCACGACGCCCAGCGCAAGGCTCGCCTGCTGATCCTGGTCAGCAAGCAGGGTCACTGCCTGAACGATCTGCTGTTTCGCATGCATAGCAAGCAGCTGCATGCCGACATCATTGGCATCGTTTCCAATCACCCGGATTTCTCCGGGCTGGCGGAATCTTTCAAGGTGCCCTTCCACTATTTGCCTGTCACACCCGACACCAAGGCACAGCAAGAGGCACAGATCCTTGAAATCGCCCGGCTTGAACGCATAGACCTGGTGGTGCTCGCGCGGTATATGCAGATCCTGTCGCCTGAACTGTGCAAAGCCCTCCAGGGGCGTGCAATCAACATCCATCACAGCTTCCTGCCAAGTTTCAAGGGCGCGCGGCCTTACTACCAGGCCCATGCGCGCGGCGTCAAGATCATCGGCGCCACGGCGCACTATGTGACCCATGACCTGGACGAAGGCCCCATCATCGAACAAGACATCGAACGCGTCGATCACGCAATGAGTGCCCAGGACCTGACGCAGGTAGGCAGCGACGTGGAATCCCTGGTGCTTTCCCGCGCCGTGCGCAGCCATGTTGAACATCGCATCCTGCTAAACGGCAGCCGCACGATCGTATTTCGCTGAGCGACCCGCGACACGGGCCCCAATCACCTTATTTCCCACGGTACTGAGCACAACACACCATGTGGCAACAAAATTCCAACACCGGCGCACTAGCCGGCTGTCGCGTCGTTGACCTGAGCCGCGTTCTGGGCGGTCCGTTCTGCACCCAGATTCTGGGCGACCACGGTGCCGACGTCCTCAAGCTCGAACCACCGGGCGGCGATGAAACACGCCAATGGGGTCCACCCTTCGAAGAGGGCCTGGCTTCCTACTTTGTCGGCGTCAACCGGAACAAGACTGGCATGACGCTTGACCTGGCGCAACCCGCGGGGCAAGAATTCCTGCGCTCGCTGCTTGTCGATGCGGATGTGCTGATCGAAAACTTCAAACCCGGCACACTGGAAAAATGGGGTCTGGGCTACGAGACGCTAAAAACGCTGTTTCCACGCCTGGTCCATTGCCGCATCAGCGGTTTTGGCGCGGACGGCCCGCTGGGCGGGATGCCCGGCTATGACGCCTGCGCGCAAGCCATGTGCGGTCTCATGAGCGTCAATGGTGAGGCTGACGGCGAGGCCACGCGCGTCGGGCTGCCCGTGGTAGACATGGTGACCGGCCTGAATGCCGCCCTCGCCGTGTTGCTGGCCATGCAGGAACGCACCCGCAGCGGACTGGGTCAGTTCCTGGACATCACGCTGTTCGATTGCGCCATTTCGTTATTGCACCCACACGCCGCCAACTTCTTTGGCAACGGCAAGGTCCCCGGACGCAGTGGCAACGCGCACCCGAACATTTCACCCTACGAAACCGTTGAAACCCGCTCCGGGCCACTGTTTCTGGCGATCGGCAACGACCGGCAGTTCCAGACGCTGTTAAAGGTCCTGGGCGTGCAGGCGCTGTCCGACGACCCGCGCTTCGCGACCAACCAGGACCGGCTAAAGAACCGGCCGGCCTTGCATGCGCTGTTGAAAGAAAAATTATGCGAACTGGACGCCATCACCATTGCGCAGAAACTGCTCAAGGCAGGTGTGCCAGCCGCCCCAGTCCTGAATGTGCAGCAAATACTCGAGCATCCTCATACGCAGCACCGAAAAATGGTGCTCAAGCAGGGACGCTATCGCGGGCTGGCGTCGCCGATCAAACTCTCTCGCACGCCAGCCTCGTTGCGCAAACTGCCCCCGGGCTTCAAGGAAAACTAACCACGACTTCGCACACGCGAAGTCTGACTTCGGCAAACACATAGCGATGGCACCTGACAGGTATCGAATCCCGTCGCCACAACAAGATATGATTAAGGTTTGTCGCTAGTCGCCAACCTATTCACTATTAAAGTTTGTCGCTAGTCGCCAACCTGTTCACTATTCAACTGACACTGCCTATCACCATGACCACAGCGCCCTCACCCTCGTCCCCCCGCACCGGCGGCCAGATCCTGGTCGGTCAATTGGTGGCCCAGGGTGTCAAGCATGTCTTCTGTGTCCCGGGCGAAAGCTTTCTGGCGGTCCTCGACGCCCTGGTGGACGTCAATATCGACGTGACGGTCTGTCGCCAGGAGGGCGGAGCAGCCATGATGGCCGACGCCCACGGCAAACTCACAGGCGAGCCTGGAATTTGCATGGTGACACGCGGCCCGGGCGCCTCAAACGCCCTGGCAGGCATCCACATCTCTAAACAGGATTCCTCACCGCTCATCGTCTTCGTCGGCCAAATTGAACGCGGCATGCGAGAGCGTGAAGCCTTCCAGGAAATGGACTACCGGGCAATTTTCGGGCATGCCGCAAAATGGGCGACCGAAATCGACGACGCTGCCCGCATCCCCGAAATCCTCTCGCGCGCTTTTCATGTTGCCACCTCGGGTCGCCCCGGACCGGTCGTGATCGCGCTGCCCGAAGACATGCTGGTTGAAATGGCGACCGTGCCCGACGCCCCGAAATACGAAGCGGTCGACTCAGCGCCCGCAGCAGGCCAGATGGCCAGCCTGGCCGAACGCCTGTCCAACGCGCAGTCGCCCGTCGCGATCCTGGGCGGTACACGCTGGGATGCCAGTGCCGTCAAGGAATTCACCCAATTCGCCGAACGTTTCAAGCTACCGGTTGCCGTGTCGTTCCGGCGTCAGATGCTGTTCCCGGCTGATCATCCCTGCTTTATTGGTGATGTGGGCATCGGCCTGAACCCGGCGTTGCTCAAACGTGTCGCCCAGGCCGATCTGGTATTGCTGGTGGGGGGACGCATGTCCGAGATGCCCAGCCAGGCCTACACGCTCTTCGATATCCCCGTGCCCAAGCAAACGCTGGTACACGTCCATCCTGACAGTGCCGAACTGGGTCGTGTCTATCGCGCTGCTCTGGCCATCAACGCGTCGCCAGTCGCTTTCGCAGCCGAACTGGGCGCACTACCCACACCGGCCAGCCTGCCCTGGGCCGCTGACACTGCGTCCATGCACCAAAGCTATCTCGCCTGGAGCGACCCGGCCCCCATCAAGACGCCCGGTGCGTTCCAGATGGGTGGCGTCATGCAATACCTGGAAGCCAACTTGCCCGCTGACGCCATCATGACCAACGGCGCTGGTAATTTCGCGACATGGCTGCATCGCTTCCACCGTTTTACGCGTTACGCCACGCAGTTGGCTCCGACCTCGGGCTCGATGGGCTATGGTCTGCCTGCAGCCGTTGGCGCCAAGCGTCTATGGGGCGACAAGACCGTCGTATGCTTTGCGGGCGATGGCGATTTCATGATGCACGGACAAGAGTTCGCGACTGCCGTGCAATACGATTTGCCTATCATCGTGCTGATCATTGACAACGGCATGTACGGCACGATCCGTATGCACCAGGAAAAAAACTATCCCGGACGTATCTCAGCCACCCAGCTTAAAAATCCGGATTTCGCTGCCTACGCGGTCGCCTTTGGTGGCCACGGTGAGCGTGTCGAAACCACCGGGCAATTCGGCCCTGCGTTCGAGCGCGCCGTCGCCAGCGGCAAGCCGGCGATCTTGCACTGCCTGATCGACCCCGAGGCCATTACACCGACCACCACCATTACCAAGCTGCGTGCCGCGGCGCTCAAGGGCTAAGTCAACCCGCCGTCCTGCGCTGCACGCTTATTCGTACCTGAACCCAATACCAATCAATGTTCTCTGGAGTATTTCATGGCCGCTGAAGCCTCATTCAACTGGGAAGACCCACTCTTGCTGGACAGCCAACTGACCGATGATGAGCGCATGGTGCAAGATGCCGCGCGCTCGTACTGTCAGGACAAACTGACCCCACGTATTCTCGAGGCGTTCCGTCACGAGAAAATGGACACCAGCATATTCCCGGAAATGGGTGCGCTGGGACTGCTGGGCGCCACGATCCCGGTGGAATACGGCGGTTCGGGTCTGAACTATGTCTGCTACGGCCTGATCGCGCGCGAAGTCGAACGCGTCGACTCTGGCTACCGTTCGATGATGAGCGTGCAGTCCTCACTCGTCATGGTGCCGATCAATGAGTTCGGCAGCGAAGAGCAAAAACAGAAGTACCTGCCCAAGCTGGCCAGCGGTGAGTGGATCGGCTGCTTTGGTCTGACCGAACCCAATCACGGGTCAGATCCTGGCGGCATGGAAACCCGTGCCGTGAAGACTGCGAACGGCTATAAGCTGAGTGGCAGCAAGATGTGGATCACCAATTCACCCGTGGCGACCGTATTCGTGGTCTGGGCAAAATGCGTGGGTGGTGACCATGATGGCCGCATCCGCGGCTTTATTCTTGAAAAAGGCATGACGGGTCTGTCGGCCCCCGCCATCCACGGCAAAGTGGGTCTGCGCGCCTCAGTCACCGGCGAAGTCGTCATGGACGAAGTCGAAGTGGGCGAAGAGCAGATGCTGCCCGGCGTGTCCGGCCTCAAAGGGCCATTCACCTGCCTGAACTCTGCACGCTACGGCATCGCCTGGGGGGCATTGGGTGCGGCCGAATTCTGCTGGCACATGGCCCGCCAGTACACAATGGATCGCAAGCAGTTCGGCCGTCCGCTCGCCGCCAACCAATTGATCCAGAAAAAGCTGGCCGACATGCAAACCGAGATCACGCTCGCACTGCAAGGCTGCCTGCGCCTGGGCCGCATGAAAGACGAAGGCACGGCTGCTGTTGAAATCACTTCAATCATGAAGCGCAACTCATGCGGCAAGTCGCTCGACATCGCCCGCCTTGCGCGCGACATGCTTGGTGGCAACGGTATTTCGGACGAATTCGGCGTGGCACGCCACCTGGTCAACCTGGAAGTCGTCAACACCTATGAAGGCACACACGACGTGCACGCACTGATTCTGGGTCGCGCACAAACAGGTATCCAGGCGTTTTTCTAAGCATGACGACGGCGACAACACAGTTTGTGGATGTCGCGGGCGGGCAGCTTGAGGTGCAGCGTTTCGCGGGGTGCGATGCCGCGGCACCCACCATCGTGTTCTTGCATGAAGCACTGGGGTCTGTCTCGCACTGGCGGGACTTTCCCGAACAGTTATGCGCGCGCATCGGGGCTGCCGGCCTGGTTTATTCCAGGTTCGGACACGGTCAGTCCAGCCCCCTGCAGTCTGGCATCCCCCGCCCGCTCGACTTCTGCATGCAAGAGGCCCGGCATGTCTTGCCCGCACTGTTGCAAGCGCTGCAAATTGAACGGCCTTATCTTGTTTCACATAGCGACGGGGGTTCGATTGCGTTGTTGGCCGCAGGCGTGGTGCCGCTGCTCGGCCTCACTGCGATGGCACCGCATCTTCACATGGAAGACATCACGGTCAACGGGATTATCCAGGCATCCAGACATCGCGAATTTTTTGTCGATGCCCTGGCCAAACATCATCAACATCCAGCCAGCGTGTTCGATGCCTGGCGGCTGACGTCAACCGCGCCTGCCTTTCGCTACTGGAATCTCGAGCCCGAAATGTCGCGGATCACGTGCCCGACCTTGCTCATCCAGGGTTTGAAAGATGAGTACGGATCGACGGTGCATGTGCAACGCACCCAGGATGCGATCAGGCGTGCCCACCCTGAGGTCCCTGTGACACGTCTGGACCTGCCGGAAACCCGCCATGTGCCCTGGCGTGAAGACCGGGAGACCGTCATCGAGGCCATCCGTGCACACTTTGCCAGTGCCCGGTCCGATCTGCTTAAAACGCCGCGGCCGCCCGGCCCAGCCGGTCTTTGACACCCAGCCAGTCGGACGTGTCGGGTACGCGCTCCCACAACATCCGCGCGTAGCCGGATTGATCCAGCGCGCGCAGGGTTGCGTAGAGCGCGTGACTATAGGCAACCGGGTCAGCCGGCACGGCGATCCAGTCCACCTGAGGGTGCAACCGCACACCGGCTTGCGGACTCGAATAAGACACAATCACCATACGCTGGCTGCTGTCGTGCAACCCCGGGTGCTGTGCCACCGCGCGCAGGGTCTCCAGGCTGCCAAGTTGCAATGGGGTATGGGGTGCATAGTGGGATTTCAGCGCGCCCGACACACGCGGGGCACCCACATCGACGCCTGCAACGGACTGCCCCAGCACTGCGGCGATCTGCTCAGCAGTGATGTGGCCCGGACGCAGCAACACGGGTCCGACGCCCTGATCCACGCGCGAGAGGTCAACAATCGTGGATTCAATACCGACCTCACTTGCGCCACCTTCGAGCACGGGCATTCCCTGCGCAACTAACTCAGGAAATTCACTGCGCACGTGCGCCACAAGTGTTGGCGAAACCTGCCCGAACTGATTCGCTGAAGGACCCGCCACGCCGGCCTGCCCCGACGCGCGACGTGCTGCAAACGCCCTGAACAATGCCTGTGCGACAGGGTGTGAGGGGCAGCGCAATCCGATGCTGTCCTGCCCACCGCTCACCGCATCTGAAATGTGACCTGCCCGCTTGAGGATCAAGGTCAGGGGACCGGGCCAGAAGGCATCGATCAAGGCATAGGCCTGCTCGGGAACGGCTGTCGCCCAATACGACAGGTCAGCCTCCGGGGCGATATGAACAATGACGGGGTGATCAGACGGTCGGCCCTTGGCGGCATAAATCCGCGCGACCGCCTCCGGACTTTCGGCATCGGCACCCAGGCCATAGACCGTCTCGGTGGGAAAAGCGATCAGTCCACCCTGCACAAGCACATCGACCGCATGCGCAATGTCAGGGGCAGTCGTCACGCTGGTCACGCCTAGGCCGCCACCGGTAGCCGCAGAATACGCACCACCTGGTTGGCCGCGGCAATGGCCTGGGCGAGTGTTTGTCCGATCACGTTGACGTGGCCCATCTTACGTGCGCGGCGCGCTTCGCGCTTGCCGTACAAATGTAGCGACGTGCCAGGAACCGCCAGCACTGCGGACCAGTCAGGTTCGACCTGGAGGTCGTCGGCTGTCGGGTACCAGACATCACCCAGAATATTCAGCATGACCACCGGGGTCAGCAGCCGCGTGCTGCCCAGTGGCAAGCCAGCCATCACGCGCACTTGCTGCTCGAACTGGCTGGTGACACAGGCGTTCATGGTGTAGTGGCCGCTGTTGTGGGGACGCGGCGCGATCTCATTGACCAGCAACTGCCCGTCCTTCAGCACGAAAAATTCAACACACAGGACACCGTGGTAATTCAGGCCACGCGCAATCGCGAGCGTGGCGTCGGTGGCACGCGCTGACAGCGGTGTTGTCTGACCATCAACCGTGGTGACCGCAAGGATACCTTCGTGATGCACATTACTGGCAATCGGAAAGACCGCGCATTCGCCGTCCAGGCCACGCGCCAGCACAACCGACAACTCTTGCTTGAGATCAAGCATGGCTTCGAGCACACAGGGCACGCCGCCAAATTCCTTGAAGGCATCGAGCGCTTCGTCGATCGATTTCACGCGTGCCTGACCTTTACCGTCATAGCCCAGGCGTGCAACCTTAAGAATGCCCGGAAACAAGTGGGCACCGACTGTCATCAAGTCGGCGGGACTGTGCACGGCAGCGTGCGGCGCGACTGGCACGCCCTGACTTGAAATAAATGCCTTTTCAGCGATGCGATCCTGGACGATTTCAACGCCAGACGCGCCGGGCGTCACGCGACAATGCGCAGACAGCGCATGCAGACTATGCGCAGGCACATTTTCAAATTCAGTTGTTACGGCACGGCAACGCTGAGCCAGCTTATTGAGCCCGGTCAGGTCATCATAGTCAGCCTGGATATGCGCATCGGCAACCGAAGCCGCTGGCCCGTCCGGCGCAGGGTCGAGCACCACCACGCGATAGCCGAGCGCTTGCGCGGCATGGGAAAACATCCTGCCAAGCTGACCGCCGCCAAGCAGACCAAGCCATTCACCTGGTGCGATCACAGCGGCACCCGCATCGCACGCGCCGCTTCGGTTTGATGCGCACGGAACGTCTTGAGCTGTTCGCGCAGGGCGGAGTCGGTCATCGCAAGGTTGGCGATCACGTGCAGCGCAGCGTTGGCCGCACCCGCTTCGCCGATCGCGAATGTGGCCACCGGAATGCCGCGAGGCATCTGGACAATCGAAAGCAGTGAGTCTTCGCCACGCAGGTAGCGTGACGGCACGGGAACACCAAAAACCGGGACTTCGGTCAGTGCGGCCATCATGCCTGGCAAATGCGCCGCACCCCCTGCACCGGCGATGATCGCGCGCAAACCGCGGTCGGCGGCTGCTGCGCCATATTCAGCCATGTCCTGTGGCATGCGGTGGGCCGACACCACACGTGTTTCACAGGCCACGCCGAATTCAGTGAGCATGTTCACCGCGTGCTGCATAATTTCCCAGTCGCTGGAAGAACCCATGATCACGCCA
>CAIJKV010000083.1 GCA_903821335.1 uncultured beta proteobacterium
AATCACCAATCAGGAAAATGACCGTATGGCCCAGGTCTTGCATCTGCCGCAGCTTGTTGAGCACGACCGTATGGCCAAGGTGGATGTCAGGTGCTGTGGGATCAAGGCCCAGCTTGACACGCAACGGCACGCCCGTCGCCTCGCTGCGAGCAAGCTTCTGGGCAAACTCGGCCAGCACAAGCAACTCGTCGCACCCACGCATCACTACGCGCAAATTAGCTTCAATTTCAGGGGTAATCGTGTATTTTGACGGCAACATAAAAGACGTAAGCTAAAAGATACAATAGAAGTGACATAAACCAATGTTTACGCCGCTGAAATCGGCTAACATCGTCCCAGAATTTGTCTTACATCATACGCAAAGTAACATTAGCTCGCTACGACCCCTGCGGAACCGGCGTTGCTCTGCATAGCGTTCCACAGGATTTCCCCCCGATGAGTCAACAGTACGATCAGGCACATAGCCCGACCCTTGTCCAGCATGGCCCGATCGCCTCTGCACGCCGCAGCACTCGCACCGGCATTCTGCGTGGGGCGCTGATTGCGTCCTCGCTTGCACTCGGCATCGGTGCCGCCGCGCTCGGCATGGTGCAACCGTCCGCAAACTTGCAGGAACCGCCCGAACAGCGCCTGCTCCAGGACATCGTGCCTCTGCCAGCCAGCACGGCACCAACCGAAGGCCTCACCGAGGCAGACAACCAGCCCTTTATCGCTGAAACCCGCATCCGGTCGGGCGACACGCTGGCTACGATCCTCAAGCGGCTCGACATCAACGATAACGAACTGCTGACGTTCCTGACGCATGACGTCAAAGCCCGTGCGGTGTACAAGCTCACCCCGGGTCGTACAGTACAAGCTGCCACCAGCCAGTCAGGCGATCTTCTCTGGGTTCGCTACGTACACACGCCCAATATTGAAACAAATGGCAAGACCGTCGCGCGCCTGCTAGAGATCAGACCAGGCACCACGGGTTTCACCGCCCGCGAGGCCGAAGAAGCAAACGAAGCGCAGGTTCAAGTCGCTGTTGGCACCATCCAGCGCTCTCTGTTCGCCGCGACAGACGATGCAGGCATCCCCGATGCCGTGACATCCCAGATGGCCGAAATCCTTGGCAGCAAAATCGACTTTTTGCGCGACCTGCGCCGCGGCGACCAGTTTCGAGTGGTCTATGAAATGCGCAGCTTTGAAGGCCGTAACGCCAGCGCGGGCAAGGTCCTTGCACTCGAGTTCACCAATCAGGGCAAAACCCATAACGCGGTCTGGTATAGCCAGGATGGAAAGACCGGAAGCTACTACACCCTTGAGGGCGAAAGCCTGCAAGGCGCTTTCCTGCGCAATGCCATCAAGTTTTCCCGCATCAGTTCGACCTTCGGCATGCGCAAGAACCCGATACACAATGAATGGCAAGGTCACGCCGGTGTCGACTATGCCGCCCCGATGGGCACACCGATTCATGCCACCGCCGACGGTCTGGTCGACGTCGTCGGCTGGCAAAATGGTTACGGCAACGTCATCATCCTCAAGCACCACGGCAAAATATCCACCCTCTATGGTCATCAGTCGCGTTTTGCCGATGGCATCACCAAAGGCGCGAAAGTTTCGCAGGGTCAGTTGATCGGCTATGTCGGATCAACTGGCTGGTCAACGGGGGCACACCTGCACTATGAATTCCGTGTTGCTGACAAGCCCATCGACCCACTATCGCTCGCCTTGCCTGAGCCGCAACCCATCGAAGGCGCGCAGCGGGAGTTCTTTGCTCAAGCCGTTGCGTCCTATCGCCAGCAACTGCAAGTGCTTGCAAAATTCCAGGACGCCGTCCCCGAAACCAGCAATATCGCCAGCCGTTAGCACATGTCGGGCAGCCTGTTCATCGGACTGATGTCGGGCACGAGCCTTGATGGCGTTGATGCCGTACTGGCCAGCTTTGATGCGCGCGGGTTGCCCACGCAACTTGCCCGGGTCTCGGTCCCTTTTCCTGACGATTTAAAGCATGAAATGCTCGCGCTCAATAGCGTGGGGAACAACGAACTTGCACGCAGTGCGCTGGCTGCCAACGCCCTTGCGCGGGTGTATGCCGCGGCGGTCGACCAGCTATTGAACCTTGCGGGAATCCAGGCATCGGAGGTCTTGGCGATCGGTGCGCACGGCCAGACTGTCAGGCATTCGCCGGCACAGGGCTACACCATTCAACTCAACTCACCCGCGCTGCTGGCTGAACTGACTGGCATCAGCGTCGTGGCAGACTTTCGAAGTCGCGATGTGGCCGCAGGTGGCCAGGGAGCGCCCCTGGTTCCAGTATTTCATGCGGGCGTGTTTGCGGCTGGGCATCCGCGTGTCGTACTGAATCTGGGCGGCATCGCAAACATCACGATTTTGCGGCCAGGTGCCGAGCCACTGGGATTCGACACCGGCCCAGCCAATGTCCTGATGGATATGTGGTGTCACATGCGCACAGGTCACCCGTTCGACGCGGATGGCGCCTGGGGTGCCAGCGGCGTGGTCCACGCACGACTGCTCAGGCACTTTCTTGACGCTGAGCCCTGGTTCTCTCTTCCTGCACCAAAATCGACAGGCAGGGACCTCTTTCATTGGTCATGGCTAGAGTCCAGGCTCACGAGCGTGTGCGCTGAACTCAACCTAGCCAGCCAGCCGCGCGCCGAAGACATCCAGGCGACACTGCGGGCATTGACTGCCCATTGCGCCACGGATGCGATTCGCAACTACGCACCAGATGCCCAGGACGTGCTGGTTTGCGGAGGTGGCGCACGCAATGCGGCGTTGATGCAGGATCTGCAAGCCCTGCTGCCCTGCCCCGTGCTGGCAACCGACCATGCAGGTATTTCGTCACAGGATGTAGAAGCCCTTGCCTTCGCGTGGCTGGCTTGGGCGCACAGGCAAGGCGTGGCTGCAAGCAAGCCGGCCGTGACGGGTGCGCGCGGGCCGCGTATCCTCGGGGCGTGTTGGCCTGCCTAAAGCAAACTCAGACTGAAAACGATGAGCCGCATCCACAAGTCGTTGTGGCATTGGGGTTGCGAATCACAAACTGTGATCCTTCGATGTCTTCCTTGTAGTCGATTTCAGCACCAACCAGATACTGAAAGCTCATCGGGTCAACGAGCAGCGCCACACCATTCTTTTCAAGCGTGGTGTCGTCTTCGTTGACATCTTCGTCAAACGTAAACCCGTATTGAAAACCAGAACAACCCCCGCCCTGAACGAATACACGCAGCTTAAGGTTGTCATTGCCTTCTTCAATCAGCAGGTCTTTGACTTTTGCTGCAGCAGAATCGGTAAACAAGATCGGCGCAGGTGGCGCCTGAAGGTCGATGGTTTCGGTAACGGTGTTCATGCTTGTGACTCCTGTCCCTGATAAGGGAAGACGGGCGTGCACCGTACTGAATCAAGGTGCTGCCCATACCCGACTATAGTACTCAAGTATAACGCAAACTATCTCACGAGCTAGAGATCAACCCTTCGTGATGCAAGGACAATACTGCCCTCTACGACACGCACTGTCACCGATTGAGGCGCAAAACCAGCCGGAAGGGCAAGCAACCCCTGGCTGCGTTGAAACTGTTCGAAGCCCAGACGCAAGGCGTCCGCCGCGGGGTCGGTGCCACCACCAGCAGTGCCTTGCGCGCCAGTGACGGTCGCCCCGTTGGGCGACTGCCCTGCAGTCAGCAGGGGTTTGAGGATGTGTGTCACTTCCTGACCATCTTGCTGCCCGATCGCAACGAATTCCAGTAGCCCTGAAAATCGCTCCCCCGGCTTACCACTACGCATCAGCAAAACACGATACCTCAGTGCGCCAGCCTGAAGCTGCAGATCGACAGCCCGCAGGGCAACTGAGCCTTGCGGGCCGGGCGGCAGCAGTTGCTCGTAAAAGGCAAGCTGATCGCGCGCACGATCGAGTTCAGCCTGCGTGGCGACAAGATTGCGCTCAAGTTCAGCCCTCGCGGAACGCTCGACCACGAGGTCCCCCTGGACCTGCTCAGTGCTTCGCTGTGCCGCCTGCAACTGGGCTTCCCATTCATTGAAGGATTGACTGCGCGCCGCACGCTCGGATCGCAACTGCAGGGCAAGCATTTCGCTATCGGGTCGCTGTGCGATGAACGCCCCGACCAAACCGCCCGCTGTCGCCAGCAGCACGGCCGCGACCGCCCAGCCGATCACTGTTCGTCCGATGGAAACAGTCATGCGCGACGTCCGGTCAAGGGAGGATGGCGACCTGGTTCAGACCCGTCGTTTCTGGCAGGCCAAACATGAGGTTCATGTTTTGAATTGCCTGGCCCGCTGCGCCTTTTACCAGGTTGTCCTGTACGACCAGGATGACCAGGCGGTCACCATGTGCGGGACGGTGCACGGCAATGCGCACCATATTGGACGCTCGAACCGAACGCGTTTCAGGCAGGCTACCGGCGGGCATGACATCGACAAAGGGCTCGATTTCATAACGCGCCTCGAACAGTGCCTGGAAATCCAGGTCACGCGCCTGGGGAAGGATGCGCGCGTAGATCGTGCTGAACATACCGCGGACCATGGGGACCAGGTGGGGCACGAACGTCAGGCCGACAGTCGTCCCCGCCAGCAGATTCAGTTGTGCGTTTATTTCAGGATGATGACGATGCCCCTCAACGCCATAGGCCTTGAAATTATCACTGGCTTCGGAAAAAAGAGTCGCAACTTCAGCCTTGCGCCCGGCACCCGTTACACCCGACTTGGCGTCAGCGATGATGTCAGAGGTGTCGATCAGGTGAACGGGGCCAAGCAGCGGAGCCAAGCCCAGCAAAATGGTGGTCGGGTAGCAGCCAGGATTCCCCACGACACGGGCGCGGGCGATGGCGCTGCGATTGAGTTCTACCAGGCCGTAGGCAGACTCGGCCAGAACATCCGGGCAAGCATGTGGCATTTTGTACCAGTGCTCGAACACGCGAGTGTCCTGCAAACGAAAATCGGCAGCCAGGTCGATGATACGCACGCCAGCAGCCAGCAGTTCTTTGGCCTGACTCATCGCCACACCGTGGGGTGTGGCAAAAAACACCACATCGCAATCCGTCAGCCTGGCGTTGTCAGGCGAGGAAAACGCCAGGTCGACGTGTCCGCGCAAGTTCGGAAACATCTCGGCAACAGGCATCCCCTCTTCCTTGCGTGAGGTGATCGCTGTCAGCGCGGCCTGGGGGTGCTGCGCCAGCATGCGCAGCAATTCGACCCCGGTGTAGCCAGTGCCGCCGACAATACCGACCTTGATACGTTCAGCGTTGGGTTGTGTCATTGATGCACTCCAGAAAGACGGTTGCCGGCATCATCCGGCGAATCAACGGTTCAGCCTGTCATTATCCCACGCAAGAGGCTAAAGGTTTGTGGCAAACGTAAGACAGTGTCGCAAGCAGGTTGTGGGGCCCGTCTGAGCCGCTAAAAAAGCCGCTCAAAAAACCGTTCAAAAAGCCACTCAAAAAAACCGCTAAAAAAACCGCTAAAAAGCAAAAAGGCCGCAGAAGCGGCCTGTTTGCTGGTAGCCCGAAAAACCACGGGCCCCTTGTCGAAAGTCGATCAGCGCTTGCTGAACTGCTTGCGACGACGCGCCTTGTGGAAGCCGACTTTCTTACGTTCGACTTCACGGGCATCACGCGTGACCAGGCCAGCTTTGGACAGTGCTGGCTTGAGCGTTGCATCGTAGTCAATCAGCGCACGGGTAATACCGTGACGCACTGCGCCGGCCTGGCCGCTTTCGCCGCCACCGTGCACATTGATATGGAAGTCAAAAGACTGCAGGTGACCGGTCAGCTCAAGCGGCTGACGCACAACCATGCGACCTGTTTCGCGGGCAAAGTATTCATCAACAGGCTTGCTGTTGACGACGATCTTGCCCGAACCTTTTTTCATAAACACGCGCGCCACCGAAGTCTTGCGGCGGCCGGTTCCGTAATTCCAATTACCGATCATGGCCTGTCCTTAAATTTCGAGGGGCTGGGGCTGTTGGGCAGAATGCGGATGCTCAGCGCCCGCATAGACCTTCAGCTTTTTGATCATCGCGTAGCCAAGAGGACCCTTGGGCAACATGCCCTTGACGGCCTTTTGAATCGCGCGACCGGGAAAACGTTCCTGGAGCTTGGCGAAATTGGTTTCGCGAATGCCGCCTGGATACGTTGTGTGACGGAAGTACTTTTTGTCTTGCGTCTTGTTACCGGTTACGACGATATCTGCTGCGTTGATGATGACGATGTAATCGCCTGTATCAACGTGGGGCGTGAACTCTGGCTTGTGCTTACCGCGCAGACGGTGTGCGACTTCGCTGGCCACACGACCGAGGACTTTGCCCTTCGCGTCAATCACGAACCAGTCACGTTGGACTTCATGCGGCTTGGCCACAAATGTCTTCATGATTTGATCCTAGGAAAATACCTGCCGGGACCATCCCGACGGGCCCCCGATCAATCAAAAACAGACCACAAAAAAACATGCCAAAGCGTTATTACCCGCCCGTGCCATTGCTCTTTGCGACCCTAACTGATAGGGGAAAGCCCTCGATTCTACAATAAAAAACGGATGAAGGCCAAACTGACCCCATCCGTCCTGGTTGACGCAAGCACGCGAACTGTGCCCACCCTAGTCCGGGGCGGGCCGATTCAGGTTACTTTTTACGTGATATCGCGGCCCCGATAAACTGATCGTAGGACGCTTCGGCGACACGGAACCATGGCACCTGCGTGTCACGATAGCCCATGTAATTGTCGTAGACGGCTTTGAACTTGGGGTCTTTGGCCGAGAACTCGTCATAGACCTGGATCGCGGCGTCCCAGGAGGCATCCATCACGGCGCGCGGGAATGCGTGCAGCTGGGTGCCTTGCGCCAGCAGACGGCGCAAGGCCGCAGCGTTTGCATTGTCATAGCGGGCCGTCATCGCGGTGTGTGCCGCGCGACTGGCCGAGTCAATAATCACCTGGTAGCTCTTGGGCAGTTTTTCGAACTCGCCCTGGTTGACGTAAAGGGAGATCTGCGGACCGCCCTCCCACCAGCCTGGGTAGTAGTAGTGCTTGGCGATTTTGAAAAAGCCAAGCTTTTCATCGTCGGCCGGACCCACCCACTCGACGGCGTCCAGAGTGCCTTTTTCAAGCGCAGGGTAAATATCGCCACCGGCGATCTGCTGGGGCACCACGCCCAGACGCGCAAGTACCGTGCCGGCAAAGCCAGCCGTGCGCATCTTCAGCCCTTTCAGGTCATCGACCGTCTTAATTTCCTTGCGGAACCAGCCACCCATCTGCACACCGGTATTGCCCAGCGGGAAGTTGAGGATGTTGTAAGGCTTGTACATTTCACGCGTGAGTTTCATGCCATCGGCTTCGTACATCCAGGCATTCATCTGACGAGCATTCAGCCCAAACGGCACGGCTGTGTCAAAACACAGAATTGGGTCTTTGCCAAAGTAGTAGTACCCGCAGGAATGGCCCATTTCGACCGTATTTTTCTGCACCGCATCCAGCACTTGCAGGGGTGGAACAATTTCACCACCAGGGAAAATGCGGATATTGAATTTCCCGTCAGTCGATTCACTGACGTATTTTGCAAACATTTCGCTGCACCCGAACAACGTGTCCAGGCTGCGGCCAAAGCTGGAGGCCAGGCGCCAGTTCAATGTGGGCGCATCTTGCGCAAAAACGGGCGCCGCGACCGCAGCGGTGCCGGCGACAGCACCAATACTGGCATTTTTCAGAAACGAACGACGTTGCATTCAGAGTCTCCTCGCAAAGTTTTTCCGGGAATCGTCAAGCGCCCGATCCGTTGGATATTACACTGCCCACCCCGATTCACGTACCGGCAATCGCCATTTGCTCGATCAGGATCGAGCCGGTCGTCTTGCTGCCACGCGTGATCACGTCTGACCCGACACCGACGATCTGGCTAAACATTTCCTTCAAATTCCCCGCGATCGTGATCTCTTCAACCGCGTGCTGGATCTGGCCATTTTTGACCCAGTACCCAAACGCGCCGCGAGAATAATCCCCGGTGACGTAATTCACACCTTGCCCGATCAGTTCAGTGACCAGCAGCCCCGTGCCCATCTTGCGCAGCATGGCCTTGAGGTTGTCGCGGCCCGTCGTGCGGGTCGAGCGCAACACCAGATTGTGTGACCCGCCCGCGTTGCCGGTAGTGACCATGCCCAGTTTTCGGGCAGTGTACGTAGACAGGAAATAGCCCTGAAGTACACCCCCGCGCACGACATCACGCGCCGTGGTGCGCACCCCCTCTTCATCGAACGGCGAGCTGCCCATGGCACCAGGCACATGCGGATCTTCAGTAATCTCGATATCGGACGGAAAAATCTCATGCCCCAGAGAGTCAAGCAGGAAACTGGACTGACGGTAAAGCGCACCGCCGCTGACGGCCTGCGTCAGCGCGCCGATCAACCCCATCGCAAGCGGCGCCTCGAACAGGACCGGGAATCGGCCAGTCGGGATGCGGCGCGCGGAAAGTCGCGACAAGGCGCGTTCGGCTGCGTAGCGCCCAACCGCTGCGGGATTGGCCAGGCGTGTGGCGTCACGGTCGCTCGTGTACCAGTAGTCGCGTTGCATTTTCTGCCCGCGCCCGGCGATCGGGGCAACTGAAAACCCGTGTCTTGAATAGGCGTACCCGTCAAGAAACCCGTGGGTATTGCCCAGCACGAAATGACCTTCATGGGTATCGACCGACGCACCTTCGGTGTTGGTGATGCGACGGTCTGTGGTCAGTGCGGCGCGTTCGGCCTGAATGGCGATCTCGGTCGCCTCCTGGACGCTCAGTGCCCAGGGATAATGCAACGCCAGGTCGCGGCGCACGTCGCCAATCGCCAGCAGCTTGGTCTCAGGAAGGCCAGCGGCCGGATCCTCGGCGGTATACCGGGCGATATGCCAGGCGGCCTCGACCGTTTCGCGCAAAGCCTGTGGTGAAAAATCAGAGGTAGACGCTGAACCGCGTCGTTGCCCTGCGAAAACGGTGACATCCAGGGAACGGTCGCGTGTCTGCTCGACGGTTTCGACGTTTCCGCGCCGCACCGAGACGGCGAGGCCTTGCGCCTCAGACACCTCGGCGGCTGCGTCGCTGGCGCCCAGGCTGCGGGCATGGTCGAGCGCCTGAGTGACAAGATCCTCGAAAACCGGTCGATTTTCGGCAATGGGAAGTAAAGAAATTGAGGTTGCCATATGAGTCCATGAGCGTGAAGCTTTATGATAGCCCCATGACAAACGATTTACCCGCCCCCCACGACGACGCGTTCGACGAAATCGACGACCGTCCACCCAGCAAATCCCAGGTCAAGCGCGACATGCTCGCGCTTGTCGACTTGGGCAGAGAGTTGATTGACCTTTCACCTGAACGGCTCAAGCAGCTGCCACTGTCCGAACGCCTGCACGAGTCCATTCGTCTCGCGCAGCGCACGACCAGCCGCGAAGGCCGGCGCCGACAGATTCACTTTGTGGGCAAGCTCATGCGGGATGCGCCCGTCGACGAAATCCGGGCGACGCTCGATACCTGGAAAAACGGCTCGCGCGAACAAACCATCGCCATGCACAAGCTTGAATCCATGCGAGACAAGCTGCTCAAGGACGACGAGGTGCTGACCGCGCTGTTGACCCGGTTCCCCAGCGCGGACATCCAGCATATGCGCACGCTCATTCGCGAGGGGCGCAAGGAATTGAAAGCCAATGCCGAGTTGCGTCAGGGTCAGGAGCCCCAGCGCAAACACTATCGCGCGCTGTTCCAGGCGCTTAAAACACTTCATGACCCGGATGCCGCAGAATGACTCAGGACAAATTTCTTGATTGCGTAGAAGTCGAAACCGGCCCCAATCCCACGCACAGCGTGATCTGGTTGCATGGGCTTGGTGCCGATGCCAATGACTTTGTACCCGTTGTCCCCGAGCTGCGCTTGCCGGCGTCGCGGCCGGTGCGCTTTGTATTCCCGAACGCACCCGTACAGCCTGTCACGATCAATGGTGGCATGGCGATGCGGTCCTGGTACGACATCCTCGTTCCCAACCTCGTGCGTCTCGAAGATGAAGCCGGCATTCGCGCCTCCGAGCGTGCCGTGCACGCACTGATACGCCGCGAAAATGCGCGAGGCGTTCCCAGTCACAACATTGTGCTCGCCGGTTTTTCGCAGGGTTGCGCGATGACACTGCACACGGGCTTGCGCGCGAACGAGCGCCTGGCGGGCCTGATGGGGCTGTCGGGTTACCTGCCACTCATCGACATGGCAGACAGGGATCGTCATGCCGCCAACGCAGACACGCCGATATTTTTGGCCCATGGCTTGTTCGACCCGGTGGTGACACTGGATCGCGCTGAATTGTCGCGTCGCAAACTCGACGCCTTGGGCTACAAGGTGGAGTGGCACACCTACCCAATGCCCCATTCGGTCTGCCCCCAGGAAATCAGCGATATCGCGGCGTTCCTGGGTCGGGTACTGAACTAGGAAGCGTCCCCGCCAGAGATCCTGGGCAATCCCAGCCATACACGCCGCATGCTGGGGTCGTCCGCATCCCGGTCGTTGGTGAAGCCCAGCCGCGTCATCAGCGCCTGCATCGGCTGGTTGGCACCCATGACCATGCCATCGATGTACTCCAGGCCCTGCTCAGTGGCCGCCTCGATCAGCTTGTTCATCAATTTCGCGCCCAAGCCACGGCGCTGCCAGTCGTCACCGATCACGAGCGCGTACTCAGCGCCCCGCCCATCGGCGTTGCGCAGGTAGTGCGCCAGGCCGATGATTGTCTCGGTCAAGTGACCACGATTGGCAGGGTTGGGCACAAACGTCGTCGCAATCAGGGCGAGTTCCCGGTGATAATCAATCTGCGTGTACCGCGACAACATGCGTGGCGTGAGTTCGCGCATCATTGAGACAAACCGCATGTAACGCGACCGCTCAGAGAGCCCCCGGATAAAGTCCTGCAAGGCCTGCGCATCTTCGGGGCGGATGGGACGCAGCGTCCAGGGCACGCCGTCGGCAAATACCAGTCGCTGAACCCAACGGTAAGGATAGGGGTGAACGGCCATATGAGGATAGCCGCTGACGCGCGGCGTCGTGCCCCGCGACGTCGTGTGCAATCGTATGGTGATGTCGGGCGAGTACAGGCGCGTGCTGTTGGCGTACAACGGATCGACAGCAATCGTCTCAACGTCAGGAATTTCACCCACCAGTGTAGAAATTCTTTCCAGCGAGAGGAGCAACGCTTCGTGTACTTCGGGCGTGACGTGCCCGGCCAGCGAGCGTTGCCAGAGCACACTTCTCTCAACCAGGCTGCGCGCAAGAAAGTGGTTCAGCGGCGGCAAATCCATCCCGCCGTCCGGAGCGAGCAAGCCGGCCACGGGACCGCCTGCGCCAAAGCGGACGATTGGGCCGAAACGACGATCATGCATGACGCCAAGAGCCATGGGAACCCGATGCACGGCATCATGCCGGACCGCATCATCCACCACTGCAAGTGGCACATGAAATGCACGGAACAGGCACAGACATTCTGACGGCGACAACTTCACGCGACCATCGGCGCGCGCGCCGGCGATGACGGCGAAGGCAGCGGCCAGGTCCGGTGGGTTTTCATCGGGCTCCGGGGGCTGCATCTGCAACAGCAGTTCCTGGTTGTAATGATAGTTCGCCAGTACGCC
>CAIJKV010000084.1 GCA_903821335.1 uncultured beta proteobacterium
AAATTACTACCTTACTTCTTTATGAGCACTTGATTTCGTTAGCATCTACTTAACCTGTTACAGCTAAGTAAACTGCGCACTCATTCCAAGCGCCCACACTTATCGGTTGTCAAATTTTTAAAGAACAAGGTACTGCGTACTACAGACCGCCAAACCGGCTATCTGCCGCTAGTTAGTAGCTATCTGCTGGCAACTTGGTCTTAAAAACCTCGTTACTGCATTTCTTACTAACTGCGCTGCTTCGTTTCCTGCAGCAGAGAAGTGAGATTATGAAGGACTTTTTAAATCCTGTCAAGTAGAGTTACTTACTTGGCTAAATCTTATTTCTTTTACTGCCTGAGGACCTGATGAAGCTGGTCCGCATTCCGACCCGGGTTTTTCCTATTCGGGATTGTCCGGGGTTCGAAGGAGCGCAACTATAGCATGAGAAAATGGCAGCTTGCAAGTCGAGGGGGCTAAAAACACTAAATAATCGATTTATTTTTTAATTCCTCTAAACAAACCTGCCTTACCCTTGGTTTTTAAGCCTGCCAGCGAAGGTTTTTCTGAATTTGAGCACCTTCGGCGCAATCACAAACTGGCAGTAGCCCTGCTCTGGGTGCAGCGCAAAATAACTAGCGTGCATTGCTTCCGCAGGCCAGAAGGGTGCCGCGGGCAGCAGCTGCGTGCATAGCGGGTCAGCAAGTGCTTGCGTGGCATCGATCCTGCGGATCATGGCCGTGGCGATCTCGCGTTGCGCAGCAGTCTGCCAGAACACCGCCGACTGATACTGAGGGCCCACATCATTACCCTGTCTGCCCGGCGTGGTGGGGTCGTGGCTATCGAAAAACGCCTCAAGAAGGCTTTCGTACCCGACGACCGAGGGATCAAACTCAATACGAACCACCTCAATGTGCCCTGTTGTACCGCAACACACCTGCTCATAGGTGGGGTGATCAAGATGGCCGCCGCAATAGCCTGACTGGACCGCGATCACGCCCTCGATCGAAGTAAAGACCGCTTCCGTGCACCAGAAGCATCCACCGCCAAAAACTGCTGTTTCAAGACCGACTGGTGTGGATATTGTTTGCATAGGTTGTGCTCCGGATGTTTTTGGCGCGGCATCGGCGTGCGATCACCGCTACTTGAGGGAAAGGATCCATTGCGCCAGCTGGCGCGCCTCAGACTCTGTCACCTGGGGCTGGGCGGGCATGGGGACGACACCCCAGCGCCCTTTGCCACCCAGACGAATGGAATTGACCAGGTATTGCGCTGCCTGTTCAAGATCGCCATAACGCCTGGCAATCTGCACATAGGCGGGCCCTACCCTCTTTTCGTCGACCAGGTGGCAGCCCAGGCATGTTTTTGCCTTGGCCAGCGCCAGGCCATCGACGGTCAAGGCTGAGCCCTGGCCAGCGGGCGGCGCAACCTGCGCCTGTGCCGACCCCGCTGCGGCCAGAATCAGACCCAGCACGATGGCGCCACGGACGCCCCACGCACTGGCCTGCGCCTTACTCGTCAAACGCATCCGTCACTGCCCCGCGGCTGGCCGTACTGGCGAGCCTGCCGAATTTGGCCAATACGCCGCGACGGTAACGCGGAGCCCGCTGCTTCCAGGATTTGCGGCGGTTTTCGATCTCGGCCTCTGGCACGTTGAGTTGCAGCAACAATTTGTTCGCATCGATCGTGACGGAATCGCCCTCTTCTATCAGGCCAATGAGCCCTCCCACGAAAGCTTCAGGGGAAACGTGCCCGACCACCATGCCCCAGGTACCACCCGAAAAACGGCCATCGGTAATCAGTCCAACGGTTTCCCCGAGGCCCTGGCCGACCAGCGCGGCGGTTGGCGCCAGCATTTCACGCATGCCCGGGCCGCCCTGAGGACCCTCGTAGCGGATCACTACGATATCGCCGTGCTCAATCTTGCGATCCATTATCGCGACCATCGCATCGTCCTCTGAATCAAACACGCGCGCAGGGCCTGTCATGGCAGGATTCTTGAGGCCGGTGATCTTGGCGACGGCGCCTTCAGGCGATAAATTGCCCTTCAGGATGGCCAGGTGACCGTGGTCGTAGAGCGCATTGTCAATCGTGCGGATGACAGTCTGGTTCGCCGGAGGCAGGTCAGGCACATCCTTAAGCACTTCTGCGATCGTCTTGCCAGATATCGTCAGACAGTCACCGTGCAGCAGCCCCGCATTGAGCAGGATCTTCATCACTTGCGGAATTCCGCCTGCGCGATCCAGGTCAACGGTCAGGAACTGACCCGAAGGCTTGAGGTCGCACAACACGGGCACACGCTGGCGCACGGTTTCAAAGTCGTCAATGGTCCATGGCACCTCGGCGGCATGGGCGATTGCCAGGAAGTGCAACACAGCGTTGGTTGAGCCACCAATAGCCATGATGACCGCGACGGCATTTTCCAGGGACTTGCGCGTAATGATGTCGCGCGGGCGGCGATTGTGGCGAACCGCATCGACCAGCACCCGGGCGGCCTCGGCCGCATTGGCAACCGCCACGCTGTCCTCGTTGGCCAGCGTGCTCGAGTAGGGCAGCGCCATGCCCATGGCTTCAAACGCCGAGCTCATGGTGTTGGCGGAGTACATCCCGCCACAGGAACCAGTGCCAGGAATCGCTTTTTGCTCAATCGCCTTGAAATCTTCCTGGCTCATGCGCCCCATCGTGAACTCACCCACGGCCTCGAACACAGAAACGATATTCAGATCGCGACCTTTGTAGTGGCCAGGCTTGATCGTGCCACCATAGACATAGATACCCGGCACGTTACAGCGTGCAATGCCGATCATCCCGCCTGGCATGTTCTTGTCGCAGCCGCCAATGACAACCACGCCGTCCATCCATTGGCCCTGCACCGCAGTTTCAATGCAATCGGCGATGACTTCGCGCGAAACCAGCGAATACTTCATGCCTTCAGTGCCCATGGACATGCCGTCAGAAATCGTGGGCGTGCCAAATATCTGCGGGTTGGCGTTGGAAGCATGAATAGCCTTCACCGCTGCATCGGCTAACGGCTGAAGCCCGCTATTGCATGGCGTGATGGTCGAATGCCCGTTGGCGACGCCAATCATCGGATTGGCGAAATCTGACTCTTTGTAGCCCATGCCGTAATACATGGAACGGTTGGGCGCGCGCGTAATACCTTCGGTGATATGTTTGGAACGATCGTTGTTTGCCATGGATGAGTGCCTGTAAATGAGCCACAAAATGATCTGAAATCAACGGTTATTATCGGACATCTTTCTGGATGATGGGTTGCCATGCTGCAATTTCCGAATTTCGACCCGATTGCCCTGCGTCTCGGACCCCTGGCCATTCACTGGTACGGCCTGATGTACCTGGCCGGCTTTGGCTCGGCCTGGTTACTGGGGCGCTGGCGTATCCGGCACGGCAAGACGCGCCTGACGATGCGCGATCTCGAGGACTTGATTTTCTATGGTGTGCTCGGGGTCGTGCTCGGTGGACGACTGGGCTATGTGCTTTTCTACAAACCCGACTATTACCTGTTCCATCCGCTGGAAATTGCCTACCTCTGGGAGGGCGGCATGTCTTTTCACGGTGGCCTGCTCGGTGTGCTGTCCATGATGCTCTGGCTGGCGCACAGCCGCAAATACAAATTCCTGGAGGTCGGGGATTTTGTCGCACCACTTATTCCGCTGGCACTGGCGGCGGGTCGACTGGGCAATTTCATCAACGGGGAACTCTGGGGCCGCCCCAGCAGTTTGCCGTGGGCAATGGTGTTTCCTCAAAGTGGTGACGGCATCCCTCGCCATCCTTCCCAGATTTATCAAATGAGCCTTGAAGGCCTCGCACTGTTTGCCCTGGTCTGGTGGTTTTCCAACAAGCCACGCCCGACCGGTCAGGTGAGCGCGGTATTTCTGATGGGTTACGGGGTGTTCCGGTTTGTAGCGGAGTTCGCCCGTGAACCCGATAATTTCCTGGGCCTGTTGGCCGCAAACTTGTCCATGGGACAGTGGTTGTCGCTGCCGATGATCGTGGCCGGCATCATCATGTTTTTTGCTAGCGCAAACCAACCGTCCCGCTGACCGAAACTGTCACGGAGACGCTGTCGGGCACCATCGGCACATCAACGGGCTGCGCCCCATCCGCCTGCATGGGTGCTGCACGCAGCATCATCCCGGAAGCGACAGGCGCAGCACCGCTGCCACCCAGGTCGATCTTCTGAATGACATATTGCTTAAAACCGAAGGCGGTCGTGGCTAGTTGCGCCCGGTCGCGAAACGCCTGGGCAACCTCGGTCAGCAGACGGGCTTCCTCGGCATGCCGCGCCTGCGATGACAGCGAAAATGCAACGTTGGCCAGTACAAGCTGCTCGGACAGTCGGGTCGCCAGCGCCGAGGCGGCAATGATGTCACGCGATTCGACCACAAACTCTGCATGGCCCTGCCATCCGTTCATCTTGCCGTCACGGGTAAAGACTGGCATCACCCGAAACGCATGGGTGCTGACTCTCAGCGTGTCGCTTGCAGGGGCCTGCTCGCGCGCCCAATCGATTGCCCGGGCCAGCAACTGATTCACGGCTTGCGCATTTTTTCCCTGCACATCTTTGGCAAGCGTGAGGGTGACCGTGTCCTGCGTCAGGCTGGCACTGGCCTGCGCGCGCAGTGTCAGTTGCGGGTGCTGCACGCTGGCAGACAGTGGGTCGAGCTGAACGGTGACGCTGCTGTCGGTTTGTGCGGCCACGCAACATGGCATCAAGATCGACCACGCCACAAACAATGCACACAGGCCGCTGGAGGGACTCGGGGTGACTCGCGAATTGCTGGTCATGTGAAGCTATCCTCAAGAAGGTACTTGCAGGCAACGGTCAAAGACCGTCATGCGTCCATTAAGACGAACATCAACAACAGTCGTAAAAAAAGCGGGTCTGCCTTGTTGCAGACCCGCTTGGATAATGCCCCGCTTGTGTCGTCAAGGCCGGCATCTCGAACCGAGGTTCAAGGTGGTCGCAGTCTGCCTGATTTTGAGCGCGTCTGACTAGAGATGCGCATTCCCGTCAAGCTATCGTACAACCGTTGTATGCCAAAGCATAGGTTCAGAGAATATATGGCCAAGTCACGAACACAGCAGGGACAAACTTAAAATTCTTCAAACTTAAAACACTCACTTGGCAGTGCGAGTCTCCTGGGGAAGCGCGCTATCAAGCATTGAGTTCATGTCCACAATTCTACGCTTGAAGTCGCCCACTGCCAAACCACCAAGCGGGCCATCTGGAGCACGCATGGTCAACAACTCGCCTGCAATCTGTATCGCAGCCATGACGGCGATACGTTCATTGCCGGATATTTTCCCCATACCCTGGATACGACCCGCCAATTGGCTGACGTGCTGCACGGCCGCCAGCAACGCTGGCTTTTCTTCAGGCGCGCAGGCAAGGGAATAATCACGTCCCAGTATTGTTATATCAACGCGTTCCATCAACGCTGCTCCTCGGGCTGGGCACCAGGCAAACGCATCAGTACCGCGTCGATCCGCTCTTTGGCTTGCACCGTCACGGCACGCAATTGTGCGACTTCCTGTGCGCGGGAATGCAACTCAGCCTGTAGGGTAGATTGTTCTTGCTTGAACAGGTCAAGCGAACCTTGCAGCGCTGCGTTCTTGACGGAGGACTGTGCGCGGATGCCCTCGATCTCAGACTCGAACGCGTTGACTTTGGAGTGCAACGCCCGTGCCTGGACGCCTTCCTTGTCGAGCTGTGCCTGTAGCGCGTCGCGCTCGGACTCGGCTCGTTTGAGGCGCATTTGCAGGGCATTGCGGTCGTTGGCCAGTTGCTGCGCGTAGGCAACAAGGCTGGCCAGACGTTGGGAGAGGTGGTCAAGATCTTCAAGCATATCGGTATCGTAAAGCAAAAATGCCAAATACAGGAAAATCTGCGTGGTGAGCCGCATGACTTTTGGTGTAAGCCTCCTGTCAGCTTCTATTCAGGAAGCCGGTCACAACACGACAATTCGACAGCATTTTGACCATGATCCAAAGCAATCCATCGAATACTTGATCTTTTCGTACTCACTCTAGGGAAAACCCCACGACTTCAGGGCTTCACGAGGGTTTAATTTGACGCTTGCGTCCATTACCATGCACTCCTTGCTGGTCTACTGATAAAAACATCCTTGGCAGTGGACCGGCGGATCTTTCAGTAAAAAGTTGGGAACACCCATTTGTGGGTCGCACCAGTTTTCGAGTTTGAATTTCCTTACTCTTCAAATTAAAACAGTTAGCAGCGCAGTCAAGGAGCTATACACCATGCAGCTAAGAAACAAACAGGACTTTTGGTCAGGGGCGATGTTCATCGCGCTTGGCCTTGCGTTCGCACTTAAAGCAACCACCTATTCAATGGGCACCGCTGCCCGAATGGGACCGGGATATTTCCCGTTCTGGCTGGGTGTGGTGATGGCGACCCTCGGGGCGGTGATTTTGCTGTCATCTCTGAACAAGAAGGCTGAAAAAACAGAGGTTGACCGGTTCGACTTCAAGATCCTGGCCATCATTGTCGGCTCCATCGTGCTGTTCGGCTTCACGTTGCGCCCACTGGGGCTGATCGTCTCGTTATTCCTTCTGGTTGCGATCAGCAGCCTGGCGAGCCACGAACACAGCTGGAAAGTATCCATCACCAACGCTGCGTTTCTCGTTGTGCTGTGCTGGCTTTCTTTCGTCAAAGGTCTTGGGCTGGTATTTCCCATCTGGCCGTCTTTCCTCGGTTTGAACTAAGGAGGTAATGGTCATGGAATTACTCAACAACCTGATTCTCGGTTTCGGTGTCGCCTTTACACCCGAAAACCTCTTCTACGCCCTGTTGGGCTGCCTGCTGGGCACACTGGTCGGGGTTCTCCCTGGTCTGGGGCCTGTTCCCACGATCGCCATGCTGTTGCCGATCACCTACGTGTTGCCTCCGATTGCGGGTCTGATCATGCTGGCCGGTATTTACTACGGTGCCCAGTACGGTGGTTCGACGACGGCCATTCTGGTTAACCTGCCAGGCGAGACATCGTCAGTGGTGACCTGCCTCGATGGCCATGCGATGGCGAAAAACGGGCGAGCGGGGTCGGCGCTGGCCATCGCCGCGCTGGCCTCGTTCTTCGCCGGTAGCGTCGCCACCCTGTTGCTGGCTGCGTTTGCTCCGCCGCTTGCCGAGGTTGCCTTCAAGTTCGGACCGGCAGAGTACTTCTCGCTGATGGTGCTGGGTCTGGTTGGCGCCGTGGTGCTGGCATCCGGCTCGCTGCCCAAGGCAATCTGCATGATCTTGCTGGGTTTGCTGCTGGGTATGGTCGGTACGGACGTGAACTCCGGCGTCGCACGTTTTGACTTTGGCGTACCTGAACTGCAAGATGGCATCGACTTTGCAATCGTGGCCATGGGCGTGTTCGGTTTTGCCGAAATCATGAGTAACCTCGAGCAAAAAGAACACCGCGTCGACCTGGCCGACACCATCGGTCCTCTGTACCCCAACATGCAGGAATTCAAAGAAGCCTGGCCCGCAGCGGTGCGTGGCACGGCCCTGGGTTCAATGCTGGGCATTCTGCCAGGCGGCGGCGCGGTGCTGTCATCGTTTGCCTCCTACACCCTTGAAAAGAAAATCTCCAAGCACCCCGAGCGTTTCGGCAAAGGTCACCCTGCTGGCGTGGCAGGTCCCGAAGCCGCCAACAACGCTGGCGCGCAAACCTCCTTCATCCCGCTGCTGACGCTGGGCATCCCCGGTAACGCCGTGATGGCCCTGATGGTGGGCGCCATGACGATTCACAACATCCAGCCTGGTCCCCAGGTGATGTCGAGCCACCCCCAGCTGTTTTGGGGTCTGATCGCGTCGATGTGGATCGGCAACCTGATGCTGGTGGTGTTGAACCTGCCCTTGATCGGTATCTGGGTCAAACTGCTGAAAGTGCCTTACCGCATTTTGTTCCCGGCGATTCTTGTGTTTTGTACGATTGGCGTGTATTCGCTGAACTACAACACCTTTGATATCTTCACGACCGCATGCTTCGGTATGGTTGGCTATGTGTGGAGCAAACTCAAGTGCGAAGGCGCGCCGCTGTTGCTGGGTCTGGTTCTGGGACCACTGATGGAAGAAAACTTCCGTCGTGCCCTGTTGCTGTCGCGTGGTAGCTACATGACCTTCCTGGAACGTGGCCTGTCTGCTTCGCTGCTTGGCGTCGCGCTCTTCCTGGTGATCATCGTGGCCCTGCCATCGATCCGCAAGAAGCGCGAAGAAGCCTTCGTCGAAGAGGAATAAGGCATGTCCAGCATCAACGCCAAAACGTACCTCCCGGCGTTGCCCCAACAGGTTGCCTTTCTGGGCCTGGGCGTCATGGGCTTGCCCATGGCGGGGCACCTGGCCAAAGCCGGACATGACGTCACGGTCTACAACCGCAGTGCCGGCAAAGCCCAGGCCTGGGTCAGCGAGTTTGGCGGGCGGGTCGCCGCCACACCCCGCGAAGCCGCTCTGCAAGCCCAGATCGTGTTTTCCTGTGTCGGCAACGACGAGGACTTGCGAAGCATCGTGCTGGGCGCTGACGGTGCCTTTGCCGGCATGCAGCCTGGTGCCACCTACGTGGATCACACCACGGCCTCTGCCTCTGTCGCGCGTGAACTGCATGTCGTAGCCGAAAAAATGGGACTGCGTTTTATCGATGCACCGGTTTCGGGTGGCCAGGCAGGCGCGATCAACGGCATGCTGACGGTGATGTGTGGTGGCGACGCCAGCGACTTTTCGCCGGTGCAGGACGTGATTGCTGCATTTGCACGCGCCGTGACCCTGGTCGGGCCCGTCGGTGCCGGTCAGTTGGCCAAAATGGTCAATCAGATTTGCATCGCAGGCTTGGTACAGGGGCTGTCCGAAGGTATTGCCTTCGGACAGGCCGCTGGCCTGGACATGAAGCAGGTTCTGGACGTCATCAGCAAAGGCGCCGCGCAGAGCTGGCAGATGGAAAACCGCGGTGCCACGATGGTTGATGGAAAGTTCGACTTCGGGTTTGCGGTTGACTGGATGCGCAAGGACCTGAGTCTGGTCATGGACGAATCGCGTCGCAATGGCGCCCGCGTCCCGGTCACGGCACTGGTTGATCAGTTTTACGCCGATGTTCAAAAGATGGGCGGAGCCCGCTGGGATACGTCAAGCCTGATCAAGCGACTGACGTAAATCGACAGTTTCGTCAGGTGCAAGTCAACAGGCAGTGCGTCAGCAGCACTGCCTTTTTTTATGTGCGCCGCTCTCGGATATCACCCGGTGCGTTGCAGCACCGGATCCGGCTCGTTTTGCAACCCTGCAGTGTCATCGGGGTGGCTGCCCGGCATGCATTGGCGCAAAAAACGTGTTTCGTGGGGGCGCCGGAAGATCAGGGGCGACAATTCATTCAGGGCCAAGGTGTATACCTGGCGCTTGAATTCAATGACGGCCTCAAGGGAAACCCAGTAGTGGCTCCAGCGCCAGGCGTCGAACTCAGGATGATGCGTCGCGCGCAACTGCACATCGGAGTCTCGTCCGATCATGCGCAGCAAAAACCAGATCTGTTTTTGCCCTTTGTAATGCCCACGCGACTCGCGCCGGATAAAAGTATCCGGCACCTCGTAGCGCAACCACTCCCGTGTGCGTCCCAGAATGCGGACATGCTCAGGTCGTAAACCGACCTCTTCATAAAGCTCGCGAAACATGGCTTGAACCGGGCTTTCGCCGTGGTTGATCCCACCCTGCGGGAACTGCCAAGCATGTTCCCGTATCCGCTTACCCCAAAAGACCTCATTTTTTTGATTAACGAGGATGATGCCGACATTGGGACGGTAGCCTTCGCGATCAAGCATGGCCACTCCCAGCGAATTCAATACAATTGCATTTGATTATACGTATCTGTCGGGTTTTTTGCCCTAATCATATTTAGTATCCATTCATGCGCGCATCCGCCTTTCATATCAATACCATCAAAGAAGCCCCCAACGACGCCGAGATCGCCAGTCACCGACTGATGATGCGCGCGGGCATGATCCGCAAGCTCGCGGGCGGCATCTACAGCTACATGCCTCTCGGTTTGCGCGTGATACGCAAGATTGAGAAAATCATCCGTGAAGAAATGAACGCCGCCGGTGCGCTGGAACTGCTCATGCCAGTGGTTCAGCCGGCCGAGCTCTGGGTTGAATCCGGGCGCTGGGAACAATACGGCCCTGAACTGCTTCGCATGAAAGACCGCCACGGTCGCGATTTTGTGCTGCAGCCGACCTCGGAAGAAGTCATCACGGACATCGCTCGCAACGAAATCCAGAGCTGGCGGCAACTGCCTGTGAATTTCTATCACATCCAGACGAAATTCCGCGATGAGCGACGCCCACGCTTTGGCGTCATGCGTGGTCGTGAATTCACGATGAAGGATGCCTATTCCTTCGATCGTGACGTGGCGGGCGCCCAGAAAAGTTACGAAATCATGTTCGCGGCCTACATGAAGATATTCAACCGTATGGGTCTGACTTTCCGGGCCGTCTCGGCTGACACGGGCTCCATTGGCGGCTCACAAAGCCATGAGTTCCAGGTGATCGCCGACATTGGCGAAGACCTGATTGTGTATGACCCCGCCTCGGACTATGCCGCCAACATCGAACTGGCGGTGGCGCCTTGCCTGATTGAGGCACGATCGGTTCCGGGAGCCATCATGCAGTCCGTCGCAACGCCTGGTGCCGCCAAGTGCGAGCTTGTGGCCGAGCAGCTCGGCCTGCCGCTTTCACAGACCGTCAAATCGATTGTGCTGGCGACGGACCCCACGAAGGGACCTGCTCAGATATGGCTGCTGCTCATCCGCGGCGACCACGAATTGAACGAGATCAAGGTCGGCAAAATTGAAGGGCTGAACGCCGGATTCCGGTTTGCCACCGAGCCCGAGATTCTTGAACACTTCGGCTGCAAGCCTGGCTATCTCGGTCCAGTCGGCATGATCAAGCCCGTCCAGATTATCGCCGACACGACGGTGGCCAACATGCACGACTTCGTCTGCGGCGCCAACCAGGAAGATGCACACCTGACTGGTGTCAACTGGGCACGCGACCTGCCCGAACCGTCGCTGGTGACTGATTTGCGCAACGTGGTCGAGGGTGACATGGCCCCCTCAGGTAAAGGCGGCCTGGCCATTCAGCGCGGCATTGAAGTCGGTCATGTTTTCTATCTGGGCACAAAATACTCCGAAGCCCTCAAGGCCACGTTCCTGAACGAGAATGGCAAGCCGGCTCTCATGGAAATGGGCTGCTACGGCATCGGCGTGACCCGAATCGTGGGTGCTGCCATCGAACAGAACCATGACGACCGTGGCATCATCTGGCCAAGAGCCATCGCGCCATTCGAGGTTGTCATCTGCGCAGTGGGCTGGGGCAAGAGCGAAGCCGTGCGCCGCGCAGCCGAGTCGATCTACACCGATCTGCTGGCGCATGGCGTCGATGTCATCCTGGATGACCGCGACCTGCGCCCTGGCATCATGTTCGCCGAGTGGGAGCTCATCGGCCCCCCGGTGCGCATCACCGTTGGCGAGCGCGGGCTCAATGATGGGGTGATCGAGCTGCTGTCACGCAAAGACACCGAAGCCAGCCGCGTCGCTCTGGCAGATGGCGTGCAAGAAACACTGAAACGCCTCGGGACGGCCTGAGAGCGTGCGCACGCGACAACTGGCGCGAGGCTCGCTGCCCCCTGTCGGTCTCGACCACCGCCTGGACGTCCGTGTCTACTACGAAGATACGGACGTGGGCGGGGTCGTCTATTACGCCAATTATCTGAAGTTCATGGAACGGGGCCGCACAGAGTGGCTAAGGTCCGCAGGAATCAACCAGTCCGAGGTCGCCCGGGACACGGGTCGCGTGTTTGTCGTGGCTGGCCTGGATATCCGCTACCTGAAGCCGGCACGACTCGATGACACGTTGACAATTTGTAGTCAGGTCACACGGTTGGGACGCGCTTCGTTACACTTCGCGCAGCGGATTTCGCGCCAGGGGGAACTGTTAACCGACAGCAACGTCCAACTGGGTTGCGTGGATACAGTTACTATGCGAGCTGCCCCGATACCGGAATTCGTGCGGTCAAAATTTGCAGCAATCATTCAGGAATAACTGATGCCAACAACCTCTGACATGTCGATGCTTACGCTGGTCATGAATGCCAGCGTGCCTGTGCAGCTGATCATGCTCCTGCTCGTCGTCGTCTCGGTCCTTTCGTGGACCTTCATTTTCAGCAAGCGCTCAGCCATTAAAAAGGCCCTGACCCAAACGCGTCGCTTTGAAGACGATTTCTGGTCGGGTGGTGACCTGGCCGTGCTGCACCAGTCCATTTCCACCCGTCGGGCCGAACAGGGTGCGCTGGCACGTATTTTTGATGCCGGCATGACCGAATTCATGAAAGCACGCCGTTCAGGCAGCGCACCCGAACTGACACCTACGCTTGATGGTGCCCGCAGAGCCATGCGGGCCGCCTACCAGCGCGAAATGGACGAACTGGAGTCGCACCTGAACTTTCTGGCGTCAACTGGCTCGGTCAGCCCGTACGTCGGTCTCCTGGGCACGGTCTGGGGCATCATGCACGCATTCGTGGGCCTGGCCAACGTACAGCAGGCCACGTTAGCCTCGGTTGCGCCCGGCATCGCCGAAGCCCTGATCGCCACGGCAATCGGCCTGTTCGCCGCCATCCCGGCGGTGGTCGCCTATAACCGCTACACCCATGACATCGACCGTCTGTCGATCAGGTTTGAAACGTTTGTTGACGAATTCCTGAACATTCTGCAACGGCAGGTGCGCTAATGTCCTCGGTTCGATCGAGTTCGGGGCGTGGGGGCAGGCGCCTGAAAAACGAAATCAATGTCGTACCGTACATCGACGTGATGCTCGTGTTGTTGGTGATTTTTATGGTCACCGCGCCCCTGATCACGCCAGGCGTCATCGAGTTACCTTCGGTCGGGCAAGCAGCCAACATCGCGGCCACGCCGATCGAGATTCAGATCGCGGAAGACGGATCGATTTCGTGGCGCAAACGTGAAGCGGGTTCGACCAACAAGCCCGTGGAACGTAATGCCCTTGCACAAACCATCTTGTCGCAAATGACGCCCGATCAGCCGGTGGTCATTGCCGCAGATGGAAAAGTACCCTACGAATCCGTAATGAAGGTCATGGATGACCTGCGTTCGAACGGCATCACCAAGCTTGGCCTGCTAGTTGACCAGAAAGGCTCCGGCACGACCAAACCGGCAAAACCCGCCAAACGTTAAAGACCCTCGCGCATACACCTCTGCGCACTTTGCTTCATTCATGACACAACGCCACGTCTCCGTTCCACGCGGTCCCATTTTGCCTCCCAGGCAGTCGGTCAACTGGCGCGCGTTCGCAATGGCTCTGGTCGCGCACGGGCTCCTGGTTCTGATGCTGGTGCTGGGTCTCGACTGGAAAACCGAGGCGCCTGGGCCACTGCAGGTCGAACTCTGGGCAAACGGCAACAGTCCTGTCAGTCCGCCCCCGGCCGCAAGCAAGCCTGAGCCAAAACCCGAACCCAAGCCAGTGACGCAGCCTGAGCCTGAACCACCTCCTCCACCTCCTCCACCGCCGCCACCACCGCCGCCACCTGCGCCAGAGGTCGTGGCCGCCGCCACACCCAAGCCCGAGGTCGATCCCGAGATTGCCCTGGAGCAAGAGCGCAAGCGCCGCGTCGAGCAAGAGCGTGTCGAGCGTGAGAAAGCTGAAAAGATAGCCGCTGAAAAAAAGGCCCTGGAGGAACGCAAGGAACTCGAACGCATCAAGCATGAGCGCGAGGCGGCTGAGAAAAAAGAGCGCGAACGCCTTGACCTGGAGCGCCGTGAATTCGACCGCCGCGAAACCGAGAAAAAGGCCAGGGAAGAGGCGACACGAAAGGCCGCCGAGAAAGCCATAGCCGAAAAGAAAGAAAAAGAAGAAGCCGAGAAAAAAGCCAAGGAAGAAACAGCCAAGAAAGTCGCTGCGGAAAAAGCCGCAGCCGAGAAAAAGGCCAAGGATGATGCCGCCAAGAAAGCGGCGGCAGACCAGGCGCTCAGAGATGCTTTTCGTAATGACGCGATGGGTGCGGCCGGCATTCCGGGCGGCACCGCTGACCGCAATCAGGCGGGTGGTGGCAAGGACTCGGGCTACGCCGGCAAGATTCGTGCCTGTATTCAGCCAGGCGTTTCGTTTCCAAGCCCTGCGCGCAGCGGATCGAACAATCCTATTGTGCAGTATCGGGTGCAGTTAAAATCAGATGGAACGGTTTCTGGGGTTAACCTGCTGAAATCCTCCGGCAACGCCGGATTTGACCGTGCGGTTGACACTGGCATACGCCGCTGCACACCATTCCCCAAGCCAACATCGGGTGGTTACCCGTCGTATATCGACGTGAACTACCAAATGTACGATTGACAGGAGATTTCCATCCATGAAGTTTGAGCGACCAAGTGACAGCCAGACGGCAAACCCCGCAACCGGGTCCAGTGCGCGCAAGTTCTGGGTGACAGCCTTGCTTTGTGTTGGAGCACTGTTGACCGGCACGCTCGCCCAGGCGCAACTGCGCGTCGACATTTCCGGAACGGGCGCACAGCAATACCCGGTCGCGATCGCCGATTTCAGCGGCGAGCCCGCTGGCAAGCAGATTGCCGAGGTCATCCGTGCCGACTTGACCCGTTCGGGTCAGTTCAAACTGATCAACGCGACCGGTGCAGCCCTCACTGTCGACACGCCTATCGCGTACGATGAATGGCGTTCGCGTGGGGCGGACTTTATCGCTTACGGCACGGTTGTCCATGGCGCAGACGGTCGCTACGACGTGCGCTATCGCCTGGGCGACACAATCAAGAAAGGCCAGCTCGACGGGGTTGCGTTTTCCGGAACGGACAAAGAACTGCGCCGCATCGCGCACCAGATCGCAGACCGTATCTATGAAAAAATCACGGGCATCAAGGGTGTGTTTGCAACACGGATTGCCTACGTCCTGAAACAGGGCAATACCTACGAACTGCAGATCGCAGACGCCGACGGACAGAATCCGCAAGTGGCACTGCGCTCGCGCGAACCGGTCATTTCACCGGCCTGGTCACCTGACGGCACACGCCTGGCCTACGTGAGCTTTGAATCCGGCAAGCCAGTGGTCTATGTCCATCACCTTGCAACCAGCAAGCGCGTGCCTGTGGCGAACTACAAGGGCAACAACTCGGCACCAGCCTGGTCGCCCGACGGCAACACACTGGCGGTCGTCCTGACGCGCGATGGCTTGTCCCAGATTTATGTCGTGAATGCCAATGATGGTGGCGGCCTGCGCCGCGTGACGCGCTCGCCCCTCATTGATACTGAACCTGCATTCAGTGCCGATGGGAAATCTCTATATTTCACCAGTGACCGTAGCGGTAGCCCCCAGATTTACCAAGTTGGACTCGATGGAGGAGAGCCAAAACGCATAACTTTCAACGGCGGTTACAATATATCACCTCGAGTTTCTCCAGATGGCAAAACTTTGCTGACCGTAACGCGGCGTGATGGTACATACCGGATCGCCTCATTGAATCTGGCGACCGGCTCTGAAACCCTCCTGACTGAAGGTCGGGATGACCAGTCACCAAGCTTCGCGCCCAACGGAATGCAAGTGTTGTATGCCGCCACGCAGTCCGGACGAAGTGTCTTGGCAGGCGTTTCCAGCGATGGTCGGGTCCGTCAGACACTATCTGTCCTCAACGGCGAAATACGAGAGCCCACCTGGGGCCCCTTTACTCAATAATTGTTTGAATCTTCCATCCAAGGAAATGTCATGATCGCGCGCATTGCAAAAGTATTTACCGCTGTTTTGATGGTTGCCACACTGGCAGCTTGTAGCTCTGTTGATCTGGACGACAAGTCCAAGGATGCCAACGCTGGTGGCGCAGGAACTGGCCAGATCCTTGACCCGTTCAATCCACAGAGCATTCTGGCGCAACAGCGTTCGGTCTACTTTGACTTCAACGGCTACTCCGTCAGCGATCAATACCGCAATCTGGTTGAGACCCACGGTAAGTACCTCGTCAGCGCCCCGCAGCAGCGTGTCGTGATCGAAGGCAACACCGATGCACGTGGCGGTTCAGAATACAACCTGGCCTTGGGTCAGCGTCGTGCCGAAGCCGTACGTCGCATGTTGACGCTGATTGGCGTGTCTGACACGCAGGTCGAAACCATCAGCTTTGGTAAAGAAAAACCCAAAGCCCTGGGCGACACGGATGCCGATTTCGCTGAAAACCGTCGTGCAGACTTCAACTACAAGCGTTAATCTTCAACCTGTAGCTTGAACCAGACGGGGCGGCTTTCATGCCGCCCCGCTGCTTGACAGAGGACATTCCATGCGTGTTGTTGCCGTTTTTTTACGCCCCGTCATTTCATGCCTGCTTGTCGCCGGTGCCCTGGTGGCCAGTCAGCCTGCCAACGCCTTCGCGGACGATGATGCACGGAAAGCCATCCTTGAGTTGCGCCAGCAAATTAAGGCGATGACCGAGGCAAACCAGCGTGCAAGAATGCAGCTCTCGGATCAGATTGAGGCGCTTGAGCATGAAGTCACGCGCCTGCGTGGCGACATGGAGCAGGTCGGACGTCCCCAGGGTGGCTCGGGCGCAGCATCCGGATCGTCGGGGGCCGCCGCTGCGGCGAGCGAACAGGCCGAAGACCCACGCGAACAATCTGCATACGACGGATCGCTGGAGTTGTTCCGCAAGGGGCAGTACAAAGAGGCAAGTGAGTCGCTGGCAGCATTCCTGACGCTGTATCCGGACAGCGCGCTGGCGCCGGCTGCGCAGTTTTATGTTGGCAGCAGCCGCTATGCGCAAAAGGATTTCAAGGGCGCGATCACGCAATTGCAAGCCATGGTGCAAAAATATCCAACACACCCCAGGTCAGCCGATGCATTGCTGGTCATCGCCGGCAGCCAGATTGAACTCAACAACCGTCCTGGTGCCAAGACGACCCTGCAGCGCATTGTGAAGGACTACAAGGGCACGCCAGCCGCCGACACAGCCACCAAGCGCCTGCAACTGCTGCAGTAATCTCGCAGCCCGTTTGTAAGGGTGTCGTGGTTGCGCCTCGCGCGTAGGCATGGGTCATGCGCCCATTCCAGATGGCCCCTTGCGGGGCCATTTTTACTGCCGGGCGAGCAGCAGCAACCCCACGCCAACAATAATCAGCACCGTGCCTGTCATTTCCTGACGGGTGCCCTTGTTGAGAAAAACCCGCCAGGATAATAATTGTGCGAAAAGTATCTCGACTAGCCCAAGTGTGCGCACGTTTGCGGCAGCAGTGAGTGCAAACCCAATAAACCAGCCTTGCGATGCCGACGCGCCTAGCAATCCGCCCCAGATCGAAATCCGCCAGGCGCGCAAACAACTCCACCAGACCTCGCGCTGGAAAACCATCATCCAGCCCGCCAGAAGCAAGGTCTGCACCCCGAGCCCACAGGCAAGTGTCCATGAGGCATGGGCAAGAAAATGACCCTCTCCTAACGACAGGATGGCCCCGCGGAACGACACCGCGGCGATTGCAAAACAGGCCCCTGCCAGGATGCCGAAGGCAGCAGGCTGCCAGGTAGACACCTTGGCATCGGCGCCCGACAGTGGCTTGCGTGCCATGATGGTGACGCCGACCGTGGCAATGACGATGGCCACCATCGCCAGAACTGAAAGCGTGTCACCCAGCACGATCAGGCCAAACAATGCGACCTGCACGGGCTCGGTCTTGGTCCAGGCCGTCACCACGACAAAAGCACGCTGGCGCATCGCAGCCAGCATCAGGGCCGTCGCCAGTATCTGGGAAATGGCGCCTGCCAGCGTGAACAGTACAAACGACAGGTCCGTGCGTGGGATCGACGATCCTGTCACAAGCAGAGCCAAGCCCGCGAACAGAACGGCAAAGGGAAACCCGTATAGGAATCTGACCTGCGTGGCGCCTATCGTGCCCAATTGCTCAGTCAGGCTGCGCTGGATCGCGTTGCGTCCCACTTGCGCTGCGGCAGCAAAGATTGAGGCCGGAATCCAGAGCCAAGTCCATTCGTGCAAAACATTCTCCAGTCCACCCGCGATATCGGGGCAAGTGTGCATTGAAGCATTGATTTCAGGACACTGAACAGCTCACGTCGATGCGATATCAGGGTAATCCCTATGTATATCTTTTTGTCGCAGCTATCTATTATTGAAAATTATTGATAAATGAAAATTTCATAAGTCACTCCATTGCCAAAATCCTCTCGACCCTCATCGAACGCAAGAGCCAATACGCTGCGGACCCATTCTGCTATCGATATGTGGCTCGGTCAGCAAATCCGGCAATTGCGCAAAAGTCAGCGCAAGTCACTGACAGACCTGGCGAGTGCCTGCCAGATGTCAGTGGGGTTGCTCAGCCAGATCGAGCGCGGGATGAGTTCAGTGTCCGTCAAGGCACTCCAGTCGCTGGCCCGCGAACTGAATGTTGCGACCGACTCGTTGCTGCGCAACGCCGAGCACCATGACGGAGAAGCGCAAGGACAGGTTGCCAGGGCAGGCACGCATCGACGTCTTGATCTGGATGAAAAAGGGATTTTCAAGGAAATTGTTACCCCGAAACAAGCCACGGATCTCGACCTGTGCCGGGTATTTATTTCAGCAGGCGGGTCCACCGGCGAACAGTGGTTCTCTACCGACAAAGGTGAACAAGTCGGCTTGGTCCTTCAGGGGTCACTCGAACTCTGGATTAACAACCAGGTCGTGCTGCTAAACGCCGGCGACAGCTTTTGCTATAGCAGCAGTACACCAAGACGATGGCGCAACCCTGGCACGGATATTGCTGAAGTGATCTTCGCCATCTCAAATATTCACCGCGGATAAACCAGTCACACGACGCTGCAGGTCAACCAGCTTTTACAAATCAGTCAAGACCCTTGCCACACAACACTTTTTCATCCGATCCACCACCAGGAGTCATGCCATGAAACTGAAAGTACTCGCAATCTCGTTCGTTTCCACGCTCGCCATCGCTGCCAGCACCTGCACACTGGCACAAACAGTGGTCAAAGTCGGTTCGACGCCAACGGGCGTTCCCTTCACTTTTCTCAACACCAAAACAAATACCATAGATGGCGCAATGGTCGACATCATCAATGCTGTTGGGAAAGAGGCAGGCTTCAAGGTGCAAATTGAACCCATGCCTTTTTCAGCACTGATCGGCTCACTGACCTCCAAGCGGATCGACCTGGTCTCCGCCGCCATGTACATCACGCCGCAGCGCCAGGAAGTCGTGAGCTTTTCAGAACCGATCTATCGCTATGGCGAAGGCCTGATGCTGGCCAAAGGCACAGAAAGCAAACCCTACAAGACGTTTGATGATTTCAAGGGAATGAGTGTTGGCGTGCAAGTTGGCACCGCTTACGTCGAACCCCTGAAAAAGGTCGACGGACTCAAGGAGATCAAGCTCTATGACGGATCGCAGGACATGATCCGTGATCTCAATGCCGGACGCATCCAGGTGGGCCTGCTTGACTATCCGATCGCCGCCTACATCCTGAGCCAGGGCAACAACCCGAACGTGAGACTTGACCAGACTTATCAGCCCACGGTGATAGGAAGCATCGGTATTGCGGCCAACAAGGAAAATCCGGAGTTGCTGGCCAAAGTCAACGCGGCCCTGGCAAAACTCAAAGCCAATGGCACGATCGAAACCATCCTGAAGAAATGGGGACTGGGCGCATAACTGTCTGACTGGGCTGCAGGCCCTGCCCGGCAGCCCACCCCCCTTTGCGGAGATAGACCAAGCATGACGCAATTTTTCACAGACTCCCTCGAGTACCTGCCCTTCTTGCTGGAAGGCGCCAAGTTCACTGTCCTGGTGACGCTGGGTTCTCTGCTTTTTTCAACGGCGCTGGGCATGGTCTGGGCATTGATGCGTGTATCGAGATTTCCGGTGCTGGTGTGGATCAGTTCGACAATGATCAACTTGCTGCGTGGCATCCCGATCATCGTGCTGCTTTTCTATATCTACTTTGTGATGCCTGATATGGGTATCTCACTGTCAAGCTTGCACGCAGCGATAATCGGCTTGGGTCTGGCTTATTCCGCCTATCAAGCCGAGAATTTCAGGGCCGGTATTGAAGCCATTGACAAGGGCCAGGTCGAGGCCGCCATGTCCATGGGCATGGGCTGGGGCCTGACCATGCGTCGCGTGGTGCTTCCGCAGGCGGTCAAGATTATGCTGCCCCCCTACGGCAACATCATGATCATGATGCTTAAGGACTCGTCGCAGGCCTCCACGATCACGGTCGCCGAACTTGCCCTGCAGGGCAAACTGATCGCCTCCAGCACATTCAAGAATGCCACGGTATTTTCGCTGGTGGCGCTCATGTATCTGGTGATGTGCATTCCCTTGATCATGCTGGTTCGCCATCTGGAAAAAAGGAATGCGTCGAAATGATTGAAATCACCAACGTGCGCAAAAGCTTTGGCACCAACGAGGTGGTCAAGGGCATTGATGTCAGCGTCAGCAAGGGCGAGGTGGTTTGCATTATCGGCCCGTCCGGCTCGGGAAAATCAACCATCCTGCGCTGTATCAATGGCCTGGAAACATACAACAGCGGCCAGATCACCATCGACGGGATCCCGGTGAACGCCAACGACAAATCGATCGTGCTCATCCGTGAGCAGGTATCAATGGTCTTTCAGAAGTTCAATTTATTCCCGCATCGCACCGCCCTCGAAAATGTGATCGAAGGTGCTGTGTACGTCAAGAAGGAACCTTACAACGAGGCGGCCAAACACGGCCGCGAACTCCTTGCGCGCGTAGGACTGGCCGATAAGGAACACGCCTACCCGGCACAGCTTTCAGGCGGACAACAACAGCGCGTGGCCATTGCAAGGGCACTTGCGATGCGACCCAAGGCCATCCTGTTTGATGAGCCAACCTCGGCGCTCGACCCTGAACTTGTCGGTGACGTGCTTGAAGTCATGCGCAAACTGGCGATGTCGGGCATGACCATGGTCGTCGTGACCCATGAAATGGGCTTCGCACGGGAAGTCGCCGACCGTGTGCTGTTCATCGATGGCGGCGTCATCGTCGAGCAGGGGCCCGCTCGCCAGTTACTCAATCAGCCGCAGCATCCTCGCACACAGGATTTTTTGCGCCGCATTCTTCATCCGATGTAAAAGAAAGGACTCCACGATGTATTCCGTTCCATTCCCACTGTCCCCCTCTCTGTGGTCCGCCACGGCCTCGGCGCCGCCTGCAACAGGAAAGCTTGAACACAACCTGCATACAGATGTCATCGTGATCGGCGGCGGCTATGCAGGCCTGAGCACAGCGCTGCACCTCGCGCAGCGCGGCATAAGCGTTGCGCTGTTCGAGGCGCGTGAAATCGGTTTCGGCGCGTCGGGGCGCAATGGCGGGCAGGTCATCCCGGGACTGAAATATGACCCGGATGACCTGCTCAAGAAATTCGGAAACGAGCGTGGCGCGCGCTTGATTGATTTCGCCGGGAAAACAGCGGACTCGGTGTTCGATCTGATCAATACCCACAAGATGGATGTGCCGCATGTTCGACACGGCTGGATTCAAGGTGCGCACAGCGACGCCGCGCTAAAGCTCGCGAACCAGCGTGCCGAACAGTGGGCGCGCACTGGCGCGGCAGTACGCTATCTGGACAAGTCACAGACTCAGGCACTGCTTGGGACCGAACGCTATCTGGGTGGTTGGGTCGATGAGCGCGCAGGCGCCGTGCAGCCGCTTAGTTATGTGCGTGGCCTGGCAAAGGCGGCGATCGACGCTGGCGCAAAGGTCTTTACTGACTCACCCGTGCAGAGTCTGTCGTCGCAGGCGGGAAAGTGGACCGCTCACCTTGGGTCTGGCGTGAAGGCGACCGCTGATCGCGTCGTGATGTGCACGAACGCTTATGGCGCTGACCTGTTGCCTGAATTGAAGACCACCATCATCGATGCGAATACCTTCCAGGTCGCCACGCCGCCTTTGCCCGAGGAAATTCGCCGGACGATCCTGCCACAGGGGCACGTGTGCTCGGACACGCGCAACCTGTTGCTTTACTTTCGCCTGGACCACATGGGTCGGCTATTGATGGGTGGGCGCGGTCCGTTCAGGGAGCCCAAAGGACCCGAGGACTGGGCGCATCTTGAGCGGGTATTGAAAAAAATGTTTCCACAAGCCGCCTCGCAGCCCATTGATTTTCGCTGGTGTGGCCGCGTCGCGGTCACGCGTGACTACTTGCCGCACATCCACGAACCCGCGCCTGGCTTGCTGATTGATATTGGCTGCATGGGTCGCGGCGTTGGCCTGCAGACCAGCATGGGACGTGCGCTGGCCACGTATGTCGCAACCGGCAATGCGGACGTGCTGCCTTTTGAACCACGGCCGATCAAGTCCTTTCCGCTCTATGGCTTGCGCAGGATTTATGTCAATGCGGTTGTGACGTGGTATCGCCTCAATGACGGTGGACTTTGAGTGAACAGGGCGCTAGAAGAAACGGCTGACCTGACAGCCGCACAGCCAAGCACCTTTCTATACAAAGCAGATCCGCTGCGCGGCCAGCGTTGGGCAGAACTTTTTTCCGTCCGGGCACCCGACATCGCGTTTCACGTCTGGCCCGGTCACGCAGACCCGAAAAGTGTCAGGTATCTGGCTGTCTGGGAGCCTCCGGCCCGGATTGCCCAGACGTTTCCAAATCTTGAGATCCTTTTTTCGATCGCGGCGGGCGTCGATCAAATTGATTTCGACGCGCTGCCCCCAGACCTGCCGGTGGTCAGGATGATTGAACCGGGCATTGCCGCAGGGATGGTCGAATATGTCCTTTGGGCGGTGCTGAGCCTGCATCGCGACATGCCGGCCTATCGTCGCTTTCAGAGTGAGTGCCTCTGGAAACCACTGCCGCTAAAACTTGCGGCTGCCCGTCGTGTCGGGGTTCTGGGACTGGGCGAGTTGGGCCGTGCCGTGCTCAGACAATTATCGACACTTGGTTTCCAGACCTTTGGCTGGAGCCGTTCGGCTCGCAACATCGCGGGGACAACGTGCTACGGCGCACAAGAACAACTGCCTGCGTTCCTGGCGAACTGCGACATCCTGATTTGCCTGCTACCGCTAACTGCACAAACGCAAGGTTTACTGAACAAGTCCTTCCTGAATCATTTGCCTCGCGGAGCCTCTCTGGTTCACGTCGGGCGGGGACAGCAACTCGTCTCGGGCGACTTGCTCAGCGCGCTCGATTCCGGGCAGCTCAGCGAGGCCGTCATTGATGTCACGCAGCCCGAGCCACTGCCAGCGTCTGACCCACTCTGGACACATCCTCGCGTCACACTGACGCCACATATTGCCAGCATGACGCAACCCGACTCAGCCGTGGATGTTGTGCTGGAAAATATCCGACGCTTTCATGCAGGCGAGCCCATGACCGGCCTGGTCAACAAAGCACGCGGCTATTAAGCCCGGCACGATCATCGAAGCCACCCATTTCAAACAGCCTTGGCTGCATGCTGCCTGAGCAACGACACAACTGCCGCCTCAAGCACGATGCCGGTCTCGCGCTGTCGGGTCATTTTTTCAAGTTCAATTTCCCCGGGCACGATCACCGGGCGACTAGCGTCGGCAGGCACGCTGTCATGCAGAATCGTAGCGAAATCCAGCATCCGATGCGTCAGCCATTCAGTCGAACCCAGGCGACGGGTGTCGATCAAAATGAAAAAATGCCCCAGATTCTGTGGTTCCTCAGGTGCATCAACCCAGGATTTGACGTGCGTCAGGTAGGCCGCGTTGGACAAAAGTCCAGCAAACAAATCAACCAGCAGTGCAAGTCCATAGCCCTTGTGACCACCAATCGGCAGGAGAAAACCGTCCAGCGCTGACTTGGGGTCGGTGGTGGGGCGCCCCGCCTTGTCAGTGGCCCAAGTGTCCGGGATGGTTTCGCCACGCTTGAAGGCATTGCGAACTTTGGCGCGCGCGACGACACTCATCGCCATATCAAGCAAAAATGGTTGCCCCCCGGGATTGGGGACACCAAAGCCCAGTGGGCTATTGCCAAGCCTGGCGTCCGTGCCGCCCCAAGGCGCGATGGTGGTGGTGGCGTTGCTGCCGATCATGCTGGCAAAACCCGCCTCGGCCGCTATCAGTGAATAAGGGGATATCGGACCAAAGTGGTTGCTGCCCCGCGCCAGGGCCAGCCCCACACCACACTGCGTGGCCGCGTCCATTGCCGCGCGCAATGCATGCATGCCGACCAGCGGTCCCACACCATTATCGCCATCCACCAGTCTCAGGGCAGGGGCTGGTGACTCGACTGTGATGGTTGCGCGAGGATTGATCCCGCCCACCAGCAATCGCTCACCGTACGACTCAATCCGGGACAGGCCATGGGTGTTCAGGCCGAACAAGTCTGCCTGCACCAGTACACGCACGACATCTGCGGCGTCCGCTGGCGGCAGGCCCAGGCCCTTGAAGGCCTGGATGGCAAGCGCCGTCAGATCAGGTTCTGACCAAGGCGCATTCGGAGTGACGTCTGTAAACATGTGATTCCATCCATTATCTTTAGCTATCAACAACCCATACGTTGCGCTGCACGCAGCATACCTCTGTGCGTGGCAGCCGTCAGCATTGCGTCTGCTGTGTTCTAAAGGAAAACGCCGAAAAAAAACCCCGGACACATCGTCCGAGGTTTTTTCTGACTGGATACCCCGGGCGCAAACCCGGGGTGGCCGAACAGGGGCTTAGAAGCCCATGCCGCCCATTCCACCCATACCGCCCATGTCGCCGCCGGGCATACCGCCACCGGCAGGCTTGTCTTCTGCAAGTTCGCAAACAGCGACTTCGGTCGTCAGCAACAGGCTGGCGACAGAGGCTGCGTTTTGCAGTGCAGTGCGGGTCACTTTCGTGGGGTCCAGCACGCCTTGCTCAACCAGGTCACCGTACTCGCCGGTGGCGGCGTTGTAGCCGTAGTTACCTGTGCCGTTCGCAACGTTGTTGACCACGACGCTTGGCTCAGCGCCAGCGTTGGCGACGATCGTACGCAGAGGCTCTTCGATGGCGCGCAGCACCAGCTTGATACCTGCGTCCTGATCAGCGTTGTCGCCCTTGATCTGTGCCACGACAGCGCGTGTACGGATCAGTGCCACACCGCCGCCGGGGACAATGCCTTCTTCCACTGCGGCGCGAGTCGCGTGCAGGGCATCTTCGACGCGGGCTTTCTTTTCTTTCATTTCGACTTCGGTGGCAGCACCAACGCGAATCACGGCAACACCGCCGGCCAGTTTGGCCACGCGCTCTTGCAGTTTTTCACGATCGTAGTCGGAGGTTGCTTCTTCGATCTGGACACGGATCTGCTTGACCCGTGCTTCGATCGACTTGGCATCGCCATGACCGTCGATAATGATGGTGTTTTCTTTGCCGACTTCGATGCGCTTGGCCTGGCCAAGTTCAGCGAGGGTCGCTTTTTCGAGCGACATGCCGGTTTCTTCAGAAATCACCGTGCCGCCCGTCAGGATGGCGATGTCTTCGAGCATTGCCTTGCGACGGTCGCCAAAGCCAGGCGCCTTGACGGCGGTAGTCTTGAGGATGCCACGGATGTTGTTGACGACCAGCGTGGCCAGGGCCTCGCCTTCGACGTCTTCAGCTACGATCAGCAAGGGACGGCTGGACTTGGCGACTTGCTCAAGAATAGGCAGCAGGTCACGGATGTTGCTGACTTTCTTGTCGTAAATCAGAACGTAGGGATCTTCCAGCGCCGACACTTGCTTTTCGGGGTTGTTGATGAAGTAGGGTGACAGATAGCCACGGTCAAACTGCATGCCTTCGACAACATCAAGTTCGTTGTCGAGTGACTTGCCGTCTTCGACGGTGATGACGCCTTCCTTGCCCACTTTGTCCATTGCATCCGCAATGATCTGACCAATCGAGAAGTCGCTGTTGGCCGAGATTGAACCGACTTGGGCGATTTCTTTGGTCGTCGTGCAAGGCTTGGAGAGCTTTTTGAGTTCAGCAACGGCGCCAGCAACAGCTTTGTCGATACCGCGCTTGAGATCCATCGGGTTGATGCCGGCAGCCACGTACTTCAGGCCTTCGACAACGATAGACTGAGCCAGCACGGTCGCCGTGGTGGTACCGTCACCGGCGTTGTCAGAAGTCTTGGAAGCAACTTCCTTGACCAGCTGGGCGCCGATATTTTCGAATTTGTCTTTCAGTTCGATTTCTTTGGCAACCGACACGCCGTCTTTCGTGACGGTTGGGGCGCCGAACGAACGTTCGAGCACAACGTTACGGCCCTTAGGACCGAGAGTGGTTTTTACAGCGTTGGCGAGAATATTCACGCCGCGGACGATGCGCACGCGTGCGTCATCACCGAAAAGGACTTGCTTGGCAGCCATTTAATGTTCCTTCGTATTCTGTTGAATTACAGGATGACGGCGAGGATTTCTTCCTCGCGGATGACGAGAACTTCGTCGCCATCAACTTTGACAGTCTGGCCGGCATATTTGCCGAACAAAATCTTGTCGCCAACTTTCACATCCATTGGCAGTGTTTTTCCGTCTTCGGTCTGTTTGCCGGGACCAACAGCCAGCACTTCGCCCTGATCGGGCTTTTCAGCCGCGCTTTCAGGAATGACGATACCCGAGGCAGTTTTGCGCTCGTTGTCCAGACGTTTGACGATCACGCGATCGTGCAAGGGACGCAGGGCCATGAGAACTCCTGTTACAAATAATTAGGTTTTTGGAAACGCAGCGGCAAATTGTTAGCACTCACCGCCGTCGAGTGCTAATTATAGGGGCTGTTTTGGGAGTTTCAAGAGGGGAGGCACAATTTGTTGTGTTGAGCGCTCGGTTGTCGAGGCGTTGGCGCCCATCACAGAGTAGGATTTTACCCCCCGGCTCATTCTTAATAATGCGGCGGAAGCTCATCGCGCAGGCTGCGAACCGTCGTTGTCCCCTCTTCCGGGACTTGTTCACGCAGGGCTGCAAGTTCGCGACGCAGGATGTCGATTTGCTGTTGTTGACGGTAAATGGTCTGGCTGAGCTGCTCGAGGAGGTCGTCTGCCAAACTAGACTTGATTTCTAGCGTAGTCAACCGCTGGTCTATGCCGGTGGGTGTATTCAAGGGCTGCCTCTGTATGATAAGAATGGTTTGAAGCCTGTTCGCATGACTGTTTTTTGGCCAGACGATCAGAATTTGTGCCGGATGCCAACCCCGATGGTGGCGGACGTCAGTCCGTCAATCAGGGCGTAGTTCGTCCCATAGGCTGAATACGCATAAAAGTTGGTGCGCTTGGTAAAGTTATACGTATAGCCAAGACTGAATACGCTCTGTGTCGCGATTGCAAACGCGGAATTTGCCTGCATGGAACCAGACGGCGCGACCATATGCCAGATGCCAAACACTTGGCTGACGTCACTGGCTGGAAAGATAAAGCCCACCTGATAGGAATTGACCGACACGTTACTGTCAAAGATGAAGCTGGTGTTCTTGCCTTTGCTGTCAAACGAAATGGTGTCAAGATTTTCAGTCGGTTCAAGTGGGTTAAACCAGCCATTCCTGGTTTGCCCGTAGGCTGCGGAAAGCTTGAAACCACCAAAATCATACATGCCACCAACAATCCATGACGTGGCGTTCGCGACCTGATTGTCTGCGGTCGCCATGTTGGGCATGAACACTTCATAGGCTGCCGCCAGATAAGTGGGCCCCTTGCTATAGAGCACCCCGGCCGTCACCGCGCGCAAGTTGTCGCCCGTCGTAAAGTTATAGTTCGCGCTTTCGCCTGGCGTGACGGGCAGATTTCCGTTTTGTGTATAAATTGAATGCATCTGGGTCGAGAATGCGTACCCGACCCCCGCCTTGAACCCCAGCAGGCTTGCGGTTTCAAGCTTGACCATATTGCTGAGCCGTTCGATGCCCCCTGAACCGTACGACCCCCCCATGGTCGCGCGCGCGAAGTCTCCCGCGCCAAACGGGCTGAGCACCCCCGCATAGTCATACGAAAAATTATATTGCCGACCAAAACGCAGGTAGCCGAGCGATGCGGACTGCAGGCCAAGCCATGCCTGACGGCCGAATAGCCTTTTCCCCTGACTCAGTTTGCCATCTCCGGACTCAAAGCCATTTTCCAGCACGAAACTGGCCTGGACGCCACCGCCCAGGTCTTCGCCGCCGCGCAGGCCAATTCGACTCCCAGACTGTCCGCCACTGACCAGTCCAAATTTCGAATCGCCGGAATAGGTGCCAGCCCTGTTGGGTGAGTTCGTCTGGAACGACACGCCCATGTCGACCAAACCGTACAACACCACCGAGGTCTCGGCGTGTGCCGGCGCCGCTTCCAGCGAGACCATGCACACAAGGATCGTTTGCCCGATCCGCCATAGAGGCTTCAATTTCATTGCTTCCCTTGCCGACATACACAACAGTGGGATGGTATGCGCCACGCTTGTGCCCCGTCCAGTCATGCAACCCTGCGCACGGGCAAAATTAACTAAAACGAGACCTTAAGTTATCCTGAATTAAAGGATTCCGTGGTGGTGCCACCCCGGTAAATAGCGAACCCTGTACACTGAATTCGTCCTCGATCTGTTCAACATCCATGCCTGCCGACATCCAGACGTTGCCCACCCACCCTGCTCTGGGTGAATGCCTGCCCTCTCCGGGTGCACCGCTGGGCAAGATGCGGCACAGCAGCAAGATCCATGACCGGTTTGTGATAGTCGCCAGGCTACACCCAGAAGCCGTTGCGCTCACCAGTTCACGAGACACCTACACATACGGTGAGCTTGACACACTGAGCAACGCGCTCGCGTCACGGTTGCAACACATGGCCGGCGGCCACTCCGGTCCCGTGGCGATCTACGGCAAACGCTCAGGCAAGCTGATCATCTCGATGCTGGCATGTTCCCGCGCCGGGCTGACCTTTGCAGTGCTCGATAGCGCCTACCCGTCAGTGCGACTGGTGTCCCAGATCGACATCATCCAACCCTCCATTATCCTGGCCGTTGATACCTCCGACCATGACCTGGACAGCGCGCTGGGCCTCAACGACGATCCGCGGCTGCTCTTTGTAGACGACGTACTCCTTGCAACGTTGCGGGAAGAACGCCCCGTCACGGTCACACCAGTCGAAAACATGACTGCCTACCTGCTCTTCACGTCCGGGACGACGGGCCAGCCCAAGTGCATCAGCCATAGCCACACCCCGCTGATCCACTTCGTGGCGTTTTATGAAAATACCTTCGCCCCAACGCCGGCAGATCACTTCTCAGTATTGTCTGGCCTGGGGCACGACCCTGTCATGCGCGACATTTTCGTGCCGTTGTCCATCGGTGCAAGCCTGTGCATCCCACAGCAGGGAAAAATTGCAGATCCACTTAAGCTTTTTAGCTGGATCCAGTCAGAGAAAATTTCGTATTTGCATGCCACGCCGCAGCTCCTGAAACTGCTCTGCGCCGGGGCAAGAGGGCGGTCTCTGCCAGCGCTACGTTATATTTTTTCAGGTGGCGATGCGCTAGGCATCGCCATTGTCCACGAGGTTCGTGACCTTGCGCCACATTGCCAGGTCGTTAATTTTTATGGCAGCACAGAAACCCCTCAGGCGGTGGCCTATCACGTTGTGACTGATCGGGATGAAACGTTCATCCCGATCGGCAAAGGCATCGCCGACACGCAACTGCTTGTCCTGACTGATGACTATACGCAGGCCCTGGCAGGAGAGATTGGCCAGATCGCGGTCCGTACACACTTCCTGTCAGAAGGCTACCTCGGGGACGCATCCCTGACCGCCGAGAAGTTCATCATCTCGCCCTTTACACAAGAGCCAGACGACCTGATCTACCTGACCGGTGATTACGGCTGTTATCGCGAGGACGGTGCGGTGATCGTTCGCGGGCGACTGGACGATCAGGTCAAGATTCGCGGCTACCGTGTGGAAACCAGTGAGATCTGCCATATTCTTGAAAAGCAGCCTGGCCTGAACGGTTGCCTGGTTCTCGCCCAGGCCCAGCCCACTGGAGAACAAACGCTCATCGCGTACCTGGTTGCCCCCACGGACAATCTTGCCTCGATCGACGACTTAAAGTCTGCAATCGCGGCGTCGCTACCCGCTTACATGATGCCCAGCAAATTTATCTGGATCAGTGCGTTTCCCTTGCTGCCAAACGGAAAGATCGACAGGACCAGACTGGCCGCGATGGCGACAGACAATGCGCCACTGGCACGCACCGAAGACATCCCGTTCCAGAGGGCAAGCGACCGGGAAATGATCGAAGCGTTCCAGGACATTTTTGGCGTTCACTCGATTGACAAGTCAAAATCCTTTAACGAACTGGGCGGTGATTCCCTATCCTTCATCCATGCATCGATGTCCGTTGAAAAAGCCCTGGGCTCACTTCCTGAGGACTGGCAGAACATCTCGATCAGTGACTTGCTCAAACATCGACGCACCAGCAATGCAAGAAGCTACAGCATCAGCACCTCAGTGATCATGCGTGCGGTATCGATCTGCCTCATTGTGGTGTCGCATTTTTCGGGCTTCGGGGTCTTCGGAGATATCAACAGCACCGCAGTCCTGTTCGCGCTCGCAGGCTGGAGCTTTGCAAACTACCAGCTTGATTCGATTTTAAAAACCGGAAGCGTCAAACCCCTTTTATTGACCGCGCTCGGCGTGGCGGTGCCAACCATCGTTTACTCGCTTATGTTCGAGCTATATAAAGGCAAGGTGTATTGGCAGTCCTTACTGCTGATCACCAACTTCTTTGATCCGAATTTCGCGGACTTTTTCAACTTCTGGTTTCTCGAAGTCCTGGTGCAGATTTTCCTGCTCCTGGCGATCTTGTTCAGTATCAAACCGGTGCGAGACCTGGCGCTAAAAAACACGTTTGCCTTTTCTATCTTCGCGACCATTGCGTCGCGCGTCGTGGCAGAGGCGATCGAGCTGTTCTGGAATGTCGAAGCACTGGAATTCCGCCTGCCACAAGAAAAGATTACGGTTGTATTTCTTGGGATGGCACTGGCACTTGCCAGCACGACTCGACGCAAAATCATCGCCATCGCAGTTCTTGCGCTGCTGGAACTGGATGGCCAACTCGGCCTGTATCCTTTCGGGGCCATCCTGTTCATGCTGATTGTTGTCAGAGTGCCGCTACCCGTCTGGCTAGCCCATGCAGTGAATCTTGTTGCGGTGTCGTCTCTGTTCATCTACCTGACACACATTCAATTCAAACTTGCGCTGGTCAAGACACCGCTGGGTGACTACCTTTGGGCGATTACGGCGCTCTCTGTGGTGGGTGGCGTGCTGGTCTGGAAAATCTGGAGTCTTGTCTGGCCGCGTTTTACCCACTGGCTCAATAGTCAGGGCAAGGCACCCACACAGCCGTAAAGGCAGTCACGTTACGTTGACGCTTTTCGGCGAGCCGCCTTCTTGTCCATGAAGTCTTTGACGATCACGGCATGTTCGTCGGTCTTGTGGATGATGGCCTGGTAAGCCGCAGACAACTCCAGCAGATTGGCCAGCGACGATTGCTGGCCCTCGCGCAACAAGCGTTTGGTCATGCGAACGGCTGGCGCAGAGTTGACCGCCATCTTGCGTGCCAGGGTTTGCGCGGTCAACAGCAGGTCGGCTGCAGGGACGACGCGCGACACCATTCCCCAGTCGAGCGCCGTGGCGGCGTCAATGGCCTCGCCTGTAAAGGACATTTCGGCAGCGCGCGCCATGCCGATCACGCGCGGCAAGAACCAGGCGCCACCATCGCCCGGAACGATGCCAACCTTGACAAAACTTTCAGCGAATGTGGCGGTGTCAGAGGCAATACGCAGATCACACATGCAGGCCAGGTCACACCCCGCGCCAATCGCGGGGCCGTTGACGGCCGCGATCGTCGGCACCTCAATCTGGTGAATGGCCAGTGGCAATCGCTGAATACCGTGGCGGTATTCCTGGCGCAGCACCGCGCTGTTGAACTCAGGACCAATCTGGCGCTGCATTTCGTCGATTTTCCCGCCAGACGAAAAAATCGGACCCGTCGCGGTAATGATGACGGCCCGCACGCAAGGATCGTGTTCGATTCGGTCGCAAGCATCGAGCATGGCCTGGACCAGACCTGTGCCTGTCAGGGCGTTGCGTGTTTCAGGGTGATTCAGTGTCAGTGTGACCACACCCAAATCGTCTTGTTCGTATTGCAGAATTGAAGTCATTTCCTAAGGATATCCATTGAACACTTGGGGATAAAAATTTATAGAACAGACGGTTTGAAGGTCGCTATCGAACTTGCCTGATCGGCCTAACGACCCGAGGCCAACGCCGTCCTGCCGCCCGCCACCCCCATATCGGCCTTGGGAATATCGTGAAGGATGACGCGTACATGCTGTGTCGATATGCCGGTAGCCTGTTCGACCGACTCGGCAATCGCCGCGATCAGTGCCGCCTTGAGGTCATCACTGCGTCCCGTGATCAACGCTGCGGAGACCACCACCATCTCCTGTCCGATTTCACCCGCCACGATGACGTGATCGCGTGGAATTTCCAGCAGGGCGATGCGAACCGATGCGAGCGGGGCGTTGACACTATCGACGACGGCCTGAGTCATTTTCTTGAGCAATGCTGTTTTTTGTGTGGCGCTGCAGCCCTGCGTGATTTGAACGTTTAGTATCGGCATGGTGTGCTATCTTCCAAGAATCTGTCCAGGCGCCGGAATGGCTCCCTCCCAGCATTGATTTATAAACCAAGTTCTCGCCCTTGTCCTCTCATCCATCTCCGTATAAAAGCAAAGGCGGCTTTAGCCGTGTGATTGCTGCCGCGCGCTATTCCTGGCAAGGGCTGTGGGCCGCCATCCGCTATGAGGCCGCGTTCCGGCAAGAACTGATGCTGGCAGTGGTCCTGGTGCCTGCTGCACTCTGGCTTGGGCAGAACGCCGGGCAAGTCATCGTGCTGATCGGTTCGCTTGTCATCGTGCTGATTGTGGAACTGATCAACTCGGCGATCGAAGCCGTCGCCGATGCGATATCCCTGGAGCACAATCTCCTGATCGGACGCGCAAAAGACCTGGGCAGTGCCTCAGTGATGCTGTCGCTGTTGCTCGCGCTGGCGGTCTGGGTCGCCCTGCTGGTCAACCGCTGGTACCCGATTCTCTAACCTCTGCACCGTCGAACTGATTCCAAATGTTATTTACAGAAAAACTCAACACCGCCTGGGCAAACTCGCAATCACTGCTGATGGTGGGACTGGATCCTGATTGCACACGCCTGCCGGCCGACCTCAAGGACCAGCCAGACGCGATCTTCCGGTTCTGTCGCCAGATCGTTGACGCGACCGCACCCTATGTCTGTGGTTTCAAGCCTCAAATCGCCTATTTCGCGGCGGCGCGGGCAGAAGGCCAACTCGAAGACCTGTGCGCCTACATGCGCGAAACCTACCCGCACCTGCCCATCATGCTGGACGCCAAGCGCGGCGACATCGGCGCCACCGCGACCCAGTATGCGCAGGAAGTCTTTGGCCGCTACGGTGCAGACGCCGTGACCGTCAGTCCTTATCTGGGTGGTGACTCGGTTCAGCCGTACCTTGAATGGGGGGACCGTGGCGTGATCGTGCTCTGCCGCACCTCCAATCCCGGCGGCTCGGACCTGCAGTTCCTGGAAACGGATGGTGTGCCACTGTATTTGCGCGTGGCCGATCTTGTCGCGAATAAATGGAACACGAACGGGCAATGTGGTCTGGTCGTGGGTGCGACCTTCCCGAACGAACTGGCTGCCGTGCGCCGCGCAGTCGGGGACAACATCCCGTTGCTGGTACCTGGCATCGGTGCGCAAGGTGGCGATATCGCCGCGACGTGCGCCGCCGGTTGCAACGCGCTGGGGACCGGAATGATGATCAATTCGTCACGCGCTATTTTGTATGCCCAGGGCGCGGGGCACTGGACTGAAGCCGCCGCAGCCGTCGCCAGGGAAACGCGCGACGCCATCAACGCGCACCGTCACGCCTAGGCACGCAGTCGGGCACGCATCGGGGCAAGCTCAGGCCGGGCTGTGCCGTTCGGGAAAACGTGTTTGCGCACTCAACCCTGGCTCAGCCAGTCGCAGGCAGACGCCAGTGCGAAGTTCACCGCGGCTTGGCGCACTGCCTGGCGATCTCCTTGGAATACCTTCGAAGTCGCACAGACGATCAGGTCGTCGGACGTGCGCTGCGCAAATCCAAACCAGACCAGACCGACCGGCTTGGTA
>CAIJKV010000085.1 GCA_903821335.1 uncultured beta proteobacterium
CCCGCCACGGCACCGGCGGCAAAACCCTTGCCGATATGGATCCCCATATTTTTCATGGCCTGCGGATTGAACAGGTCAACCTTCCAGCGACCATCCGTGACCGGCAGAGGATGATGCAGGTAATCATCGGGTCGGAACTGAAACAGCGCCAGCAGCGCCTGTACAGCCGCCTGTTCCCGTTGACGCACGAGGGACTGCTGACCCAGCACGGACTGCTGTTCCAGGTCAGGCTGGTCACGCCCCGCAGGTGACAGGGTACGCAGGGAAGCCACATCAATCAACAAACCGGCGATCAACTCCAGACCGGTCGCGTGACGCGCAGCGCGTTGGCTGGCTGCTTGCGACTGCAGTTGCAACAGGATGGCCTGATACGGGGACAACAGGATCGACAATGTTTTGTAGAGTGTGTCTTCCCCATCAATCGGCGGACTGACACTGTCAAACTCAACACAGGTGTGCAGCCCTACCCGCGCGAGCGCCTCACGCCACTCGGCCGTGCGAGCGGACGGGCTCACCACAAAATTCAGGACAGGTAATAGCGGTCGCCCACAGCTAACCAGGATAGACAGTTCATCCCGGTGTTTGGCCAGAACGGCATCCCGCACATCAATCACATAGAGCCCCGCCTGACAGTCAAGCAGCTTGCGCAGCACCCTGCCTTCCTGTTCATAACGACCGCAAGCCTCAGGGCCTTGCAAGAACAGGCGAATGCGCTCAGGGCCATCGAGCCGCTGCCCGACCGTTGCGATTTGCTCAAGATAGTCCTGCAAACCAATGCTGTCCTCGATGCCTGGGGTGTCATACAGCGTCAGGACGCATTCCCCCTTGAGCAGGACGCGTGCGGCCTGCACCTGTCTGGTTGTGCCCGGGGCATCCGCAACGTGACCAAAATCACCGTCACGGATCAGTGTGCGCATCAGTGAGGTCTTGCCAGTATTGGTGTGGCCCACGACCGCGATTTGAAGCGTCTGCGTCTCAGCCATTTTTTTCCTCGAGCCATGCCAATACCGGCCCGGGCGCATCGCTCTCCAATAGCCCGATTCCCGTCAGGCCGTGCACCTGGGCCCGCCAGGCGTCGAGGTGGGATTCAGGCTGATCAGCGTTTTGCAACCAGACCACGGTTGCGCCGCAGAAGGACGCAAGTTCAGCGATCAGGCGCATGGTGCCGCGATCAGGTGTGTGGCGAGCATTACACGAGATGGCCAGACGTCTGGGCGTATGTTGGGCGACGCTTGCTAGCACTGCGCTGCGACTCGCGCGCGAGTCGATCAACACCGTGCAGGCAACCCCAGCACCCAAGCCAACGGGTGGCCAGGCGTGGGTGGGATCAAGTTCAATTGCCGTGATCATGGCAGCCGACGATCGCGGCACCCCGACGTGCGACCCTGCCGCCCGCTTGACACCGATGTCTGAAACCGAAGCCTCCAGGACGCCGTGGGACGGCAGCAGGCCGTCAGGCGGCAGGGAGGACGGCTGCAAGCGCGCGAGCACAGCCACGTAATAGGGCGCGGACAAATCTGGCTGTGTGCGTGGTATCGCAATGACCACTCTTGCCACGCTGATCAACAACAGCAGCACCCTGGGTACCAACCCGTACATGACCAGCGTACCCAACAACCAACCGGCCCACAGGATTTGAGCGTTCGCAGCCTCACTGGCGACATGTCCACTTGCGCGCACGACTTGCGCATCCGGAATCAGAAAGCCGAACCATTGCGGCAGCGCGCCAAGCACAGCCGTAATGGTTACGAAAACATCCGCTGAGAGCAGTGTTGTTTCCCAAACAAAACTGAAGTGCCGCGTTGACAGCGCAAACAGCAGCACCACGACCGCTGCGGCATTTGCTGCAGTCCAGATTGCATGGGTGATGCCACTGAGCAACCAGCGTGCGGCACCGGCCTGCCGCCAGATGGACCACCAGGCCTGACCGGCCAGCGCGATCTCGGGACCTCGCACCAACTTGCGGGCCAGCCATTGCCAGGCCTGCGCCAGCCAGCCTCCTGAACCATGCCACAGCATGCTCAGTGCCCAGGCAAGCAGACTGAGGGTATTGATACCCAATATGATAATCAGTGCCCAGACAACATTGACAGGTTGTGCCCCGCTGCCCAGAGCCGTGAGGGCACTGCCACCACCGCCCGCGAGCGCGAGAACGACAGCAATAATCAACGCAAAAAAACCGCCCTGCGAGAACCTGTGTACCGCCTGAGGCAAATCAATGGCATCGCCCAGTACCGCCGCCCGCGACACCACGCGCCCGAGGTCTGTCGATGCAGTGTGCGCCCTCAGGCGGGCTGCACGATCATCCTGGGGTCCCCATTGTGTCTCCCTGATACGAATGGCTTCGCACAGCCAAGCTTGGGTCAGGGTCATGTGAGCAGGCATCAGTTTGGGTGCAATTAAAAGAACTTAGTCTGATTGTACGAGTGAACCGAGCGTCAACCATCTCAACGCGCAGCCGTGATGTTCAGTCCTTTGAGGAACTGTTCGAAGTCACGTTTCCAGACTTGCGGGTTGCCAGTGAAAATTGGATGGCCGTTGCTTTTGTAGGCCGGCAAACTGACGAACTGCCCTTTGCCGCCGTTTTTCGTATAGGCCGCAAACCATTCCCTGGGTAGCTGTTCGCCCCAGTATTTGTCATTGACGCTATAGAACCATAGCGAAGGCACCCTGGCCTTTGCACCATAGTCACCAAAGGTCTGCAGGAGTTCGTCCGGGCTGCAAGGTGATTCGGGCCGTTTGTCTGGATCGCCGCCCGCACCACCCGAGAAATTGATGACGGCTTTCAGTCCCGGTATGTCAGCCGTCGAGACTGCAATCGCGCCAAAGCCGCCGACGGATTGACCGACGACGATCCCCTGAGTGGAATCCAGGTAGCCCAGCGCGGCAATATTGGTCAACACCTGGCGAGTTTGCGCAACGACGGGCCGTAACCTGACAGCGTAGTCCGGCTTGGCACACGCGCCAGCGTTTTCAACATCTGCCCCCCCCGAGACGCCATAGCCTACCCGGGTCGGCACCAGCACCGCAAAACCTTTACTGACAAAATATCTGGAATTGTCGGCATACCTTGCGCGGCCCAATTTCGCCCGATCGTGCTGCGTGGGCGCGCGCCCATGGTTCAGCACCAGATACGGGGATCTTGCATGCAGGGTGTCTCGGAAAACCGTGACCACGATCTCTTGTTTGACCGGCTTGCCACGCGCATCAACCACCACGACCGGGACATTGACAACCTCTTCGATTACCTCGGCCGCGCATGGGCCAGCTACGGCGAGCAGGACGCTCAACAGACATTTGTTCACATGGTTCCTTCACGCAGGTGACTGGTTGCGCATGGCGCATTGATCATGAAATTTACCGAGTACAAGACGGTGCGAGTACGATGCCTTCGGTTGTCGTCACGTACTGATGCGAATAGTCCTCACAGGCGGGGCGACTCAATACTTTGTCGGCAGGTGTACTACCCGGCAGGGCGGAAATGTAGTTGATGACGCTTTGCTCGGCAAATACCGCCCCAACCGTGACACACCGGTTGGCACGCGTCTCCTTGCAGGCATTTCCAAACGTCTTGTAGTTCTCAAAACCCTGTGCAAGGTAGTCCGTGATCACCAGTGAATAGGTCTCGTCAGGATTGAGTGGGTGCCACAACCCGGAAGACTGATTTTTGACCTCGATATTGCTGAACCGCCCGCCGAACGGTTTTGACAAATCAAGGCTCCAGCGCATACCACTGGCATACGGATGGGAACCGTCGGAATTTTTCAGGTCCAGCCAGTTCGCAACACCTTGCTCAAGTGCCGTGCGAAGCTCGAGCCCCGTCAACCTGACAAGATAGAGTTCACTGGTGAAAGGTTGAAGTTTGAACGCGCTGCCGTTGGTCAGAACAAGATCGTTGCGTCCGTCAGTCTCCAGCGCCACGCGCACACTTCCTGCATTGACCAGTCCGATATCGGCCACACCAGCCGAATAGGCACGGCGGTAGGCCTCGGCGACCACCTGTGCGGCGTCGCTTCCCGACGCGCGCCCCACCACGTCATTGCATATCGCGCCGCCCCGGTTCGCAGTGCCAGGGATCCGGACCAGGCACAAGGACTGGTCAGCCTTTAGCTGCCCGATCTCGGTGCCGGTTTCCTGGTCGTATCTCAGGTCATACGACGCCAGTCGGTCCACGAACGCCGCGGCATCGGATGCCACGCGCACGGCGGGCTCGGTTGAAAGAAAGTCGATGGTCGCCTGATTTTCAGACCCACTGAGTGCCACCCATTTACCCTCTGTATTCCTGCGCATGAAGGTTGACCCGAGCACCAGCGAGGCCTGGCCCGTGCAGGACACGACCGAACCGTCCGGTGCGAAATCGATACGCATCAACGCAAATACCTTTGAGTATTCCCACGCCTGGCCCACACAAACCAAGCCACCCGATTTGCTGTGTACGACTGTCGGGTACGGGCCTTGTGCGTTCTTGAGCCCGACTGAAGTGAAGTCACCCAGAAGCGTGTGCGAGTCACCACCAATAATCACGTCGACGCCGGTCAACGCCTGTGCAAGCTTTAAGTCATTGTTGTAACCAAGATGCGACAGCAACACAATGTGCCCGATACCCTGGGCCGTCAGCGTATCGATCGCGTGTTGTGCAGCCGGAAGTTCGTCCTCAAACACCGTCGTGGGCAGCGGACGCGAAGCGTTCTGCGTCTTGCCTTTGATGGTCAAGCCGACGATCCCAATCTTTACGCCCCCGACCTCTTTGATGATGAAAGGCTGGATAGCGGCTTTGCCAAGCGTCGGATTGAGTGGGGTACCCAGTGCGGGGAATACATTTGCACTCAGAACCGACGTCGCGCAACGCCGATCTGCCTGCAAAAAGTCGAGGAAATTTTTTAGCTCAGCCTCTCCGCCGTCGAATTCATGATTCCCCAGGGCGAAGGCATCAAAACAGACCACATTCATGGCCTCGGCGTCGGCCTGACCCTTAAAGAACGTGTAATAGGGTGTCCCCACCAGCGCATCCCCCGCATGTAATTTGAGCAGGTTCGGCACCGCCTGCCCGGTTTGCTGGAACAGGCTCGACAGCCTGCCAAACCCACCTACCTCTACTCGGGTAGGCAAGCCCTGAATACGCAGCACTTCCTGGAACGGTTTGAGATTGGAATGGTGGTCGTTGATATGCGCGATATTGAGTTCGAAAGCCAGGCCCGGATGCATTGCGGCGCACTGGAGGATCAGTGCGCCCATAAAACTTCGGAGCCAGTGCCTGTTCTTCAATTTCATTTTCAGCCTGATGGTATTTGCGTTTCCCAGGAAACGTCAGTCACTGCGGCAATACTGCCACACTATTGCTACGCATCTGACGGCAGACGTCAGGCACCATTAAGTCAGAAAGGTTACAGTTGCACCACAACAGACGAGCTTACCAACCAATAGCTTAAAGAATTTCCTTGGCCTTCGACTCACACCACACTGCATGCCCGGCATGCCATGATGCTTCAACCGCACTTGAGCGCACCACGCGCACCAAGACCGTACGGTTCCTGCTATGGGGAAGCAAGCGTTACAAATGTCACCGCTGCGGCAGACAATTCATCAAGTACCTGGGGCACTTGTTTCAGTGGTGACGATGCTGCCATGAGAAAAATCGACACGGAACACGAGATGCTGATCAAAGATGAACTGACTTTCCTGGCCGGGCTTGTCGCGCTCGAGTCACTCGACATCATTGAATTGGGCTGTGGCAAAGCTGACATGGCACGTGAACTCTTGCGACGCTACCCGGACGCACGCGTCACCGGGCTAGAAGTCGATCAGGTCCAGCACGCAAAAAACCGTGCCAACCCGCAGGCCGGCCTCACCTTTGTTGCCGCTGGCGCACAAGCGATCCCGTTTGCCCAGGCGCGCTTTGACCTCGCAGTCATGCTGAAGTCCCTGCACCACATCCCGCAGGCCCTCATGAAGCAGGCGCTCGATGACATCGCACGCGTGCTCAAGCCTGGCGGACTCCTTTATGTCTCAGAACCCGTCTTTGCGGGTTCCCTCAACGACATCAGCAGGCTGTATAACGATGAAGAGGTCGTGCGCGGCTACGCCCAGCAGGCGCTTGATGAGGCATTACTCAACGGAAAATGGGTGCAAGTCGCCCAAGAGCGCTTTGACATGCCTGCCTATTACAAGAATTTTGAAGATTTCGAAATACGGAATATGCGTCCGAGTTTTGCCGAACACAAGATTGACGATATCAAACTTGCACAGGTCAAGGCTGTATTTGATCCGTACTGTGGTGAAAATGGGGTGACCTTCGACAAGCCCCAGCACGTCAGGTTGCTTAAGCGCACGTCATTTTCAGCGTGATCAGCTTTATATTAAAATAATCTTTGTAGTGAGTTGTTCTACGGTGAGTGGTATCTTTTCAAATCAGGTGTTTTTTACAAGGAAACAATCATGGTTACCAAACAAACTACAGGGTCAAGTGCTCCACAGCCACACGAATCCGTCCATTCGCTGTTCAAGCTTGCAGATGTCGCCTTGTCGGCGGCCGAAAGCTTTGCAGCACTGAATATGGAGACCGCCAGGCAAGCGCTCTCTGAGGGTGCAAAGAACAGCACGACGCTTCTCGCCATCAAGACGCCTCAGGACGCGACTGCTGCACAAGCCGCCTTGGCGAAACCGGGTGCCGACACGGCCAAGAAATACTCAGAGAAGGTCTATCAGATCTCTTCCGATGCAGCCAAGGAACTTGCCACGGTATTCCAGGAACAGTTCGAGCACATGAACAAGTCCTTCAGGGAACTTGCGGAAAAATCGGGACAATCATTTCCGATGGGTTCAGCAGCCGGCACCGGTTCCAACCCGTTCAATCAAGTGTTTGATGCGGCCAATAAGGCATTTGAAAATATCAACAAAGCTGTCAAGCAAGCGGCTGAACTAGCCGAAAAAAGCGTAGGAAAGAAGTAAGACGCTCATTCCAGGACTATTCCCGGCGACTTCATCAACCCACGTCTTGAGGTCGCCAGCGGACGCAAACAGACTTGGGCAGAGCGCTGGAAATTGCACAACGCGCTGGTCCTATTTAACCCCGCACCCGTGACCTGAGCAGGCCAGAGTGTGGGTGTATGGAACAGCGGCGGTGCAATCGAGCATCCTTGTCAGTGTGTCCGTTCACCCGGATAGCCCGGCATCGAGAAGCCTGCCTGGCTCAAGGCAGAGATCACTTTGCCGGCTTCAGCGTCGCCCAACACCCGAAGTGGTGGACGCACAAAACGCCAGGCAGGGTCGTTTGAGAGTTCGGCCACCACGCGCTTCATGGCCGGGATCATCTGTGGCGACTGGAAAATCTGGCGTATGACGTCGGCCTTGGCCTGCAGTGTCTCGCCTTCTGGTGTGTTCCAGCCTTGGTACAAAGCGTGAATGCCGCCAGGGTTCATGTTCACGGTCGCGCTGATGCAACCCGCCGCACCCAGTGGCAATGCCTTGGAAAGCGTTGACTCACTGGCCGGGAAGACATCAAAGCCGTCTTTGGCAAAGTTGTCGATCATGGCCTGGGTGTTATCCCAGTTGCCAGATGAATCCTTGGCGCCCACGACCGTGTCGGGATAGCGTTTGCGCAGCATCTCAATCAGATTCATCGTGATCGGCACCGCCGTGACTTGCGGAATATGGTAGAGATAGACCTTGAGCCTATCATTCCCCACACGCTCAATCACCTCTGAATAATAGGCATACAGGCCATCGTCCGATACCCCTTTGAAGAAAAACGGTGGCAGCATCAATGCACCCGAGGCACCGTTTTCCACCGCGTGTTTCGTCAGGGTGACCGCATCTGGCAAGGCGCACGCACCTGTGCCAGGCATCAGGCGGGCAGCGGGGATGCCAGCCTCCAACAACGCGTCCGTCATCGACAGTCGTTCGCTGACAGAAAGTGAGGCGGCCTCAGAGTTCGTGCCAAAAATTGCCAGGCCAACATTATTGTCAACCAACCAGCGGCAATGGGCGATGAAACGACCGACATCGGGTTCAAGATTTTCTGTGTAAGGTGTGAGAACGGGTGCAAGTACGCCGCGAATCCGAGCCGCCATGGTGATTGATCCAAAGAAAGGGAAAGAACCTCATTAGAGTACTGATCTCCTGAAATGCAAAATCAGTCCATCCGTTCGAGCCTTGTATTCATTTTGGTGGCCCCGGTCATCCTCCCAAGCACGATGAATGAACTTTATTTCAGTTTCAACGTTTCCGTGATACTAAAATGAAGCGTTCCAAGCCACTTTCACACTTTTAATATATTGCCATGACACAAACTTCACTCAGCAGCCTCTCAGACGACGCACTGGATCAGCTCTTTCTACAAGCACGTACCGTACACGCCTTTACACCCGTACCGGTGAGCGATGAAACCATCCAGAAACTGTACGACCTGATGAAATGGGGCCCGACCGCCTTTAATGCGCAGCCCGCGCGGTTCGTCTTCGTGCGCAGCCCGCAAGCAAAAGCCAAACTGCTTGCTGCGCTGACTCCAGGCAACGTGGCACAGACCACCTCTGCCGCCGTCACGGTACTGATTGCGCAAGATCTGCAGTTTTTTCAACATTTGCCGGAACAGTTTCCCGCTTATGACGCGAAACCCTTGTTTGAAGGCAACGCCAGTCTTGCGCAAGCCACAGCCTTTCGCAACAGCAGTCTTCAGGGTGCCTATCTGATTCTGGCGGCACGCGCGCTTGGCCTGGATGCCGGCCCGCAGTCCGGTTTCAACCCACAATTGGTGAATGAAGAATTTTTCCCGGACGGCCGTTATCAGGTCAATTTCATCGTGAACCTCGGCGTCGCCGATCCTGCCGGCATCTACCCGCGCGGCCCACGCTTGGCGTTCGATACGGTCGCCAAGATTATTTGATCAGCACCGCTGCGGGCAACTCGCCGGGACACAACACGCCAAGCGTCACGCTGGCGCCACGTTTTTAGCCGAGTTGCTCGCGCATCGCCCTCTTATTGAGTTTGCCAACACTGGTACGGGCAAGTTCGTCAACAAAACGTATCTGATCCGGAATGGCAAATTTTGAAATTTCACCGGCATCCACCAGACGCTGGATGTGTTGCCTGATGTCATCAGCGGTTGCAGTCTGGCCCGACTTGAGTACGACCATCGCCAACGGCCGCTCACCCCATCTTTCATCCTTGACACCCACGACAGCGACTTCGTTGACGGCAGGATGCTGGGAAATAATGCTTTCCAGTTCAAGCGATGATATCCATTCGCCGCCAGTCTTGATCACGTCCTTCAGACGGTCCGTGACCGTCAACATCCCGCGAGGGTTCATGGTGCCGATATCGCCGGTGTGCAGATAACCGTCGGCCCACAGAGATTCCGACGCCTCAGGGTCGTGCAGATAGCCCTGCGTCAACCAGGGAGCACGCACGACCACCTCGCCCGTCGCACGGCCATCATGCGCCACATCGCGCATGCTATTGTCCACGGTCCGCAGTTCGACCAGCGGAACCGGATAGCCCGTCTTGATGCGTTCAGCAATCTGGGCCTCAACGTTGGCCGGTTCACCACGGACGTGCGCCAGTGTCATGATCGGGCACGTCTCGGACATGCCATACCCCGTGAAGACATCCATCCCCCGCGCCAGCGCGGCGGCCGCCAGCCCGCTGGTCAAGGCCGATCCGCCGATGACCATTTTGCATCGTGACAAGTCGACATCCGGGCTCGACTTCGCGCTAAGCAGCATGTGCAGGATGGTCGGCACACTATGCGAGAACGTCACCCCTTCTCGTGCGATCAGTTCCAGCAATGTGTCGGGCACATACCGACCGGGATAGACCTGTTTGAGGCCCAGCATGGTCGCGACAAA
>CAIJKV010000086.1 GCA_903821335.1 uncultured beta proteobacterium
CCGAAACACGATACCGAACTGATCCAGGTCATAGCGCGAAGCGCCTGCATGCATCATTTCCACCGCACAACAGGCCAGGCCAAATGTCATCGGCCACATCGAACCGGTCTTTGCCCAGTTCAGAATCTTGTCGGCGTTGGTGGTGATGAAACCCTGCTTGAGAATGCCGTCTATTGCCATAGGTATGTATGAGCCATGACTGGGTTATTCCCAGTCAAGCGCGCCCTTTTTCCATTCGTAGATGAAACCAACAGTGAGTACTGCCAGGAAGACCATCGCCGTCACAAAACCGACCATGCCCACTGCACTATTGGCAATGGCCCAAGGGAACAAAAAGGCGATTTCGAGATCGAACAAAATGAACAGGATGGCGATCAGGTAATAGCGCACATCGAACTTCATCCGGGCGTCGCCGAAAGCCTCGAAGCCGCACTCATACGGAGAGAGCTTCTGAGGATAGGGTTTGTGCGGGCCAATCAGGGCACCAGCCGCCATCAGGCCGAAACCCATCAGGCTCGCGACCACAATAAAAAGAAAAGCAGGGAAGTACTGTTGCAGATTCATCCAGATCATCCGGCCATTTGCAGAGACGTCGCAATTGTATCACCGCACCTAGGGTTATTACCCTAGAACTGGTGACGAATTCCCAGCCCCGTGACAGTACTTTGCGTATTATCAATCATTGCAAAGTGGTTGGCATAAGAAGCATAGGCGTACACGTTGGTGCGCGGTGTCAGGGCATAGGTGTAACCCAGGCTGATGATCTGTTGATTTTGCACAACACCGGTACTTGCAAGATCACCCGCGGGCTGCATCATCTGCCACGAGCCCAGTAAGTTTCCGCGGTCCGACGTCGGCACAGCCAACCCGAGCAGGTACGAATTGTGGTCGTAGCCTGTCCAGAATAGAACCCCTGCACCCAGCGTCGCGTCCGCCACGAGCGGCAAACCGGTCGCCCCAGTCCCGGCAGGCTGTCCGGTAAAGCCTCCATTGCGTGCCTGTCCGACTGCGACTGATGCCTTGACGACGTGAAAATCATAGGCGCCGCCGAGTATCCACTCTCTGGGACCCACAGGCGGCGCACCACCTGGAATATTTGCAGCGCCATTGGCCTGATCGTAAGAAGCCGCCAACTGGACGGGCCCTTTTTCATAGGACACTCCCAGGGTGATCGTGCGCAGGTTGTTTCCGGTCGCAAACCCGTTATCGGCAGGCGTCGTCGTGCAGCCCGATGCCCCACAGGCCCCATTATCAACATAAATAGCCGTCAGGCCCGATGAAAACGCGTAGCCGGCACCGAACCGCAGGCCCTCGAACAACGGTGTTTGAACCAACACCATATTGCTGTAGCGCAGCGTGTTGGTCGCACCAAACGAGGCACCAATATTGGCTTGCCCAAAACCCTCAGCGAACGGATCCATCGGCATCAGATAGTTGCTGGCCAGATTTGTCTGACGACCGAAGTCAATACGACCCCACTGTCGGCTGGTCAATCCGATCGTTGCTTGACGCCCAAACAATCGCCCCCCCTGCTGTGTGTTGCCGTCACCAACATTAAAGCCACTTTCAAGCACAAAGACCGCACTCACGCCATCGCCAAGATCTTCAGCGCCGCGCAAACCCCAGCGCGAACCACTTTGCACCCCACCGGCCATGCCAAAAAATGTGCCCCCGAGTGAGGTCTCGCCGTCTCGATACGTAATCTGGTTGTATTGCAGACCAATGTCGAGCAACCCGTAGAACACCACGCCACCCTCTGCGCGCGACACGACTGGCAGAGTTGCCAGCCCAAACCACAAAGAGGCGACGACGAAGCTCTTTTTCATTTTGGACTCATGCACGCTTGAATGCAGCCCTCATGTTCATCACAGTCAAAACAAAACGGGCCACCCCGAAAGGTGACCCGTTTTGCAAGCTAACCGAAGTTAACCTGAGAACTAAGCAAGTGGCTTAGAACTGGTGACGAACACCAGTCAGAACCAGTGTGCTGTTCACGCCGCTGATGAAGCCAGCGGAGTTAGCATACGACACGGCTGCGTACATGTTGGTACGCTTGGTGAAGTCGTACTGGTAGCCGATGCTGTACGTGTTCTGGTTGGCTGCGCCGTTACCCAGCGAGTTGTTGACACTGTACAGGTCCTGGATGTTGCCGTTGGGGGCAGTCATTGTCCATGAACCGAATACTTTGCTGTTCGAACCGATAGGAGCAGTCAGGCCGACCAAGTAGGAGTTGAAACCAGCGCCGTCTGCGAACAGAACGCCACCAGCTGAACCACCGAACGTACCGCCGTTAACTGTTGAGTTTGTACCACCCGACAGGAAGCTTTGACCGTTGATAACGCCGCCACGTGTCTGACCGTAAGCAACCGACAGTTTGACGACGTTGAAGTCGTACATACCGGCCAAGATCCACTCTTTAGGAGTCGAGCTTTGTGCAGCCGTTGCGCTGTCATTAGGCATGATCTGGTCATAGCTGGCAGCCAAGGTCAAAGGACCGTTAGCGTAGCTGGCACCCAGCGTCAGAGCACGAGTGTTGTTCGTGGTGGCGAAGTTGTACGAGTTACCGTTGCCGTTGATGACCGTGTTGTTGTTGTTCACGTAGAAAGCATCAAGCTGGGGAGCAAACGAGTAGCCCACACCTGCTTTGAAGCCAGACATCGTAGGAGTCTGGTATTTCAGCATGTTCGAATAACGCGTCGTGTTCATAGCACCGAACGAAACGCCCATGTTGGCCTGACCGAAGCCAGCCAGGAACGGGTCAATCGGGGTCATGTAGTCAGAGGCGAAGTTGTACTGACGACCAGCACGGATGTAACCCCATGCGTCGTTTTCAATACCGACCCAAGCTTGACGACCGAACAGACGGCCACCTTGAGCCAACGAACCGTTACCAGCGTCAAAACCGTTTTCCAGCACGAACGTGGCACGATTGCCGCCGCCCATGTCTTCAGTGCCACGCAGGCCAAAACGTGAACCGTTTTGAATGCCGTTGTTCATACCGAAACGGGTTGAGTTGAATGTGTCGTTACCAGTGATGCCTTGGTAAGCGATACCGATATCGATAATACCGTACAGGGTGACTGACGATTGGGCCGAAGCGGCACCAGCAAAGCCGGCTAGCAGGGCGGCAGCGAGCAGAGTCTTTTTCATTTAAGAAATCTCCGATGATTTGAGTGACAAGAGCAACAAACACGTATTTGGTCTGCCGCCCCCCTAACTCCGCTAAGGGAAGTTGACGCTATTGCATCAAAAATACGGGGCCGTGGCTATGAAAGTCGGCATAAATGTCGCAAAGAGGCCACATTGTGTTGGACTGGCGCAACGTTTAGGCCTTTTTGACCCTTAAAAACGAGGGTTTACCCTTGGTTTTGGGAAGCCGCGCAAATTCAACAGGACCTTGCTACGATTGCACCATTCCGAGGGCACTTTCGCCCCACCTAGCTCTTATCCGAAACATACCATGTCACTCAGCACGAAGCTTCCCCAGACACAGATTCACCCCTCCAGCCAGGCTCCGCGCATCACGCTTGAAGAATTTTTGGTGCTGATGGAGACCCATCACCCGTTTGCCGCTGTGCTGGGGATTCAGATTCTGGAAATCGGCTTTGGCACAGCACGGCTGGCCCTGCCCCCCAACCCAAATTTTCAGCGACTCGGCGGCATTGTTGCGGGGCCGATGCTGATGGGGCTGGCAGATCTGGCCATGTATGCGGCCGTCGTCGGGGCAACCGGCAACGCGCAAGCCGTCACCTCCAGCCTGACGATGAACTTCCTGCGCAAATGTCCACCTGGCGTGATCCTGGCCGAGGCACGCGTCCTCAAAACCGGCCGTCTCTGTGCCGGTGACGTGACCTTGACTGCGCAGGGCAGCGACGTGGTCGTCGCCCACAGCGTCAGCATGTGGTCGCTCCCGCGCCTGACTCCCTGAGACTCTACCTGAGCCTGCCTGAGACTCCCTGAGACTTTCCCTGAGCCTGCCCAAAGCCCTCTGAGACACGCTGAAACTATCTAAGATTTTCCGAGACTGCCCGAGGCACTGTCGGACACGCTGAGACCCACTCAGGCCCGCTGATTCCTGGTGCCCTGCAGCAACCAGGGATCCCGTCGCCGCCTAATACTCGTTAAAAAATCGCTGCAAGGTTTCACGGTCGCGTGTGTTGAGCAACGCCAGGCGCAGCAGAATCCTGGCTTTATGCGGGTTAAGTGATTGCGCCGCCACCAGTCCCCGGTCGACATCCTTTTCTGACGGTCGGACACTGCCCTGCTGCACGTGCGAGGCACGTACGAACGGCACCTGTTTTTCCAGCGCCAGTGCAGCACCCGCGCGTGCTGCCGGCGACAGGCTACCGTTGCCGGTGCCAGCCAGCACAATGCCCTGAACGCCAGCGCGCAGGGCCGCCTCATAGAGATGCACCCCCGCACCCTGGTGGTCATAAATAATATCGACAGAGGGCAGCGACTGAAGATCGTCGGAGATATGCAACGCGCTCGACAGTGTGTGGCGTCGCGTCGTCGTATTGAAATACTGCACATCTTGTCCGGACACGACACCCAGGCAACCCTGTTCCGGGACAACGAAAGCATCCACATTGGTCGTATGTGCCTTGTTGACGTAACGCGCGGCCAGAATCCGATCATTCATGACAGCCAGGACGCCCTTGCCGACAGACTGGGGACTGAGCGCGACCACGACAGCATGAAACAGGTTCAATGGGCCATCCGCGCTCAGTGCGGTGGCCGGACGCATTGCACCCACGAGCACGACTGGCTTGTGGCTTTGCACCACAAGATTCAGGAAGTACGCCGTTTCTTCGAGGGTATCGGTGCCGTGCGTGATGACCACCGCCGAGATATGCGGCATCGTCAGCCAGGCATTGACACGCTGTGCCAGCCTGAGCAACAACCCGTCACTGATCTGATGGCTTTCGATGTTTGCGAGCTGCTCGTATTCGAACCGGGCAACAGACTGCAGCGCCGGCACTGCCTGGATCAGCAGGTCAACGCCTGTGGTCACCCTGTAGTCGCTCAGTTGTGTCGCGACGCCCGCAGACGAGGCAATCGTGCCCCCCATGCCAAGTAGTGCAATGGTGGGCAACCCGGCGGGGTTGCTATCGTCGACCAGCTGTTTTTCGTTCATTTGCTGCTGCCTGAAGTTGATTCGCGCACTGCGTTCAATGCAAGGTCGCGTTGAATTTTAAAAAAACCATACGTTGACTGACGCATAGTTTTACCTGGAATCATCCCCCAGAATGGCCTCAATGGCATGAGTGGCCAAACAATTTGCCCACCATCGCCAGTGTGTGGCACAAATCTATGGTGCAGGGATCCGTTATTCAGTACGATCAATCGCTTGTCCTCTGCGACCCCAGGAGTCACCCATGCAGCATCTTTTTGTCATGAAGCGCAACGTGTACCTGCTGTGCCTGCTACTGAGCGGACTCTGCCCGAGCGCACAGGCAGCCGATTCGACCGAAAGTTTTCCTGCACACCCGCTCACGATCACGGTGACGTTTCCACCGGGCGGAGGGACTGACATTCTGGCGCGCCTGATTGGTGCCTACCTTACCGAAACAATGGGGCACGCCGCAGTCGTTGAAAACAAACCTGGCGCGAGTGGCAATCTGGGTGCGAAATTTGTAGCGGATCGCGCACCCGATGGCTACTCGCTGCTGATGGTCAACAGCTCTTTTGCGATCAATCCGGCTGTGTTCGCACAACTGCCCTTTGATCCAAAAAAGGACTTCGATCCGATTATTAATGTGGCCTACGTCCCCTCGGTGCTGATCGTCCCCGCGCAATCACCCTACAAAACACTGTCTGAGCTTCTTGCCGCCGCCCAGCCAGAAAAAAACGATGTCTCGTACGGTTCCTGCGGTAACGGCACGCCACAACACCTGGCCGGAGAATCACTCAACATTGTTGCCAAGGCACATATCACGCATATCCCGTTTGGGGGCTGCGGTCCGGCACTCAACAGCGTTGTGGCGGGTCAGATTCCCATGGCGATCGTCACCGCGTCCAGCGCCAACGCACAAATCAAGGCTGGCAAGCTGCGCGCGCTGGCCGTGACTTCGCCAGCGCGCTCACCCTTCCTGCCCGACGTGCCAACGGTTGCAGAGCTTGGCTTTCCTGGCTATGAACTGAACCAGTGGCACGGTCTGCTGGCCCCCGCAGGCACGCCACCCGCCATCCAGGAAAAACTCTATGCGGGCATTGCAAAAGTCATGCAACGCCCGGATGTCAAAGAAAAGTTGGCAAACCTGGGCTATACACAGACCGACGATGGGCCGGCCGCCTTCAGGAAAATCATCGACGCCGATATCGACAAATTTTCCAGGCTGACCAAAGATATCGGGCTCAAGGTTGACTAGCCCCGTTCACGCACTCAGCTTTTCACAGGCACGCCGAAGACGGGTACAACCTTCTTCGAGCACCTGCATGGAGGTTGCAAAGGAAAAGCGGAAAAATGGCGTCGAGCCATAGGCCGCACCCTGTACACCGGCCAGGCTTTCCTCATCCAGCAGATACAGGACAAAGTCTTCATCTGTCGCGATCACTTTGCCAGCAGTGGTTTTTTTACCCAGAATGCCGGCACACGACGGAAACACATAAAAAGCGCCATCAGGCGAGTGGCACGTGATGCCAGGGATCGCATTGAGCATGGTCACCACCGTGTCACGCCTGCCCTGAAAAACAAGGCTGCGCGCAGCCACATAGTCCTGGGGACCGAGCAACGCCTCGAC
>CAIJKV010000087.1 GCA_903821335.1 uncultured beta proteobacterium
ACACGCAAGCTGACCGATTCGCACCGAATCCTCTATTCCAGCACCCTGCACCCGCTAGGACGCCGACGTGACTCGCTCAGGCGCGACATGATCATCTGGCTTGACCAGCGCCTGAAGGCACCCGGTCTCACGGCCAAGCAACAACGCCTGATCCATCGGCTCATCTGCGCGATGGCCGCAGACTTCGCCGTGATGGGTGACCTGGCAATGATTGCGATGCATGACGCGCATAGCGAACAGACCTTTGCTGAAATACAGCAGGAACTGGCCGGCGACGCGCAGGCGTTCTTTGAAAAAATGATGGGCGAGTCTCTGGGTGAAAACCAGGAATTTGAAACAGTCGACGAGGTGCTGCACGCCCGCATCGAACACCTGCGCCAGCAGTCCGAAGCCCGTGCCCACGCAAAAGCCAATCGCAAAGCACGTCGTGCGAAATCGACACGACAGCAAAAAGCCGATCAGGTCGTTGAAGACGCCGAAAGCGCACTACGCACGATTTACCGGCAGCTGGCCAGCGCCCTGCACCCCGACCGCGAAACCGACCCTAGCGCCCGCATGCGCAAAACACAACTGATGAGCGAGGCCAACACGGCCTACGGTCGGCGCGACCTGCTGGCGTTGTTGCAACTCCAACACCAGGCAAACCTGTCCGAGTCCAAGCATGTGTCCAGGCTCGCCCAAGAGAAAATCGCCGCGCTGACCGTCCTGCTGCAAGAACGTACCCTGATGCTGGAACGCGAACTGCGCACGCTCGAACAGCAGGTGATTTCGGAATTTGTCCTGCCACCGTCCATGACGATTACCGCAGCAGCACTCCAGCGACACCTGACCGGGGTGCAGCGCAACCTGAAGTCCGATATCGAAATACTTAGGGGTGACTTATTGCGTGTACGAAATGACACAGCCTTCAAACGCTGGCTCAAGGAAAAGGACGACCTGGCTCGCGATGTCCGTTAGGTCAAGTGCTACCATCTGCCCATGGATCGAAATGTCAATCTTGGCATTTGCAGCCGATCACCCCCCATCTGAGTTCCAAAAATGAAAAAAACTGATCTGTTCAAAAACCTGGGCTTAAAAATTGACGGCCGTCTCAAAGCAGCCGGAACCCCGGATCGGTTTGCCCACGGCGGTGTGATCGACCGTAAGGGTCAGCGCAAGCTGGATCAGGCAAAGGGCTTGATACCCTTTGCCGTCAAACTCGACGCACAGTTGGCTGAAACGATCCGTGCCCAGGCACTGGCCCGGGAAATTGACCTCAACGATCTGGTTGACGCGCTATTACGCAAAGGCCTGCTCGCCGCAGATTAAAACGATGCGCTCAGACACTGGATTTTTCGCCTGTTAATGAGGCGACTGGTTCTCTGAGTGCGGTCTTCAGGACCTTGCCCACCACGCAGCAGGATCGCGGCGCAGCCAGTCAGACTAAGGGGTCTTAAAGCGTCCACGCAGGGCCTTCGCGTTGACCACAGGCAGCCTGGTTATTTAGCGGTGGCGACTACTTAACCCAGTGGTCGGATGTTACAATTGCATCCGTATGTACAGGTGCGCGGGCAGGCGTGAAAAGTCAGGCAGAACCACAGTCATCACCCAATGCAGTGCTTTCTGCGCGTACAAGTTTAATGGTTGCCATATTGACAGCAAAACGATCGCTGAACGGGATCTCCGGCGATCCATTTGGTTGCTTGCTGGCAGTTAGGCTCAGCGGTGCAACGTCTGGTTAAATTCAGTAGGCCCTTAAAATAACAAGCGAGGGATTTTTAATGGACAAGGAAACACGTCTTCCCCGTGCCGTGACCAACGTTCGTGAAGGTTTCGCCTCATCACTCAGGCATGGGCGGAGTTTGCTCAGACGTAAGGCATGGAGTCAAATGCCGCGTTGGCGACAAATTACCAAGCGCACCCTGGATATCGTCGGATCGCTCGGCTTGATCATCGTTCTGTCACCGCTTGCGCTCATCATCGCGCTGTTAATTAAGGGCACCGATGGCGGCCCGGTCTTTTACTTTCAGGACCGTGTCGGAAAGTGGGGCAAAGTATTCCGTTTTCCAAAATTCCGTTCGATGGTCATGAACTCGGACGCACTACAAAAAACACTTGAGCAACAGAACCAGCACGGAGGCGAGGGTGTCACATTCAAGATGAAACGTGACCCGCGCATCACCTGGATCGGCCGCTTCATTCGGCGCGCGAGCATCGACGAACTCCCCCAGCTATGGTGCGTGCTCAAGGGTGACATGTCGCTGGTGGGACCCCGTCCGGCATTGCCTCGCGAAGTGGCGCGCTACTCTCTTGATGACCGCAGGCGCCTGGACGTGATTCCCGGGCTGACGTGTCTCTGGCAGATCCAGGGCCGCTCGGAAATTCCTTTCCCCGAACAGGTAGAACTTGATGTCGACTATATCGAAAGTCAAAGCCTCGTGGCAGATGTCAAGATGCTAGCAAAAACAGTGCCGGCGGTAGTCAAGGGAAAAGGCGCTTATTAACATGCAGCCATCGGCCAGACCAGATCGTGCCATCCTACTTGCTTGCTGGGACATTGAAGACTCTCAACTCACATTTCTAGGTGTCACCTATACCACTGCTGTGGCAGGTCGTTCCCAATTGCAGCGCGCAGTCGAACAACTGGCGCATTCTGGGTGCAAACATATCACCGTTGTCAGCGGCGACCGGCTGTTGGCGGCACAGGAACTGCTTGGGAATGGCGCGCGCTTTGGCGTGGAGATTGTGCATCGTGTCGCCCCCCTGAGGTCGCGCCCACTGGTGATGCTCAAGCAGACGATCCGGGATGCGGGCTCTTGGGTCTATGTGGCATCGGCCAACGTCCTGGACGAAGGTGTCGTTTACGAAGCATCACTGCAGACCGAACCCGAGGACCAGACTGACCTGATTGCCTGCTGGGAACGGCGTGGCACCACGGTCTGGACAGGCTGGGGAATTTTTTCGCAAGCCACGCTGCTCGCTCTGTGCGAGGAGAGCGAAAATGAGGACGACCTTGAGCGCCGCGTTCTGGCTTTGCCCGATGTGCGTCGCGTTCGCTGCACGGCCCCGCTCAATATCAAGAGCAGCGACGACGCCCTGAGCGCGTTGCAGGCACTCATTTTCACTGGCCGACCGGGTGGCGCGGTGACGCAACGTCAAAAAGGCGACGGGATTTGGATCGGCTCCGGTGCCATCCTGCACCCGGACGCCGTGTTGGTTCCGCCAATATTCATCGGCAAGAATGTTCTGGTGCAAGCCGATGCGCGAGTCGGCCCAGGCAGCATCATTGAGGAAGGTTCCGTTATTGAACACGAAGCCGTGGTCGAGGGCAGCTGGATCATGGCAGCGACCTACATCGGACAGCGCCTGACGCTAACCGGCGTGCTGGCCGCCGGCCCCCATCTGGTCAATCTCGAGCTTGACACCATGATCGCGGTGACCGACCCGCGCCTGATGGCCGGAGGGGTCAGCGAGCACCGCTACGACCGTCGCCCCGGCGTTGTAGGAAGGCTGAGCGCCTTATTGCTCTGGGTGCTTCTGATGCCGTTGGCGGCAATCATGAAACGTCAACTTGCCCACCATGCTGCGAAAGCATCGGACACCTGCCGAACAGGCACGCTCGCACACCATTTTGTTGAAATTTTTCATCCCGGCCTCCCCGATGTCTGGCGTAGCCGCTGTCGCATCATCGGCGCCACACCCCGCACATCCAGCGACATTGCGGCACTACCCCCCTACTGGCGAAGGCTCTATAACAATGCACCCATCGGGTTGCTCAACGGTGCCCTGTTGCTCGACAACCAGCCAATCGAGCCTTACCTGGCCTTTGCAAGCGATGCGGTGGCCGCGCGCGGTCTGTCGCTTAGTGCTTCGTTTCGCCTCATCCTACGTTATACTTTACGTGCGTGGCAGAGTCTGCGCACGTCTGGCGGACAATGATTTTCATGATTCATTTTGCGCATTGATCGCTCAACCCGGAGCACCCTATGAAGCTAGTCATTACTTCCGCAAAACCGGGAACCGGAATCGTGGCGTTTCCAGTCAAAAATCTGGATGCCGGAAATGTGAAAGCCTTTCGCGAAGCGGTTCTTCCGGTCACGAATGAAAACGGCACCGTCCTGATCGACATGTCCGAACTCAAGTTCGTGGACAGTTCGGGACTTGGGGCGTTGCTTGCCTGTATGCGCGCCATGAATAGCAAGAATGGACGCCTGCGACTTTTTGGCATGACCAAGCCAGTACGTGCCCTGTTCGAACTGGTGCGCATGCACAGAATCTTCGAGATTTTCGACACTCTCGAAGAAGCCATGGATTCGCCATCTGAAACCTGACATAGTCGATGCGGTCGCATCGCCTGTTTCCAGGGCCTGTTTCCTGACGAACCCCATGAATATCCAGCCAGTCAGCACCCTGACCATCGCCTGCCGTCTGCGGCAATATGGCGGCTTGTCGCGCGCGCTGGCTGCCTGTGTGGCAGTTTCGGCCATACTGTTGTCGACCCCCGTGCTGGCACAAAAAGAGAGCGCAACCTCAAGCATTGCAAATTCAGCCAGCAGTCCCACGCTTGCCCGCATTCAGTCCAGTCATACGCTCAGGGCTTGCATCTGGACCGATTATTTTGGCATTTCGCTGCGAGACCCAAACACGGGAGTGCTCAGTGGCATTGACATAGACCTGGCACGCGAGTTCGCGCGGGACCTGGATGTCGATCTGGAATTTGTAGAGAGCTCCTTTGCCAAACTTATTCCCGACATGAACGCCGGCAAATGCGATGTAGCCATGTTCGGTATCGGCATCACGCCCGGACGTCAGGAATTCCTGAGCTTTTCAAAACCGTATCTCCAGAGTGACATTTTTGCCATAACGACCAAGTCCAATCACCGAATCCAGTCATGGGAAGACATCGACAAGCCGGGTGTGATCGTTGCGGTAGCCAAGGGCACGTTGCACGAGCCCATCATGAAAGAAAAGCTCAAGCACGCTGAGTTACTGGTAGTCGACAACAGTTTCATCCGCGAGCAAGAGGTCGAGTCCGGACGCGCAGATGTGTTCATGACCGATTATCCTTACAGCTTGCGAATGCTTGAGATGGTGCTGTGGGCCAAACTGATTTCCCCGCCCTCAACCTATCACATGACACCCTATGCCTATGCGATCAAAAAGGGAGACGACGCCTGGCTTGCCAGGATCGATGCGTTCGTCGCAGCGATCAAAAAGGATGGTAGGCTGCTCAAGGCGGCCCAGGACCACCGGCTTGATCCTATCGTTGTGCTTGATTAATCCGAAAGGAATGTCCCGTTGCTTACCGACAAGACCGGCATTGATGACTTGCCCCTGAAACCGGCTGGCCGGTTTAGTTTCGGCAGCCAGTCGAGGATATTGGTTGGCATCAGCATCATTGTCGCTATCCTGTCGTGCATCTATTCCTTTAGCAGTTACCGAGGCGCAGTCGCCGAGCAACGCCGGTCGGCTGACCTGCTCAACCGCACACTTGAAGAACCCATTGCCCAAACCTTCAACGTGGTCAGGCTGGTTCTTTCCGGCCTGAGCGAACGCATCAAGGAAAGCGGATACCGGTCATCTCGACTCTCGGACTTCAGGGCTGGCCTGCCTTTCATCCGATCGTTGTCCATTGTCGGCGTTGACGGCATCGTGCTCGACAGTACCTACAAGCCTAACGTAGGGGTCGCTTTCCCCCGAAAAGACTTCTTGCCACCCCTGGATGTCAGTGGCCCGGCCCTGCGGATCGGGGTATCGAGCCGAGGCCGTGATCTCGTCGAAATGGCAAACCCGCCCAGCGACGACGGCCCCAACAACGGGCTGTCCTTTATACCGGTCACACTGCCGATCACAACGCCCCAAGGTCAACAGCTACTCGTTGCGAGCCTCAATCCTGATTTCTTCTTCAACCAGTTTGATAAGCATATTGATTCCAATGACCGCGTCATCGAGGTCCTGCGCCGTGATGGTGTCGTCCTCCTGAACACGGATCCCCGCGGGGTCTCGGGTGGCCTGCAACCTGGGCCGGCTTTACTTGATGCCCTGCGCACCATCCCCTCGGGTGCGATGGATAGCCAGGATATCCTCGGAAACAATTACCTGGGCGCCTACCGCGTCGTGCCGTACTTTCCTCTCGTGGTGATGAACTACGTCCGCAAGGAACAAGTCTGGATCAAGTGGACCGAGCAGCAACTTCCTGTCATATTGCTGGTCAGCGGCTCAGCCCTGCTGGTGTTGCTACTGGCTGGTATACACCTTCAAACGCGGTCGCAGCAAACTGCCGAGCGCCAAAGAACCGATCACCGTGAACAGAACCGCCTGACGGCACTTCTCGACGCCCTGCCCGCCGCGATCGTCATGCTAGACCGCGACAATCACATCTTTCGCTTCAACGATGCGTGGATCAAACTCGTCAGCGAACCCGAATTCGGCCTGCCTGACGGAGGCGTGGGTCAACATTACGTTGATGTGTTCAAGCGACTGAGCGCTCCGAGCAATGATCTGGCTGAAAAATCGCTTGATGTCGGCATCCAGAGTGTTTCAAACAACCGACAACTCCGGTTTGATCACGAATTCCTCACGGCACGTTCCAGTGGCTTTCCGTGGTTCAGGGTCTATGTGCGTCCGATCCAGACGCCAGATTCCCATGACCTGCTATTGATGCTGCTCAACGTCACCGAATTCAAGAATCTGGAAGAAATCAGAGAGCGCTCAAACATCTTGTTGCAGGACTCGATGCGCGAACTTGCTTTTGAGAAAAAAGCGCTGGATACGCATGCGATTATTTCCCTCACGGACGCCAACGGTGTAATCACCTACGTCAACGACAAATTTGTCGAGGCATCGGGCTTTCGCGCCGACGAGATCGTGGGACAAACGCACCGCCTGATCAAGTCTGATGTCCATTCTGCGGCTTTCTTCGGCGAAATGTGGGCAACGATCAAGCGCGGGGAAACCTGGCATGGCGAACTGGCAAGCCGACGCAAGGATGGCACCATTTTCTGGACCACGTCCACGTTGATGCCCAAAATGAATAAACAGGGCGTGGCAGCGCAGTTCATTGCCATTCGAACGGACATTACGGCACAAAAGCAGGCCGAACTGGCCGTGACCGAAGCGCACCATCGCGAGATCCAGACTGGAAGGGAAATCCAGAAAGCACTGCTGCAAGGGGAGTTCCCCGCGCATTTCAGCGGCGGCCACGGTGCGACGCACACCGAACCATCACAAACCGTGGATGGGGACTTTTTCTCCTACATGCAGTACTCGCCGCAGTGCTTCGATGTGCTCGTGGGTGATGTCATGGGCAAAGGTATTCATGCGGCCCTGATCGGCGCAGCCATCAAGGCGGCGTTCAGCAACGTGGTCACGATGCTGCTCACGCAGCACACCGGGACCAATCAGCTGCCCCCGCCCGGCGACATCATGAACGCCTTGAACCGGCAAATTGTTCATCAACTGATTGATCTTGAGTCCTATGCGACGGTCGCG
>CAIJKV010000088.1 GCA_903821335.1 uncultured beta proteobacterium
CTTGACCGTCGCCTGCCGCAATGGCTTCGTAAATCGCCTTGTGTTCTTGTTGTACTTGTTCGATCAAGTCGGCGTGGTGCTTCTTCGTATTTATTCTTGTCTGTTGGATGACACGTCGCGCGCCTTGTTCAAGATGCGCGCTCAGGGCTTGAAAGTGCGGATTGTGTGTCGCCGCTACGATCGATTCATGAAATGCAAAGTCCTCAACATCCCCCAGACGATCATGGGCAATCTCATATTCCATCCCAATTAGAGAGCGGCGAATTCGCTTTAAGTCTTCCGGGGTTCGTCGAAACGCTGCGAGTTTTGTTGCTGCAACTTCAATGGTGATGAGCAGCTCCATCACCAGTCCCAATGCGTCAATCTCCTCCACATCTACACTGGGCATCCGGAATGAGTTGCGCTGATTGCGCTCGGTCACGAACGCACCAATGCCACGCTTGACCGTGATCAGTTCTTCGGATTTGAGCATGGATAGTGCTTCACGAACGACGGCGCGGCTTACCCCGAACTGCTCACCAAGCTCCCTTTCGCTGGGCAGGCGATCACCCGACTTGAGTTCGCCTGCTCGAATCGAATTTCCAAGTTCCGTAGCCATCTCGTCAGGCAGGAATTTTTCCTTCTGCCCGGTAGCGTTTGGGTGCTGCGCATTCGCTTCCTTGGGAGTGGTTGGCATCTTGCTCACATTTTTTCAATCGTTAGATAAGGCTGTCATACATGTACTGTATCACTGAGCAAAAAAACAATCTGTAACGCTTCCACTACTTTAGGTCGAGACGCAGAGGCTAGGGTAAATCACTACAAGATTCAATTAATAAGCCATTGACCAGTGAAATCGTGATCAATAAAATAGTGATCCGTACTTGTCTGACAAGTTGATTAATAATGTCAGACCAGTCTAAATATCAACTCAAAAAATTTGGCTTATTCAGCCAACGGAGACAACAAATGAAGATGCATCAACTGGCTATCGCAGCCATTTTTGCTGTGGGTGTTGCTCAAGCTGCACCAGTAAAAGTTGCTTTGGTCGAGACGCTTTCCGGACCTCAAGCGTCGACCGGACTGCTTTACCGCAGCGCTGCCCAATACGCAATTGACCGTATCAATGCCGCAGGCGGCTGGAATGGTGACAAGGTGCAGCTAGTTGATTACGACAACCAGGGTGGACCAGCCGGTGCGTCGGACAAACTGAAAGCGGCAATCGCTGATGGTGCCCAGTTCATCGTTTCGGGAGCCTCTTCTGCTGTGAGCGGTCAGCTCACTGAGGACATTCGCAAGTACAACCTTCGTAATCCCGGCAAGGAAGTCGTGTTGCTCAACGTAGGCGCTGATGCTGACGAACTGACTGGCGAAAAGTGTCAGTTTCACCACTTCCGCTTTAGTGCCAACGCGCAGATCCGCGTCAAGGCGCTGATCGAGGTGATGAAAAAAGAAAACGCGATCGGCTCAAAGGTCTATGCGATCAATCAGAACTACTCCTGGGGCCAGGATTTCCAGAATGCAACCATCGCAAACGAAAGCGTAGGTGGCTACAAAGTTGTAGAGAAAACACTCCATGACGTAAACAAGATTCAGGACTTTGCACCCTACGTCGCCAAGATCAGTGCCGCGAACGTGGACACGGTCATTACGGGCAACTGGTCCAACGACTTGTTGCTGTTGATGAAGGCAGCCAAGGCTGGTGGATTGAAAGCGCGCTTTGGAACGACCTTCCTTGACCAGCCTGGCAACATCGCCAATGCCGGTGACGCTGCAACAGGCCACTACATTTCCCATCTCTTTAACGCCGAAGCCGGTGGTAAAGAAGGCGACGCGTTTGCCGAAGACTACAAGACCAAGACTGGCCACTATCCTGCATTTATTGAAGGTCAAACCGTTTTTGGCATGCTGATGTTTGCTGAGGCGCTTAAGAACACCAAGCCCGAGGCCGGCAAGCTAAACGTCAATCTGTGGGCGTTGACACTCGAGAAAACCACGTTGAAAACGCCCCTTGGAGACATCACGATGCGGGCCGAGGATCATCAGGCTTTAGCTCCTGTTGTGGTGTCGGTTGTGAGCAAAGACGCAAAGTACAAAGTTGATGGCACGGATATGGGCTTTAAGCCCGTGGCATTATTGACTGGTGCGCAAGCTTCAACACCGGTTCAGGCAACTTGCAAGATGAAGCGTCCTTCGTAAGGAGTACACAAGGTGCTTGAGGGCTGACGCAAGCCATTCGCGCACTCTCCCTCCCCAGATTTTTGCAGCATGTAAATGCCTGCCGGGGAGGGTTTGCGCAATGATGAGGAGTTTGTATGGAATACCTTGTTGTCTCGCTGCTGAACGGCGTCATCTATGGACTGTTGTTGTTCATGGTTTCAGCCGGACTGACGCTTATATTCGGGATGATGGGCGTTTTGAACTTTGCGCATGCATCGTTTTACATGTTAGGTGCCTATTTCGCCTATACGTTGCAACCACTGATAGGTTTTGGCTTGTCCATGTTCGTGGCTCCCGTGCTGGTGGGCGGGGTCGGGGTGGTGGTAGAGCGGTATTTCTTGCGCCGGGTGCACCAGTATGGCCATGCACATGAACTTCTGTTGACCTTCGGTCTGTCTTTCATCATCGCCGAACTGATCAAGCTGTTTTTCGGCAATTTCCCTGTCGACTTCCGGATTCCCGGTTCGCTTGACTTCGCAGCGTTTCGCATTGGTGGCACCGACTACCCGTTCTATCGGGTGCTGATGGGTGGCGTTGCCATGGCGATGTTTGGCGTGGTCTACCTGCTGTTGACTAAAACGCGTGTCGGGATTGTCGTGCGCTCAGCCATTTACCGCCCCAAGATGGCCGAGGCCCTGGGCCACAACGTACCTCTGGTGTTCTCAGGTGTGTTTGGCGTCGGTGCTGCCTTGGCGGGTCTGGCAGGGGCGGTGGCTGGTGCTTTCTACACCACAAACCCAAACATGGCGCTGGAGCTTGGCGTGATCGTTTTCGTCGTGGTGATTGTTGGCGGTTTAGGATCACTGGGCGGGGCGATGGTTGCCTCACTGCTGATTGGCGTCGTCACTTCATTATCGGTCGGCATAGATCTGAGTCTGGCTGACTTGTTTGCCATGGTTGGCGCACGCGATTGGGCCGAAAGTGTGGGCGGCTTGCTGACGTTAAAGATTTCAAGCCTGTCTTCCACGATTCCATTTGCACTGATGCTGCTTATTTTGCTGGTTCGCCCGTCGGGCCTGATGGGTGAAAAAGGCTGAATGTGAAAACCAATCGAGTCGTTCTTCTGGTGGGCGCGGCAATTGTCGCATTGTTGTTTGCGCTGCCAATTATTCTTTCGCCGTCCCTGCTCAATGCATCCATCCAGATGCTGATCGCAGCGTTATTTGCCTGCGCATTCAATTTGCTGTGTGGACAGGCGGGGATGCTGTCCTTTGGTCATGCCGCATATTTTGGTGTCGGTGCTTTTGCAAGTATCCACGCAATGGAAGCGCTAGGAGGTACGGGACTGTTGCCCACACCGTTACTACCCATCGTAGGCGGCGTGGCAGGGTTGGTGTTCGGTGCCATTGCGGGCTGGTTCGCAACCAAACGAACCGGCACGTATTTCGCGATGATCACACTTGCCCTGGCTGAACTCATGCACGCCTTGGCGCCCCATCTGCGGTCAGTATTTGGTGGCGAAGCAGGGCTGTCGTCAATGCGCATGCCAGCTTGGGGTTTCAACTTTGGTGACAGCACGCAGCAGTACTACCTGACTTTGATCTGGGTACTGGTATCCCTGGCGTTACTTTTCCTGTTCACGTTGACACCGCTGGGACGACTGGCACTTGGGTTGAGAGAGAACAGCCATCGCTTGCGCTTTCTTGGTTACGATGTACATCGTCTGAGCACGGTGGTGTTCGCAATTTCAGCCATGTTTTCAGGCGTTGCCGGAGGGCTGCAGGCAATCAACAATGAAGCCGCGAACTATGTAGTGTTTGATGCGGGTGTATCTGCCGGAGTGGTCTTGAATAGCTACATCGGTGGGGTGACGATGTTTCTCGGACCGGCGCTTGGCGCCATCATCATGACTTTCTTTAGTTACGCCGTTTCAGATCTCACGCGATCCTGGCTGTTGTATCAGGGCATGCTTTTTGTACTGGTGATGATGTTCATGCCGACCGGGCTGTCGGGCATGCTACGTTGGGTTCGTGATAACAGCGTCAAGTATGGCTTATTCAGGATGTTGCCTGTCCTGGCTTTGTGGATTGTCGCTGCTTTGCTGTTGAGCGTAGGTATCGTGTTCCTGGTTGAATACCTGCAACAAATGTTTTCCCAAGACTACCGCTCAATGGCATCAGCACACCCTGGCGCACCCTGGCCGACGATTAAGGTATTTAAAAGCGACTGGCGACCGGGTGCCTTCACGACCTGGCTATTTCCAGCGGTGCTTTTGATCGTCGGCAGTTTGGCCGTGCACCTTGCGCGTCAGGCATGGTTCAGATTGACGGAAATTTTTGCATTGGACACGAACGGATCGCCTTATCGTGGTGAAGGAGATCAGGCATGAGCGATGCACTGCTTTCATTGCGCGATCTGCGCAAGTCGTTTGGCGACACCGAAATCATTCGTGGAGTTGATTTAGACATTGTGTCTGGAGAGCGCCACGCCATTATTGGTCCGAATGGTGCGGGAAAGTCGACGCTTTTTCATTTGATTTCCGGAAACATCTTGCCAACCTCCGGGAAAATTTTCTTCAACGGTCAACAGATTCAAGGTTTTTCACCGCAGGAAATTAATCGTCTTGGTCTGGCGCGTTCATTTCAAATCACCAATATTTTTCCAAAGCTGACGGTATTTGAGAACTTACGTTTGTCTGTCATGCGCAGCCATGGAATGCAGTACACCTTCTGGCGCTTTATTGATCGTGCAAAAAAGGTGACTGAAGAGACA
>CAIJKV010000089.1 GCA_903821335.1 uncultured beta proteobacterium
CCTGATTCCCGCACCCATCGGTGCGGTTGAGCCGTCTTGTGTCGCGCCAGCATCGGGCAATTTGATGGTCGGTAGCTGGTACCTTGTACGCAAACAGGCTGGCGTTGCCGGGGAAATACAGACGCTGCTGGTGCTGGGCGTAGACGGAAAGATGCGCCAGACCACCCGTGTCAAGCAGGGTCGCAATATCCGGTCAGAGCTGCGAGAAACAGGCTGCTGGGAAGCTTCCCCCACGTCGCTTGTGACCCACGTCAGTCGTTCTAACGGTGAACTGGTTGATTTCCAGGATCCGATTTACACGGCGCGCTATGTTGTCGAGAAGGTCGACACCACAAGGCTGCTCTATCGTGAAGACCGGGCGGGCAGCAAACCTGTTATGGCCAAGAAGATGCCCGCCGGCTTTCAGTTGATGTAGCGCGCGGGCAGCGCCAAGCGCTGCCCCGGGGTCGGCTCAGATCGCGGCCAGTCTGTCCAGAACGGTTTGCTGACCCAGTATTTCCAGTACGGCATCGATTGCCGGCGTCTGGGTCGTGCCCGCGACGGCCAGTCGCAGCGGAATGGCCAGTTGCGGCATTTTCAGCGTATGGGTCGCCAGCAATGATTTGATCAGGGCCGAGATCGCCTCGCGCGTCCAGGCGATGCCTTGAGCCTGAATGGCAAAGTCCCTGAGTGCGTTGCGAGCGGTTTCAGTCAGGTGCTGGGTCACCAGCTCTGCCGAAGGTGTCTGCACGGGGCCGCAAAATAGCATCGCACCGTCGGCCAACTGTTCCAGCGTTTCTGCACGGTCCTTGAATAGGCGCACGACCTGAATCAGGTTTGCTGCCTGCGGATGACCGCCACGGGCCAAGATGCGGGGGGTGATCGCTTGAGCCAGCATCGCATCGTCGCTTTGTTTGATGTAGTGGGCATTGACCCAGTTAAGTTTTTTTGGATCCCACTGCGCAGCCGATTTTGACAGGTGATCGGGGTCAAACCAGTCCACCAGTTGTTCACGCGAAAACAGTTCGTCGTCACCGTGGCTCCAGCCCAGGCGTGCCAGGTAGTTGATCATTGCCTCTGGCAGGTAGCCATCGCTGTCATATTCCATCACGCTGACCGCGCCATGACGTTTGGACAGCTTTTCACCGTCTGGTCCAAGGATCATGGGTACATGCCCATACTGTGGCACGGGTGCGTTCAGCGCACGCAATATCGTGATCTGCCGGGGCGTGTTGTTGACATGATCATCGCCGCGCAACACGTGTGTGATGCGCATGTCCCAGTCGTCGACCACTACACAGAAGTTATAAGTCGGCGTGCCGTCCTGGCGGGCGATCACGAGGTCGTCGAGTTCGGTGTTGTCAAAGGTGATGGGACCCTTGACCATATCGACCCAGCCTGTTGCGCCGTCTTGTGGGCTTTTGAAACGAACCACTGGCGAGCGCCCCCCGGGGATGGCTGGCAAGGTTTTGCCGGGCTCGGGGCGCCAAGTGCCGTCATAACGCGGCTTGGTGCCGTTGGCGCGTGCAAGTTCTCGCATGGCCTCGACTTCGGCTGAGGTGCTGTAGCAGTGATACGCCGTGCCATCCTTCAGCATTTGCGCGACGACCTCACGGTACCGGTCCATGTGCTGCATCTGGTAGAAAGGGCCTTCATCTGGCGTGAGTCCCAGCCAGGACATGCCATCCAGAATCGCTTGCACGGCTTGCGGAGTTGAACGCTCAAGGTCGGTGTCTTCGATGCGCAGGATGAAGGTGCCACCGAAATGGCGGGCGTATGCCCACGCAAAAAGAGCTGTCCTGGCGCCGCCGAGGTGCAGGAATCCGGTTGGAGAAGGCGCAAATCGCGTGCGTACCGGTAAAGAGGTCGAGGTCATTGAGAGTGTGCCGATGGTTTGATGTCAAACAAATTTTCATCAAACGTGTATTGTTGAGGTGAGTCCATTTTAGTTGAGAGCGCCCCAGCATGTTGCGTCATGCACTTGGCCCTTTATTTGAGCCGCAGTCCCTGCTGATTGTTGGTGATCGTCCCATGCCCGTCGCGCAGTCGCTGCCCCAGGCAATGCAGGCGCATGTGACGCGCGTGGAATGTGAATACGGACGTCCTGTGGTCATTCCTGCGGTCCTCAACGGGGTACCTGCCCAAGGGCGTGTGGATCTGGCGCTGGTTTGCGTGGCCCCCCAGGCGCTCGCCGCCACGCTTCATGAGATGTCAGCCGCGCGTCCACGTGCTGTCATCCTGCTGCCCCATGACGTCGTCGACCCGTGCCCGGACCAGACACGTGACACCTGCCGCAGATGGGCTGCAGAGGTTGGTTGTGCCATGCTGGGTCCGAATTCGTTCGGGGTGCAGCGTCCACACGCCGGTCTGAACCTCAGCCAGCACCCGACCCTGGCACGAAGCGGGCGCGTCGCGCTTGTGGCGCAGTCGCGTTCAATCATGGCCGCAGTGATGGACTGGGCCGAAGACGTTCATCTCGGGTTTTCGACTGCGGCGGCGCTTGGTGAAGAAATCGTCACCCGGTTACCGCAGGTGCTGGAGTACCTGGCGACGGATTCTCGCACGGACAGTATTGCGTTGTACCTTGAGGACGTGGAGTTTGGCCGCGAATTCATGAGCGCGCTGCGCGCGGCGGCCAGCGTCAAACCGGTCGTGGTGCTCAAGGTCGGTCGCGCCAATGAATCGGTCGAAGCCGATGCTGCGTTTGATGCCGCCTTGCGACGCGCAGGCGCGGTGCGGGTGCATATCTTTGTGCAACTTTTCTCTGCCCTGAAAGTTCTGGGCTATGCGCGACGCCCCAAAGGGCGACGCCTTGCCGTGCTGTCCAATGGCAGCGGGCCGCCACAGTTGGCGCTGGACTTGATTGCATCGGGAGCGCCGTTCCTCAAGGCAGAGCTCTCGGCGCAGACGCGACGCACACTGGGCAAAATACTTGAACCTGGCGTGTCGGTCTCCAACCCGGTGATTACGCACCAGCCACTCGTGCCGTCCCTGACACGCGAACTGCTGGATTGCCTGCTTGAGGACGTGGGGGTCGACGGTGTGCTGGTACTGATTACCCCGGATGCGCGCACCGACTTGAAGGCCGTCGCGGATGAACTCGCCATGATGGCGCCGCGCGCGCGCAAGCCCGTCATTACCTGTTTCATGGGAGACGCGGGGATGCGTCCGCTCAGGCGCAGGATGGATGAGGCGGGCACCCCTGCGTTTCGTACACCGGAGTCGGCTGCGGACGCTTTTGGCGTACTGGCGAACTATCATTACAACCAGGAACTGCTGTTGCAGATGCAGCCCCCGGAGCCCGATGAAAACCCACCGGACCTGGCCGCTGCCTTCGCCGTCATCGCCGGCGCGCGCGCCGATGGTCGCGTGAAGTTGTCG
>CAIJKV010000090.1 GCA_903821335.1 uncultured beta proteobacterium
AAAGAGGGTCAGGGCATCGACCTTGTCAAACGAATAAGGTTTTCCGCAAAACTCGCAGGCGACGTCTATTTTTCCTTGCTCCTGCAAAATGTCGTCGACCTCGGCCCGGCCCAGCATGCGCAGCATATCGGCGACACGATCATGGGTGCACGAACACTTCCAGGTGACGGGACGTGGCTCGAAGGCCAGCAGGGTCTCTTCCCAAAAAAGTCGGTGCACCAAGGTGTTTTGGTCCGTTTCCAGCAACTCGTCGTGTTTGAGGGTCTCCGCGAGATGGCACGCCCGGTCCCAGGACTCCTGGGCTGCCGATTCCTGAGCTGAGTCGATACCGCCCTGGACTGGCAGACGCTGCAACAGCACACCCGCGCAATACGTGCGGTCGGCGGCAAGCCAGATTCGCGTGTGCAGTTGCTCGGATCGCAGCATATATTGCTCAAGTGCCTGGGCAACGCTGTCGCCCTCAAGGGGCACGACACCCTGGTAGGCCTGGCGTCCCGGCGTGTCTTTGGGCGGATCGAGCACCACGATGAATTTGGCCGTGCCACCCGGGTTGACCAGTGTCTGCAGCGTGCCATCGTCTGGCACGGGCCGCTCGCGCAGTTTGACGGTTGCGCGAATGCTGAGATTGGCCCGGCATTCAACCACCATGAGGGCAACTGCACCGTCACCCTGCAACTGCAGCAGCAGCGAGCCATCAAATTTAAGATTGGCGGCCATCAGGGTGGATGCCGCGACCAGTTCGCCCAGCAGGCTGGCAACGGCAGGTGGGTAGACGTGATGAGCCTGCGCCGCAGTCCAGGCGTCGCCCAGGCGAACCGTTTCGATTCGGACGCTATGGTCCTCAAACAGGAATTTCTTGAGAGTATCGTGCATGACAGAATGTTAGCCGATGCGCACCCCCGATGCTGCTTAGCCTATTTTTTTCAGCTTTTTTCGGTACATTTGCGCCCGGTCCACATAAACCTGGTTGTTATGACGGATATTGGCGATTTCTTCATCAGAAAGTGTGCGCACGATCTTGCCCACGCCGATGACCAGGCTTGCGTCAGGAATCTCGCGGCCTTCGGTGATGATCGCGCCCGCGCCGATCAGGCAGTTTTTACCGATCCGGACATTGTTCAGCACGATGGCCTGCATGCCGATCAGCGAACCCGAGCCGATCGTGCAGCCGTGCAGCATGGCCTGGTGGCCGACCGTGACATGTTCGCCGATCACCAGTGGCGTGTCTTCGTCCACGTGCAACACGCTGCCTTCCTGGATGTTGCTGTTCTTGCCAATGTGGATGCGCGTGTTGTCGCCACGGATGCTGACGTTGGCCCATACGCTGGCGCCTGCTTCGATTACCACCTCGCCGATGATGTCAGCGGATTCAAAAATAAACGCGGTTGGGTCGATTTGTGGAGCGATGTCGCCAAGCTGATAAATTGCCATGATGTGTCACAAGTAAAAACTGTTGGTTGGACAGCGAAGGGGTGGAGTTTACTTTTCCGGCGCGTCTTTTGCGGGACTACTGAGGCGACCTACCTCAAGTTGCCTGAGTATTCGGCGCTGAATCTTGCCCGTGGTGGTCATGGGCAGCGATTCGATATATTCAATTTCCTTTGGATACTCGTATGAGGCCAGACGATCGCGCACATGTTCTTGCAGGGCGGCCGTTACCTGGTTCCGATCGCATTGGGCATACTCGGCGGTCAGCACCACAAATGCTTTGACCAGCGCGCCGCGCTCAGGGTCGGGCTTGGGGACGACCGCCACATTGGCGACCGCGGCATGGTCGAGCAGGCAGTTTTCAATTTCGCCCGGGCCAATGCGGTAGCCAGAGGACTTGAACACATCATCTGCGCGGCCAGCGTACCAGTAGTACCCGTCTTCATCGACGCGGGCCAGATCACCCGTGCGGCACCAGTCGCCCGAGAATTTGTCCGCCGTACCTGACGCATTGCGCCAGTAGCCTGTGAACAGGATCGGATCGGGCTGGCCGTGGATGTCAAAACGATTGAGTGCGACTTCACCGATTTCACCAGGCCTGGTTGGGTTGCCATCCTCGTCGATGAGCCCGACCTGATGTCCCGGGTACGGTTTGCCCATGCTCCCTGGGCGTGCTGGCCATTTCTGGTGGGAATTGCCGACCAGGTAGTTCATTTCTGTCTGGCCAAACATCTCATTGGGCGTGAGGCCAAGCGCCTGCTCGCACCAGTCGAAGACGGTCTCACCGACACTTTCGCCAGCGCTCATGATGCAGCGCAGGGCGAGTTTGTAACGCTGGCGGGGTTCGGGCACCGCCTTCATCATCAGCTTGAGAGCCGTAGGAAAGAGAAACGTGTTAGTGACGCGATACCGTTCAAGGATTTCAAATGCCCGCTCGGGGCTAAACCGCCCACGCGTGCCGACGATAGGCTGACCAAAATACAGCGTGGGCAAGAGAGCATCCATGAGTCCTCCGGTCCATGCCCAGTCCGCCGGGGACCAGAATACGTCACCAGGATGGGGAAACCAGTTCTGTGACGCGACAAAGCCCGGCAGATTGCCCATCAATACTGAATGTGGCAGCAAGGCGCCTTTTGGGGCCCCCGTTGTACCCGAGGTGTAGAGCAGGATGGCGGGGTCTGTGGCGCGTGTCGTGACCGGCTTGAACTGAGTGGATTGACGCGCAAGCAGGCGGCGCCAGGGCAGTACACGCTCGTCCTCGATGTCGATGCCTATCAGTTGTGACAGGTCGGGGCAGCGTGGCAGCGCAGCCAGCACGTTGGCAGCCGACCACTCGTCAAACACCACCACATGTGCTTGCGCATCACGCAACCGTTGTTCAAGGGCTTCCGGACCGAAAAGGTTGGATAAGGGCAGCACCACGGCGCCAACGCTGTAGATGGCAATGTGGGCAACAATCGTTTCCGGCCGTTGCCCCAGGACGAGTGCGACACGGTCACCGCGCTGCACGCCCATCTTGGTCAGGCCGTTGGCAAGCTGATTGGCGGTCGAAGCGAGACGTTCGTAGGTCCACACCTCGCGGCGACCCGTTTCATCCTCAAAAAAAAGGGCAATGCGACGCGCATCGGCGGAGCTGTTCGCCCAGCGATGGCAGCATTCGTCGCCAATATTGAAATGGGTTGGCACTAGCCAGTGAAACGAATCGTACAGCGACTTATATTGGTCCGACATACCCTGGCCGTTGACTCAGCTTTGCAATCCCTAAGCATGGCGTAGACAGCGCTTGAGCGCAACCTACAGTTGTGCCTACGCACACTAACTCAGGGTTTTCACTACTTTAATTGCGTCGCAGGCGTGCCGACAAGTCGGGTGCCAGCCAGGCGATCGTGCCAGAACTGCCCATTTGGCGTCAGCCAGGTCGGTACGAACACGGTAAAAGGTGCCAGGACGATCAACATCAGGATGGAGGGCCACTGGACAACTTCCGAGGCACCCCAGACGGCGGCAGCGCCGATGAGGGGCACAAGCCACATGCAGACGTAGCGTATGAGTAGCTGAGGATAGGTAGGGCGATCGCCGCGGACACTGACTAGCCGGATGTTCCAGGCCTTCATGGGGAGAGTCTGGCCACCGAGACGCCAGCACAGTAAAAAATACATACCGATTGCCAGAAACAGCCAGACTTGCCGGGTATGCCGTAGCGTCAGTCCGTGCTTGCTTTGGGTCAGTGTGTCAAAAACGTAGCCAGCGATGAAAACGACCGCAAATAACAGGACGCCTTCATACATCATTGATGCAAAACGTCGCGCCCGCGGAGGGGCGGGCGCGTTTTCCAGCGGACGGAGTGTATGCACAGAGGTTGTATTCATTGCGAGATATTATCCCGCACTTACCGACCCCTGTGGGTTACATCATGTCGTGATTCATGGTTGTTGCACGAATCGACTTGGCGAAGCCGACAACTTTCTTTGCGAAATGCGCAAGAGCTACCAGCGGATGGGGCTGGTACTGATCTTCCATGGCTTGAGCAAGCAAGTCGCGCTCAAGGGAGTCGGTCAGGCGGCTGGATGAGCTGAGTTCGATAGTGTGTTGCATGATGTATTCCTGTGCTGGTAAGGGATAACCCTATTGTAGGGAAAACCCTTGAGCATTGCAAAGGAATATTGTGCGACGCATCAATAAACTAATTTTGTTGCATTGCGGCAACACAACCCGCTAGCTCCTGTAGCTGTCGGCCACCACTTCGAAGTTAAACAGTCTGCAATCGAGCGCACCGTTGTAGAGCGGTGTGCGTCGATTTGCCTTCAGGCGCAGGTGTTTGGGCAGATCATGGTCAGACGTGATGATATTGACCTGCCAGCCTGAAAATTCTTTTTTCAGGTTCGAGGACCACTCTCGCCAAAAGGCGATGTCTGCCTCTTCCAGACGCTCGCCATAGGGTGGATTGGTGACGATCCATCCCGTCGCCGCGGGTGCCACGGCGTCACGGGCGTCGCCGAGTTCGAACTGAATCGTATCCTCGGTCAGGTGGGCACGTTCGGCGTTGCTGCGTGCAGATTCGATGGCTTGCGGGTCGGCATCGATGCCCACCAGTGGTGACTGAAGCTCGGGCAAAATGCGGGCACGTGCATCTTCTTTCAGATCTTCCCAGCGCCGGGCGTCATGATCGCGCAGGCGTTCAAAGCCAAACGGACGTGTGATGCCTGGTGGCACACCGAGCGCGATCCAGGCCGCCTCGATCAGGATCGTGCCGCTTCCACAGAAAGGGTCCAGGAGCGCGCCGGTTGGATCCCAGTCGGACAGCGCCAGCATTCCGGCAGCGAGGTTTTCGCGCAACGGGGCATCTCCCTTGTCCAGGCGCCAACCGCGCTTGAACAGAGATTCACCGGATGTGTCGAGGTACATGGTGGCCGTATCGGCCGACAGGAACAGGTGCACCCGCGCGTCGGGGCGTACCGTATCGATCGACGGACGTTCACCTTCCAATTCACGCAGCCGGTCACAGATACCGTCCTTGGCGCGCAGGTTGCAGTACTGCAGGCTTTGCATGGGGCTTCTGACGGCCGAGGTATCGACCCTGAGGGTATGTTCGGCACCAAACCAGCGCTCCCAGCCTATGCTTTGGGCCAGTTCCAGGACATCATCCTCGCGCTGAACCGGGGCCTGTCCGACGCGCACCAGGATCCGCGTCGCCAGACGTGAATACAGGTTGGCGCGCTGCACACCCCACCAGTCAGCCATGAAGTGGCAGCCAGCCCGTGTCGGGTTGACCTGTTCATAGCCCAGCGCGTTGAGTTCGGCGGCAAGTGCTGCTTCCAGTCCAACCGGGCAGGGGGCGAAGATGTGGAAGGTTTCGGTATCGTCGAACGCGTGCGCAACCCGGACAAGTCTCTCTTGGGGCGCGGCGGGGGCGTTGTCGCGCGGCGTGCGATGCCTGTCGCCGTCATGCTGCGTGGAGTGTTGCCCGGTGTGCTGCTCGGATTGCTGTGCGGTGTGCGCTGTGATGTGCCGCTTGGGCTGAACCCCTTTTGACGATGCAGGTCGACTGCTGGGGCGACGCGCCACCGACCAGTCGCTTGCGCGCTCAGGTGGGCTGGCCTGGGCCAACTCGGGGTTCAGTCGTTCAGCCTGACGTGCAAGCTGTTCCTTACCGCGGTTCAGGTGCGCGACCTGTCGCGCGCGCGCGCCGATGCGTGTGCGTGCAGGCTCTTCTTTGCCAGGTGTCCTGGCGCCGGGTTTGGCGCGACCTTTGATCGTCAGGGTCTTGCGACCCGAATCCTGCTCAGACATGCAACCTCATCAAAAAGGCTTGATCACGACCAGTGCCGTCACTGCAAGCAGCAACACCACCGGGATTTCGTTGAACCAGCGATAAAAAACATGTGAGTGCCGGTTGGCACCTTTTTCGAACTTGCGCAGCATGACCCAGCAAGCGTGGTGATAGCCGATCGTGAAAACCACCAAGGCCAGCTTAACGTGCATCCAGCCATTTCCCGGACCCATGCCGATGCCATAGTAGATGTACAGGTACAGGCCGAGCGCAACGGCAGGCACTGCGATGATGGTCATGAACCTGAACAGGCGCCACGACATGCCCAGCAGTACTTTGAACACGGCCGGATCTTTCTCGGCCGCCATGTTCACAAAGATACGCGGCAGGTAGAACAGACCCGCGAACCACGACGCGATCAGTACGATATGAAAAACCTTTATCCAGAGCATCTGTTGCTATCCTCGAGTTTGACCATTGCCTTGTAATACCCATTTTAGTGTCGTCAGGCCTTCAAGGCCTACCGGTCCGCGCGCATGCAGACGATTGGTTGAAATGCCGATCTCGGCACCCAGTCCATATTCGTAACCGTCCGCAAAGCAGGTTGGCAGGTTGACATACACCGAACTCGAATCCACCTCGCGCTGAAAGCGTGCCGCTGCAGCAATATCTTGCGTGACGATCGCGTCAGTATGCCCCGAACCCCAGCGTTCGATATGTGCAATCGCGTCGGTGATCGAATCTACGATACGTATGGCCAGGATCGGGCCCAGGTATTCCGTTCCCCAGTCTTCATCCGAGGCCGGTTCGACCTGTGGCACCAGCGCCTGCGTGCTTGCGCAACCCCTGAGCGTGACACCATGCTTGTGAAACGCCACCGCCAGTCCGGGCAGCACCTGAGCGGCCACGTCGCGGTGCACAAGCAAGGTTTCCATGGCGCCGCAGACGCCATACCGGAACGTTTTGGCGTTAAATGCGATACGCGTCGCCTGTTCAAGGTCGGCGTGGTCGTCGATGTAGACGTGGCAGTTGCCGTCCAGATGCTTGATCATCGGCACACGGGCGTCGGCGGCCAGTCGGCTGACAAGGCTCTTTCCGCCTCGGGGGATGATGACGTCGATGTGTTCAGTCATTGTGATCAGTTCGCCAACCGCCGCGCGGTCGGGCGTGTCGATGACCTGCACGGCGCAGGCGGGCAGCCCTGCTGCAGCCAACCCTTGCTGCACGATACGGCCGAGCGCCAGGTTGGAGTGCAGTGCTTCGCTTCCGCCACGCAAGATCGCGGCGTTGCCTGACTTCAGGCAAAGGGCTGCCGCATCGATCGTGACGTTGGGGCGAGACTCATAAATAATGCCAATGACCCCCAGCGGCACCCGCATCTGGGCAACTTGCATGCCATTGGGGCGCACGGTGGTCGCGGTCAGACTGCCCACCGGGTCGGGCATGGCGGCAATCTGGCGCAGACCTTCGACCATCAGGTCCATCGCGCGGTCGGACAGCGTCAGGCGGTCGAGCAGGGCGGGCTCGATATGCCGTGCGCGCGCGGCCTCAAGGTCACGTTGGTTGGCAGCCTGTAGTGTCGTGCGTTGCTCGGAAAGCGCTTGCGCCATGGCGATCAGTGCCTGGGCTTTCTGCGCGCCGCTTGCACGCAGCATCGCACGCGAGGCCTGGCGTGCCTGTCGCCCGATTTCGAGCATGGAATCGTGTAGAGAAGTCATTCAGTACCCTGCAAATTCCTGAAAAATAATCAGCGAGCCGAAGTCACGGCTACGCGCATTGCCAGCCTGGACATTTCTTCCCAGGGGTCTTGCAGTTTGCCAGACACGTTCAAGCCCTTGATGAGTCGGTCTACGTCGTGGGCGTGCTGCACGGCCAGTGCCCAACCGCGTGCTGGCACCCGGACGATTGCCTGTCGCGCCAGCCGTTCATGCTGACCGAAGATGCGTAGTGAGCGTAGCATGGTCGACATGTCCTGTCCTGAGGCAGTGCCCTGCACCACGCGTGCGAGTGTGCGGATTTCTTCGCCGATCGCCCACAATACCAGGACGAGTGCTTCACCCTCGGCCTTCAGGCCGGCCATGATACGCAACATACGCGGCACGTCGCCCGCCAGCATGGCGTCACGCAAGCCAAAGACATCGTAGCGGGCCACGTTCATCACCGCTTGTTCGACATCGGACGCCACCAGCAGACCGGGCTCAAATAACAGCCCCAGCTTCATGATTTCCTGGTGGGCCGCAAGCAGGTTGCCCTCGACCTTGTCGGCCAGCCATTGCAAGGTGGCCGGGTCGGCCTGTTGAGACTGACGTGCCAGGCGCCGCGCAATCCAGTCCGGCAACTGGCCGCGTTCAATGCTGGGTAAATCAAGTGTGGTTCCGGCACCAAGCAGCGTGACTGCCCATTTGCTTTCCCGCGCGGCCCGATCGAGCCGGGGCAGCGACACGATGGTCAGCGCCTCGGGGTCAGTGACCCCTTTGCAGCGTCCGGCCAGGGCGATCAGGGCTTCGGCACCCTGTTTGCCTGGCTTGCCCGTGGGAATGGATATTTCGAGCAACTGCTTGTCACCGAACAGCGACCCGCTTTGGGTGGCCATGCCGAGCGTGCTCCAGTCGCTGCGCGCGTCCATGACAAACGACGAACGTTCAAGATAACCGGCCGATTTCACCACGACACGCAGTGCATCGGCCGCCTCAATCGTCAGGAGCGGGTCGTCGCCCGTGATGACATAGAGGGCCGCCAGGCTGGCGCCCGGACGTCCGAGGTTCTGGATCAGTTGGTCCGCGTCCACCGGGATCATCCCCTACTGGGGAGCGCTGTTGATAATTCCTGGCAGTGGTGTCAGAGACGGGTTCTGCCATGGTCCGGGAATCTGTTGCACTGTGGGGGCGTCAGGCGCGGTGAATTCAAGTTCCGCATTTTGCGATTCCTGGGATTTCAGGAGGTCCCAGCGCTCGGCCACTTCCGGCGCCGTCATGCGCCGCACGATACGTGCGACCAGGCTGCGTTGCATGTCCTTGAACAGCGTGGCCTGTTCGCCTTCTTTTGCTTGCACGAACCGGACGTCAAAGGGCAGGCTGCGCACGGCGTTGAGGGTCGTGTCGGGCAGGATGATCTGCCTTCTGGAATCAACCAGCCGGAAGGTGAACCGAAGGGTCAGTTCGTACTCTTCGACCTGCCCCTGGGCATTGAGGGAAACCTGTCGCGTGTTGCGAATTTCTGCAACCTGCACCAGCTGTGCCTGTGCAATCTTCATTGCTTTGTCACGCTTGACCCGGGTGATCACGCGGGGGTCTTCGGTGTCATCGTCCTCGGTAAAGTCAGCCAGGGTCAGCGTGATGTCAGACACCTCGATCAGCTTGGTGTTGGGAGACGCTGCGCGAATCGCCCGGCGCACGTCCGCCCCAAACTGGGTGTTGGCCGGAATAGTGATGAATAATGAATCAAACGGCAGCGGTGTCACACCCTGCATCTTGAACCCGCACGCACTCAGCATGCAGGTTGCGAGGCACAGCAGTGCCCATCGGCCCAGTCGGGCGGCTGATTGTGTGATGCTTGCGTTCAAAGCTTTGTGCACGTTCATCAATATCCTGTCGTTATCCGACTACTCAGCCGACCACGTTGACCAGTTTACCGGGGACCACGATTACACGCTTGGGTGGTCGGCCCTCAAGGTTGCGGGCAACCGCAACGTGTGCGAGGGCCAATTGCTCGATCAGTTCGCGGGTGGCCTCGCGCGCGACACTCAGGTTGCCCCGTAGTTTGCCGTTGACCTGCAGCACCAGTTCGATCTCGTCGGTGATCAGTGCGGCTTCGTCCACGTGTGGCCAGGGCGCATCAAGCAAATCGCCCAACTGGGTGCCGGCATAGCCCAGTTCGGCCCACAAATGCCAGGTCACGTGTGGGACAACCGGGTAGAGCACCCGCAGCAAGATTCCCGTCAACTCAGTGACGGCGGCATCGGCGAAAGCGGACTCACCCAGTGCCGCATCATCGATGGCATTGAGCATTTTCATGCAAGCCGACACCACGGTGTTGTACTGGATACGCTGGTAGTCGTAGTCAGCCTGCCTGAGTAGTGCGTGAATTTCAAAACGCAGTTTCTTGATTTCCGTGCTCGCTGCCGACCAATTGGTGACCGGGTGTGCCAGGCCGCGCGCGATAGACGCCTGCCGCTGATGGCACAGCAACCATAATCGGCGCAGAAAGCGGTTTGAACCCTCGACGCCCGAGTCCGACCATTCCAGCGTTTGTTCCGGGGGGGCTGTAAACATCACGAACAGCCGTGCCGTGTCGGCACCCAGCGTATCGATTAGTGATTGCGGGTCGACACCGTTGTTTTTCGACTTTGACATCGTGCCCACGCCACCGTATGAGATCGCGCGTCCGTCTGCCTTGAGGCGGGCGCCGGAAATGGCACCCTTGGCGTCATAATCGTTCTCAACCTCTTCAGGCCAGAAATATTCGATGCCACCTTTTTCGTTTTTGGCTGAGTAGAGATGATTGAGCACCATGCCCTGGCACAGCAACCTGGTGAAGGGCTCGTCAAACGTGACCAGACCGAGGTCGCGCATGACGCGTGTCCAAAAACGCGCGTAGAGCAAGTGCAGCACGGCGTGTTCAATGCCGCCGATGTACTGGTCCATTGGCATCCAGTAGTCGTTGCGGGCATCGACCATCGCCTGGTCATTGCCAGGCGAGGTATAGCGCATGAAGTACCAGGACGAATCGATGAAGGTATCCATCGTGTCAGTTTCGCGTCGTGCGGGCTTGCCGCAACGCGGGCAACTGCATGACAGGAAAGCTTCGTGCTTGGCCAGTGGGTTGCCGCTGCCATCGGGGATCAGGTCCTCGGGCAAGATGACGGGCAAGTCTTTTTCGGGCACGGGTACAGGACCACAGTGCTCACAGTGAATGATCGGGATCGGCGTGCCCCAGTAACGCTGTCGCGAAATGCCCCAGTCGCGCAGGCGCCAGGTCGTCTGGCGTGTACCCAGGCCGAGCCCTTCAAGGTTGCCGGCGATCGCATGGACTGCCTGCACAAAATCCAGACCATCGTATGGGCCTGAGTTGACCAGGCGACCAGACTGTTTGTCGGCATACCACTCGTGCCAGAGCGCGGGGTTGAATGGCTTGTCGGCGACCTGGACCACTTGTGTGATGGTCAGGCCGTAAACGTTCGCAAACGCAAAGTCCCGTTCGTCGTGCGCGGGCACGCCCATCACTGCGCCGTCGCCGTAGCTCATCAGCACGTAGTTACCGACCCAGACCGGCACGGCCTCGCCCGTGAGGGGGTGTGTGACGACCAGACCGGTATCCAGGCCTTCTTTTTCGCGGGTTGCCAGTTCGGCTTCGGTCGTGCCGCCCCGTTTGCATTGTTCGATAAAGGCTGCGATTGCGGTATTTGTCAGCGCGGCATGCGTGGCCAGGGGATGCTCGGGGGCCACGGCGCAAAAAGTCACGCCCATGATCGTGTCGACGCGGGTCGTAAAGACGTAGAGCTTGCCGTCCTGGATCAGCGCGCCTGACGGGTCGCGAATTGTGTGCGGAAAAGCAAAACGCACACCTTCACTTTTGCCGAGCCAGTTTTCCTGCATGGCGCGCACGCGGTCGGGCCAGCCATCGAGGCCGTGCTGGACTTGTTCAAGCAGTTCGGGGGCGTAATCGGTAATGCGCAGGTAATACCCGGGGATTTCACGTTTTTCCACCGGGGCGCCTGAGCGCCAGCCGCGGCCATCAATGACTTGTTCATTGGCAAGCACAGTCTTGTCAACCGGGTCCCAATTGACCATCTGGGTCTTGCGGTAGGCGATGCCTTTTTCCAGCATCTTCAGGAACAGCCACTGGTTCCATTTGTAATAACTTGGGTCGCAGGCACACATTTCGCGTGACCAGTCGATTGCCAGTCCCATCGATTTCATCTGCTTTTTCATGTAAGCGATGTTGTCGTAGGTCCATTTTGCAGGAGGGACTTTGGATTTGATGGCCGCGTTCTCGGCGGGCATGCCAAACGCATCCCAACCCATGGGCATCAACACGTTAAAGCCCCGCATACGCAAGTGCCGCGCCATCATGTCGTTGATGGTGTAATTGCGCACGTGGCCCATATGCAGCTTGCCGCTGGGGTAGGGCAGCATGGAACAGGCGTAGAACTTGGGCTTGGGCACGCCCTGCGCGTCGGTGGCGTGCTCGGTGACACGATAAGCGTCGCGCCCGTCCCAGTTGGCATGGGCGGCGATTTCGACGGCGGTGGGAAGGTAGCGTTCCTGCATGTGTGCGGCCAGAGTGAAAAGTGGAGGGGCGAGCGCGCCCGGCAAGCCAAACATTATAGATGGACGTAGCCTGAGCCCGCGAAATGCCTTGTGAAGCCAGTAATGCAAACAGCCCCGCGTCGGCGGGGCTGCTTTCAGAGCAAAAACCTGAGTCGGACGAACAACGAACCGAACTCGAAACCGGCTGAATTACTTCAGTTTGGTTTCTTTGTAGTCAACATGCTTGCGAGCGACCGGATCAAATTTCTTGATCAGCATCTTTTCAGGCATGTTGCGCTTGTTTTTGGTCGTGGTATAGAAATGACCCGTGCCGGCTGTCGACTCGAGCTTGATTTTTTCGCGTGCACCTTTTGAGGCCATGGTGTGCTCCTTTAAACGATTTCGCCGCGGGCACGCAGGTCGACCAGAATGACATCAATGCCAAGCTTGTCGATCGTACGGATCGCGTTTGTAGATACGCGCAGGCGTATCCAACGGTTTTCGCTCTCAACCCAGAAACGACGTGACTGCAGATTAGGCAGAAAACGACGCTTAGTCTTGTTGTTAGCGTGTGAAACATTGTTGCCCACCATCGGGGCTTTTCCGGTAACTTGGCAAACGCGTGCCATGGCTGCACCTATATAGAATTCAGAGAATTTGGTTGCGATCAGCGTGCGCCTTTTTGCGAGATAGCCCCCGCAGCCTGGAACCCACAGTGTGTAATGACCGTGGCGCAGCCTTTTACGTCAAGCCTTGGATTCTAATACGAAATCAAGGATTTAATCAAGTGGCACGTGCAGCGCGACCAATCAGCCAGGCGAGAAAACCACAAGTTGCCAGGACAAGTGCCAGTGGCAAGGGGCTGGTCGTGGGCCACAGACTGATCATGATCCCTGCAAATGCCCCGCAGGACATGGTAATTGTTCCCAGCATCGCCGAGGCCGAACCCAGGTGCTTGCCCTGCGCCGACATGGCCATTGCCGCCGAATTGGGACCCACGAAACCCTGGCTTGCCAGAAAACACATCAGGCAGGCCATCAGCAACGGCAGGCTGACCCAGCCCGCCAGTGTCAGCACCACCGAGGCCAGCCCCGCGACCATCATTGCCCGCAGCGCCCAGGGCAATATCTGTTCCGGACGCCGATTGTTGAGCAGTCGGGCGTTAATCTGCGAACCCATGATCAGGCTGGCGGCGTTCATCCCGAACAGCAGTCCGTAGTATTGCGGCGCAATGCCGAAGTATTCGATGAAGACGCGAGGTGAACCGGCGATGTAGCCGAACATGCCGGCAGAACCCATGCCGCCAGACAGGGAAAAGAGCATGAACGACCGGTCTCGCAACAGCGTACCGTAGGTTCGCAGGATATTGCCCCAGCTCAGCAAGATCACCCGCTCTGGATGCAGGGATTCGACCATGATGCGCGATACCGTGAACATCAGCACGGCGGCCCCCGCCGTCATGACAACGAAAAGTCCTCGCCAGCCAGTGAGTTCGAGTAACTGGCCACCGATGACAGGCGCCAGGATGGGCGCCACGCCCATGACCAGCATCAGCATCGACAGGGCGCGGGCGGCTTCCTGGGTGTCATAGTGGTCTCGGATGACCGCGCGCGAGATGACCATGCCCGAAGCCCCGCCCATGGCCTGCACCAGTCGGCAGGCGGTCAGGACCTCAACGTTGGGCGCCAGCGCACAGCCGGCCGAGGCCAGGATGTAGAGCGCCAGGCCGGCGTAAAGAGGGGGGATCCGGCCATACCGGTCGGCCAGCGGGCCATAAGCCAGTTGCGCCCAGGCCATGCCGGCCAGATAGGCGGCCAGCGTGCGCTCAACCTGACCTGCCGAGGTGTTCAGCCCCTGAGCAATCGCTGGGAACGCCGGCAGGTACATGTCGATGGACACGGGACCAATCGCCGTGAGCGCGCCCATCAGGATCAGCCAGCCTGGCAACCCTATTGCAGTCAACCACGAAGACATTGCATCCCAATATTCAAGGCGTCCCGGTTCGAGGTCTCGCGAGGCGAGTTGACCCGCCTTTGCGGTCGTGCGACCCCTGCTTCCAGTGATCAAACTACAACAAATAATGTATCACGCAGTCAATCATGCGCGGGTCTCTCCTTGCGTTGTATTCACAGGCAAAAATTTCCGATAAAGTTGTCTTTAGGCAAGGGAGGGCCTAAAGCGCAAGAACTTATTCAGATTCTCCCCAGATATCCTGAGGATTCGACGTGAACCCGTTGCTCTCATCTGTGGAAAAAAAGCTGTTGGCGCTGCCCGTCCGGGTGAGTCTGGTGTTGCCGCACGGCAAGCGACTCGGGCATGAGCAGCCGGATGTCACCTTCGTCGCACGGGAAAGCCTGACGCTGGCCAATATGGCCTCGGGCGATGTCGGCCTGATCGGCGAAGACTATGTGGAGGGGCGGTGCGATATACAGGGAACGATGCGCAACGTGATGAAAGTTGCCGAGGCATTGCTGCCGGGTTCGCCGGTCGACGCGGCGCGCGTCGGTTGGCTGACAACGATAGTGGGTCGACTGATCTCGGTGTGGCGCCATTCAATCGAGCGCGACGCCAGGCATATCGAGTTTCACTACGATCTCTCCGATGACTTCTACGGGCTTTGGCTCGATCCGCACCGCGTGTATTCGTGTGCGTATTATCCGCAGCCTGATACCGGGCTCGCGCAGGCGCAGGAAGCCAAACTTGACCTGATCTGCCGCAAGCTGCGCTTGCAGCCGGGTGAGCGCTTCCTGGACGTCGGGGCGGGCTGGGGCGGGTTGTTGCTGTGGGCCGCTGAACATTATGGGGTCGATGCGACCGGCATCACGCTGTCGCATAACCAGCATGCCCACGTCACCCGGGTGATCGAGCAAAAGGGGCTGTCCGCACGGGTGCGGGTGCAACTGATTGACTACCGCAAGCTTGACGTGAAACAGCCCTTTGACAAGATCGCGTCGGTCGGGATGTTTGAACACGTTGGTCGCGCGCAGTTAACGGAATACTTTGCCCGGTTGCGCACCTTGCTGCGTCCGGGTGGCCTGATCATGAATCATGGCATTACGGCGGGTGGCGTCTACAACCCCCAGCTGGGTTGCGGGCTTGGGGATTTCATTGAAAAATATATCTTCCCGGGCGGCGAACTGACTCACATCGGCCACGTGCTGGCGAATATGGCGGATGGCGGGCTGGAGGCGGTCGATGTTGAAAACCTGCGCCCCCATTACGCACGTACGCTGTGGGCCTGGAGCGATGCATTGGAAAGCCAGCTCGACGCCGCGACACTGGTGCTGCCGGGTGAGCAGGGCGTGCGCGCGTTGCGCGCCTACCGACTCTATCTGGCGGGTTGTGCCATGGGGTTCGAGCATGGCTGGGTCGCCTTGCATCAGATACTCGCGCAGCACACCCCCACGGGACGTGCCGACGAGCTCGATTTGCCCGGCGACCTGGCGTACCCATGGCGGCGCAGCTATATCTACGTTTAGAGGGTGGTCGGCGTTGCCTGCAAGGTTTTCATAACCTGCGCCGCGATTTCGAACGAGTGCAGTCTGGCTTGGTGCTCAAAAATCTGGCCAGTCATCATGAATTCACTGGCACCGGTCTTCTCAATCAGTTGCCGCAGACCGCGTTCGAGCGTTTCGGGCGACCCCACCACAGAGCAGGAAAGCTGGTCGGTGACCGCGGCTTTTTCCTGAAGTGACCAGAAGGTATCCATGTTGTCGATTGGGGGCGGCAATTGCCCGCGCGTGTTGCGCCGCATGCGGGTAAAGTGCTGCTGCTGGGTCGTAAACAGATGGCGGGCCTGTTCATCCGTGTCGGCTGCGACGATGTTGACCCCGATCATGGCGTGCGGCCTGGCAAGCTGTGTGGATGGCTTGAACAGCCGGTGATAAGTACGCAGGGCGTCAAACAGGTCGTCGGGCGCAAAGTGCGACGCGAACGCATAGGGCAAGCCGAAATGTGCGGCAAGTTGGGCGCCGTACAGGCTGGAACCCAGTATCCAGATTGGCACCTCAAGCCCGGCGCCGGGAATGGCCTTGACGGCCTGGTCCGGTTGCACCGGCCCAAAATAATGCTGGAGCTCCTGGACGTCCTGGGGAAATTGGTCGGCACTTCCCGTCAGGTCACGGCGTAGCGCGCGTGCCGTGAGTGGATCCGTACCCGGAGCGCGACCCAGACCGAGGTCGATCCGATTCGGGAACAGCGAGGCCAGCGTGCCGAATTGTTCGGCGATGACCAAGGGGGCGTGGTTGGGCAGCATGATGCCCCCCGAGCCGACCCGGATGCTGGATGTGCCCCCGGCCACGTAGCCAATGACGACGGCCGTGGCTGAACTGGCGTTGCCGGTCATATTGTGGTGCTCGGCCAGCCAATAGCGGGTGTATCCCCATTTTTCGGCGTGCTGGGCCAGATCCCGGGAGTGATGCAGCGCGTCGGCGGCGGTAAAGCCCTGGGGAATTGGGGAAAGGTCCAGAATCGAGTAAGGGATGGTCATGATGTAATTTAATTTCCACGCGGGTTATGCTTGACCACTGGATTGTGCCAAATAAAACCGAGTAGTACCCCAAAAACATTTAAAGGAGCGTTTCATGCGCGAAGTCTGGGTCACTGGTGCGGCAAGAACTGCGATTGGAGATTTTGGTGGCGGGTTGAAAGACGTGCCTCCTTGCGATTTGGGCGCGACCGTCGTCAAGGCGGTGTTGCAGCGCTCGGGCGTGGATGGCTCGGAAGTCGGCCACCTGGCTTTTGGTCACGTCATTCCGACCGAAGCCCGCGATATGTATATTTCACGCCTGGTTGCCATCAATGGCGGTCTGCCCCTGACCTCGGCTGCCTTTAACGTCAACCGATTGTGCGGTTCCGGTTTGCAGGCCATTGTTTCGGCGTCGCAGTCCATTTTGCTGGGTGACACCGAAATGGCCATCGGTGGCGGCGCAGAATGCATGAGCCGTGGCGGGTACCTGTCGGAAACACAGCGTTGGGGCTCGCGCATGGGTGATTCCAAGGTGACTGACATGATGGTCGGCGCCCTGACCGATCCGTTCGGTCGGATGCACATGGGCGTCACGGCTGAAAACGTCGCGGCCAAGTTTGGGATTTCACGTGCCGACCAGGATGCGCTGGCGCTTGAATCGCATCGTCGTGCGGCACAGGCGCAGGACGAAGGCCGGTTTGACGACCAGATCGTGCCTGTTGTCATCAAGACGCGCAAAGGCGAAGTGCAGTTCAAAGTGGACGAACATCCCCGCCGTGACATCACCGCCGAGGGTCTTGCCGGCCTGCGCGCCGTCTTTATCAAGGAAAACGGTACGGTAACTGCCGGTAACGCGTCTGGCATCAACGACGGCGCCGGCGCCGTGCTGCTGATGAGTGGCGAAGCCCTCAAGTCGAGCGGCGCCAAGCCACTGGCGCGTCTGGTGGCCTATGCGCATGCCGGTGTTGACCCCAATATCATGGGGATTGGACCCGTCCCGGCTACGCAGGCTGTGCTCAAGCGTGCCGGTCTCACCATCGAGCAGATGGATGTGATCGAGGCCAATGAGGCCTTCGCCGCACAGGCCTGCGCCGTGGCCAAGGAACTTAAGCTTGATCCGGCGAAATTAAACCCCAATGGCAGCGGGATCTCGCTGGGTCATCCCGTGGGCGCGACCGGTGCCATCGTGACCATCAAGGCGTTGTATGAACTGCAACGTACCGGCGGTCGTTACGCACTGGTCACTATGTGTATCGGTGGTGGCCAGGGCATCGCTGCAATTTTTGAACGTGCCTGAACGCCATTTTTGGCGCACTGTTTCCGGATAGCCAGTGCAGGATCAAGCGGGGTCTCGGATCAAGCGGGGGTCTCAGGGATAAAGCGGGGTCTCAGTAAAGGGGCTCCGTTTTTTTTGCGTTGACGCTTGCGTGGACTGCTGCGCTGATCGCTGCGCCCGCCAAGGCGCTTGCCGCTACATGTGACCGAGTTCGGCCAGGGACACCACTTGATTGGCGGCGACCACCAGATGGTCGAGCAACTGGATGTCCACGACTGACAGTGCCAGCCTGAGTTGACGTGTCAGTTCGATATCGGCTTGACTCGCTTTTGCCAGCCCCGAGGGGTGATTGTGTGCCAGGATAATGGCAGCGGCGTGGTGTTGCAGGCCTGCCTTGACCAGTTCCCGCGGATAAATTGATGTTTGTGTGAGGGTGCCGCGCGAGACTTCCTCGGCGCTGATCAGGCGGTGCTGATTGTCCAGGAACAGGGCGACGCAGTGCTCGATCTGGGCATGCCCGATCAGCGCCGAGCAGTAGGCCTTGACCCGGGCGGGGTGGTCCAGCACGCAATCGCGCCTGAGCTCTTCTTCAAAGGCGCGGCGCGTCAGCGCCAGAATGGCGGTCAGCTGGCATATCTTGGCCGTCCCCAGTCCGGTGACGGTGCGCAGTTCCTCGACGCTGGCTGCCAGCAGGGGCCGCACACCACCAAACCGGTCCAGCAGGCCATGCGCCATGTCGAGCACGGGCACGCCGCGCGCACCCGTGCCCAGCATCAGTGCCAGCAGCTCCGCATTGGTCAGGGCCGCCGCCCCATGTTGCAGCAAACGTTCGCGGGGTCGCTCAGCGGGTGAGGGCATTGCGCGCAAGGTCATGTCGAAGGCTCTAGAATAGGCGTTTTGCCAAGCTCCTTAGGGTGACAGATTTTGACTGACCAGGCCCCCTCTATGCCGCCCGTTGTCCTTGCGGACTCCTACCTGACCCTGCACTACCGGATCGTGATTGAAAGCGGTCCCGGTGCCGGGTCCACGTTCATCGACACCTTTGACGGCCATCCGGCGACCCTGCAGCTAGGCACCGGGCAATGGTCGCCAGGCATGGAACAACCACTGCTCGGCAACCCTGAAGGTCACTGCTTGAGCTATGTCCTGGCACCTCGCGACGCGTACGGTGACCGCAACCCCGACCTGATCCAGCGCGTCACGCGTGCGATGCTGTCACAATATGCCGAGGACGACACGGCCTTCGTGCCCGGGCACATGGTCGAGTTTTCGGCGCCAAATGGCGCACGCTATTCTGGCGTGCTCAAAGAGATCAACGATGAGTGGGCGCTGTTCGACTTCAATCATCCAATGGCGGGCTTGACGTTGCGCGTGGATGTCGACTTGCTGGGGGTACTGTGATGTCGAACGCACTGTCAATGTCGTCCGCGACGCCTGCACGGGTCACGGCCGACGCGCCTGGTGCAGAGGTGCTGCTTGCGCAGCCACGCGGGTTTTGCGCGGGCGTGGACCGCGCCATCGATATCGTCGAGCGAGCGCTTGAACTGCATGGCGCCCCCATCTACGTTCGCCATGAGATTGTCCATAATCGTTTCGTGGTCGAGGATTTGCGTCTCAAAGGCGCGCGCTTCATCGCCGAACTCGACGAGGTTCCCACGGGGGGCATCGTGGTGTTCTCGGCGCATGGCGTGTCCAAGGCCGTGCAGCAAGACGCCACCGATCGTGGACTGCAGATTTTCGACGCGACCTGCCCACTGGTCACCAAGGTGCATAGCGAAGTGGCTCGCATGCGTGCCGCCGGCCACGAGATCATCATGATCGGTCACAAAGGCCATCCCGAGGTCGAGGGCACGCTTGGCCAGGCCACCAGCGGCATGTATCTGGTCGAAACCATTGACGACGTGGCGGCCTTGCAGGTGACGCATGCCGATAGCCTGGCCTTTGTCACCCAGACCACGCTTTCGGTCGACGATGCCTCGGTGGTGGCCGCAGCCCTGAGGGCGCGTTTTCCCAACATAGTCGAACCCAAGAAAAGCGATATTTGCTACGCCACCCAGAACCGCCAGGATGCCGTCAAAATCATGGCACCGGAGTGCGACCTGGTCCTGGTCGTCGGTAGCGCCAACAGTTCCAATTCAAACCGACTGCGCGAAGTGGCAGAACGCAAGGGCGTGCCTTCCTACTTGATCGACGGGCCGCAGTCGATCATGCCGGCGTGGCTGGTCGGATGCTCGCGCATCGGTATCACTGCAGGTGCCTCAGCGCCAGAATTGCTGGTGCAGCAGGTGATCGACCGGCTCAAGGCACTGGGCGCGGCTTCAGTGCGCACGATGTCCGGACTGCATGAGAACGTATCTTTTCCGTTACCCAAAGAGTTGTCGCGTAAAGGGGCGCCAGTCACGCAAGCGCCGCCAGCAACGCCAGTCGGAGGCCCTGCATGAAACTGTACACATACTTTCGGAGTTCAGCGGCTTATCGCGTGCGCATCGCGCTCAATCTCAAGGGTGTCGCCTGCGACTTCGTGCCCGTGCACCTGACCCGCGATGGCGGCGGGCAACGCACCGATGCATACCGCGCCCTGAACCCGAATGCGCTGGTGCCCGCGCTGGCCGATGGCGACGCGCTGTTGAGTCAGTCGTTGGCCATCATTGAATACCTTGAGGAAACCTGTCCGCAGGTACCCTTGTTGCCTGCCACTGCAACGGATCGAGCGCATGTGCGCGCCATCGCCCTGACGATCGCCTGCGACATTCATCCTCTGCAAAATCTGCGCGTGTTGCAATATTTGGTCAAAGAACTGGGTCTGACCGAGGAACAGAAAAATACATGGTTCCGACACTGGTGCTACAACGGTCTGCTCGCGGTCGAACGCCTTGTGCTGCAGGGCAGCCCCGGACAGTTCTGTCACGGCGACACGCCAGGTCTGGCTGATATTTGTCTCGTGCCCCAGCTGATGAATGCCCGTCGCGTGGATACAGACTTGTCCGGCATGCCGAATTTGCTGCGTATAGAGTCCAACTGTCTGGCGCTGCCAGCGTTTGCGCAGGCAGCACCCGCTGTCCAGCCTGATGCAGAGTAAAAAAAGGTGACCACAATGCAATGGACCGCACGGCAGATCATGCAGGACGCGCCGGTGATTCCCGTCATCGTATTGCACGATGTGGCTGCGGCGGTCGAGATGGCCCGTGCCCTGGTGGCAGGTGGCATACGCATGCTTGAAGTCACCCTGCGCACACCGGTTGCGCTGGAATGCATCAGGTTGATTTCGCGTGAGGTTCCCGAGGCGGTGGTGGGGGCTGGAACCGTGTGCTGTGCCTCGGATGCCGAGGCTGCATTGCACGCTGGCGCACGGTTCGCCGTGAGCCCCGGCTACACCGCCGCGCTTGGCGCTAGCTGCCGTTCGTTGGGTTTGCCGTTGCTGCCAGGGGTCGCGACTGCCAGCGACATCATGCGGGCGCAAGATGATGGCTATACCGAGCTGAAGTTTTTCCCGGCCATCCAGGCGGGGGGTATTCCCATGCTGATTGCTTTGGGTGGTCCGTTTGAACACATCAGGTTTTGTCCCACTGGGGGCATGACGCAGGCCAACGCCAATGAGTATCTGCACCGACCCAACGTGCTGTGCGTGGGCGGTTCGTGGTTGGTCCCGGCAGACGCCCTGGCGCAGCGCGATTTTGCGCGAATTGAATCACTGGCCCGCGCCGCGGTGCAGTTAAAGGGTTGAATGGCCCATGGCAGCGTAGACCGCGGGGGCGGTCGGCAGGCTAGTCACGGCTCCCCAGCCCTGTACGGCCAGTGACGCGGCGCAGTTCGCATACCGAGTCGCCACGAACAGGTCGTCACCCATGGCCAGGCGGGCCAGCAGATTTCCACAGAAACAATCACCGGCACCTGTTGCATCCACGGTTCGCACCGCATGACCCGGCACACGTTCGCGTCGGCTCGAGTCGCTCACGAGCGCGCCTTGCGCGCCAAGCTTGAGGACGACCAGCCTGGCACCGTGCGCATGCGACCAGTCTACGATCGAATCCGGATCGGTCAGCGCACTGAGCGTGATCATGTCCTCGAGGCTAGGCAAAAACAGATCGCACAGACCGATCGCCTGGTCGATCGCAGTGCTGGCCTGGTCAAGGGACCAAAGTTTCAGGCGAAGATTTGAATCAAACGACACGAGGGTGTTTGAGGTGCGCGCAAGTTTCATTGCGGCAAAAGAGGTGTCGCACGCCTGCGGCGAAATGGCCAGCGAAATTCCGGAAAGATGCAGCCAGCGGGAATGCCGGATAATTTCCGCTGGTTTTCCAGCCAGCCAGGCCGGGGTCATCGTCGTCGCGGCCGAGCCCGCGCGCTGGTAACTGAACGCATGGCCAAGCTGGCCGTGCGACACGAAGTAAATGCCGGTCGGTGCCTGGGCAACGGTATCGACGGCATCGCTGTTGACCTGTTCGGTCGCCCATAGATTGCGTAGCAGCTGACCGTGCGCGTCGGCACCCAGGCGTGTCAGGTAAGCCGTGCGCGCGCCTGCTCGCGCTGCCGCGATGACGGTGTTGCAGGTGTCGCCGCCGAACCCTTGCAAATGTTGCGTACTATCAGACTGAGTCTGGTTAAATTCGACCATTGCCTCGCCAAGTGCCGTCAGGTCGAAATATTTTTCAGGTTGTTCGGCAAACGAATGGTCGAGTGTCTGGCCCGATAGTTGTTCACCGGCCATCGGAAGCGCTCTCTTTGCGAACGATCCATGTGCGCACGTAATCGATACTCCCTCGCAAACTGTAGTACTCACTGACCACACTCGTAGGAACCTTGAGCGACAGGGCTTTTTGCTCGATCTGGTCGAGCCGTGCGGCGTATTGCGCGTGCTGGGTGGGGTCGTAGCTATTAATGAGATCTTGTTCAAGAAATTTTAGCTCGCCGTAGACCTCGTTGATGCGACTGTGCACGCGCGCCAGTCGATACCCGGGCATCGTCCTGAGGATCGGGTAGGCGAAGGCGAACAGCGGAAGCATGAGGAAAAACATTCGGTCAAGGAATTCGGCCAGCCAGAAGGGCAGGTATTCCATCAGGAACGGCGGGCCTTTCTGGAAAAAACGTTTGGCGACTTCGCTTTCCGGAACGATGGATTCCTTGAAGGCGGGGAACTCGTGGTACCTGGAGAAAAAGGTGCGGTGCCCGACGATGGCTGACGAGGCTTGCATAAAAAGTAGCTGGATGGCGGGATGCATGTCTTTGTCGACAAACAGATTGGTTGTCGTGGCGATCAGGTTGATATCCTGATCCGGAAAGTTTCTTGACAGACCCAGAGCCCCTTCAGGGATCACCAGGTGATGAAAAAAAGGCATGAGCCTTGTATACGCTGGCGCGCGATTGAAGTTCACCAGCCTGGCGTTCGGATCTTCCAGCAGTTCGCGTACGTTATCGGAATTTATTCCGTCGACCAGCAAGATTGAGCTGACTTCACCGCGTTTAAACGCCGCCACGCCCTCCGCATTCGGGATGGCCTTCAGGTTGGTATTGCCTACCAAGTCATTCGCTTCAAGGATATGCCGTGCCTGGTTGAAGGTCCCGCTGCCACGTTCACCGATGGCCATTGGGTGTGTCAGGAATTCTTCGGTGATGTGCGTGCCGTTCGGGAATTTGTCGCTACGGTAAAAAAACCAGATGGGTTCGTAACCGATGCTGCCCAGTGACAGGAGTTCCTTGGCGTCCTTCAGGTGGACAAGCCCTCCTTGAACAAGTGCCGCCTGCAGGCGATCTTTGTGATTGCGCAGGCGCTGAATGTTCTCTTCCGCGCCGGCGGTGGCAACGAGTTCAAGCGTGACGCCGTTCTTGGCGAAGAATGCGACATATTGTTTCGCCAAGGCCTCGTAGGAACCACCGACTGAGCCCGTGCCCATCAGGACATGACGTGGTGGCGCTGGCTTGGCGAACCATATCGCCACCCCGAGCGCCACCAGCAGCAGCAGCAGCATTGGCCAGGCTTCACGGATAAAGTGCCAGATGGAATTAAATTCCTCAAAAGCCGTCTCGTATAACGCGCGAGTCTGATCCTTGATTTCCTCTTTGTACGTGACCTTGGTTCTCATGGGTGTGACATCCCGTTATTCGCCTGGGATACGCGTTTTTCTCGTAGGTCGGCGGGTTGCGGCCGGCACTGGCCGATCAGGAATTGTTCCAGCGTCCGGATCGGTGCCACATCGTCGAACAGTACGTCGCGAGCGACTGCCATGTGTTTGCGAATCGCGAGGTTCAGATTCCGATTTTGCGCCAGTTGCACGACCAGGTTCACATATTCTTCTTGTGTCGGGGCAACCAGTTCGGCCAAACCGATGCGTTTGAGCAGGCCGCTGGCCAGTCGGCCGCGCATGAATCGACCTTCGCGCGTCACAATCGGCAAGCCACATTCGATGGCTTGCATGGCCGAGTTGAACCCTGAAAAGCCGATCGTATCCAGATAGACATCGGCCTGTTCCATGAGCCCATAAAACTGGTTTCTGTCCATCCAGGAGGTGAAGACGGCATAGTCGCTGAAATCAAGTCCACCATCCCTGAACACCGCGTTCAGGCGCTCTTTCAGCAGATCAGACAAGGTCTCGGTGTCAGGGCTGACGAAGAATACAAACTGACACTGTCCCAGCCGTCGTGCGATATCGACGAACACCTGGTCAAATTGCGGAGCATATTTGAATGGCACACCAGGGCAAAGCAGCAGAGGCACTTCAGCCTTGATCCCCAGCGCGCAGGTTTCAACTTCACCAGGGGTTGTACCCAGGCGCTGGTAGGCGCAACCCAGTCCGGGCAAACTGACCAATTTTTCTGTGTAGTGACTGGTCGCGTCCGAAGGTTCAAAATCGGCAGCCGAAAGGTAATAATCGATCGTGGGCAGGCCGGTTGTTTGCGGATGACCCCAACTCGCCAGTTGCAGAGGTGCGAGCCTGAGACTGGCAAGTTTCGTCGTCATGGGATCCATGCCGATTTCCGGATAGAGCAACACATCGGGATGCTGGTCGTTGATCGCCTGGACCCACTCTGACAGGGACCATTTGTCCTGGATAAAGACCGAGGCCAGACTGCGTGCGAGTTTCGTCTGGTCGTCTTCGCTTGCGCCCAGGTAAAACACGCACAGTTCAAATTTCAGGGGGTCAAGGTGCAACATCAGACCTTTGATCAACGCATTCCAGACTGAATGCTCATGAATATGGTTGCTGATGATCCCGATCACGATGCGCCCGCAGGCACTGGCTGGGGCACTGTTCGATGAAATGTCTGGACTAGCGTCGGGTGTCTGCACCGCAAGATACTGTTGCGCCGTGTTGTGCGACGACTGATGCTGCCAGCGCGCCATGACTTTTGCACAGAGCTGACCATATCGCGACAGGGGGCCGCTGTTGTCCTGCTCTTGGTATGCCAGGTAAAACGGCTGATGGTTACCGACGTCTGCCCAGCTATTTTCAAAATCAGTTTGTTCAAGCCACTGGTCGAGCGCGACGACCTCTGCCAGGAAGTTTTCGTGTACCGGAGCGGTTTGGGCCGTCGTTTGAAAGATCGCCGGGATGCGTGCTGTCGCGATGGCCCAGCGCGGCTCGGCATCGCCTGGATTGAGTTCAATCGCACGTCGAAAGCTGGTGATTGCCTGATCCGGGCGACCCAGTTCCCTGAGTACGATTCCTCGATTGTGGTGGGCCGGTGCGTAGTCAGGGTCGAGCGCGATGGCGCGGTCATATCCGTCCAGTGCGGCAAGTCGCTGTTTGAATTCCTGCAACATGTTGGCGCGGTTGTTGTGGGCAACCGCGAGTTCCGGACTGATGCCTATTGCGTGTTCATAGTCAGCAAGCGCGGCCGGCAAATGCCTGAGTTCGCGCAATGTGTTGCCACGGTTGATCAAGGCGTCCGTATAGCGCGGCTGCAGCGCAAGCGCCTGGCTGTAGCTGGCAACCGCTGCCTCGCGCTGACCCAGTACGCGTTGTGCATCGCCACGATTTTTGAAGGCTTGCGCATAGTCGGGCTTGAGCGCGATGACGCGATCGTATGACGCGATTGCCGCCCCGACTTGCCCAAGGTCCTGCAGCACGTTGCCCCAGTTGGTGAGGGCATCGACATAGTCTGGGTCAAGCGAGATTGCTTTTTCAAAACTGTCACGCGCCCGTTCATACTGCCTCATGTCCTGTAGCGCCAGCCCCCGGTTGTTGTAGGCGGCGGCGTTGGTCGGGTTGAACTCGATCGCCTGGCCAATCAGGTCGACTGCCGGCTCGAGGTTCCCCGTCTGGTACGCGACGATACCCAGATGGTGCAGCGCCTCGGCGTGCGTGGCGTCAGCCTGGAGGGCTTGCCTGTAGCACTCGGCCGCGCTCGGGAGCTGGCCACGCTGGTGCCAGCCCAACCCCTCGAGGAATTTGCGGTCAGCCTTTGAGGAGACGACCTGAGTCGCGAGGCTTTTTGGGCGCTTATGGCTGGATTTGGAAGACATGAACTCGCATTCAAATAGGGACGGGGCAGCGCTAGCTGATTTCGAAGCCTTGGTAATTATTTTTGGCAACCTGATCGCAAATGACTGTGTAGGCACCCAGGCCGCCCGCATAGGGCATGAACACCCGGGGTTTGCCGGGCACGTTTGCACCGAGATACCATGAATGCTTGACCTCGGCCAGCAAGGTGGCATTGGCCGCGTCGGTGACCTGACCTTGCCAGTACTCGCTGGCCTCGTGTGTGGTTTGAATCCGCTTCAGGCCGTTTTCCTGCATGTGGCGCAGGCAGTCCGTGATCCAGTTGACATGCTGCTCGATCGCGGGTGGCAAGTTACACAGGACTGAAGGGCTGCCGGGACCCGTAATCGTGAACATATTCGGGAATCCGGGCACCTGCAGGCCCAGGTAGGTTTTAGGTCCGGCATGCCAAACTTCTTTCAGCGTCTGGTGATCGAGCCCCGTGATGTCCATGTTGAGTAGTGCGCCGGTCATCGCGTCAAAGCCAGTGGCAAACACGATGACGTCCAGTCCGTATTCCCGGTCGGTGGTTTGTATGCCCTGGGCGGTGATGCGTTCAATCGGAGACTCGCGCAGATCGACCAGCGTGACGTTGTCGCGGTTATAGGTCTCGAAATAATTTGAGTCGACCGGGGGGCGCTTGGCCGCGAAGGGATGGTCGATGTCGGCAAGCACGTCTGCAGTCTTTGGGTCGTGGACGATGCCACGGATTTTGTTGCAAATGAAGTCAGCGGCCGTTTTGTTGGCCGCGCTGTCGATCAGCAGGTCCCGAAACTCGGCACGGAACTGAAAACCGCCTTTTTGCCAGGCTGCTTCGTAGATGGCGTTGCGCGCTTGCTCTGGCAACTCCAGAGCCGAGCGATCCGTGATTTTGAACGCATGACCATTCGTATTGGTCGTCATGGTTTCATAAATTTCGTCTGCGTGTTCTTTTGCGTACTGTTTGAACTCTGCCGACAACGGATGATGGCGCGCGGGCAGGCTGTAGTTGGCCGTGCGCTGGAAGACCGTGAGGTGCGCCGCTTGCTCGGCAATGATGGGGATGGCCTGGATGCCGGTCGATCCGGTCCCGATAATTCCCACCCGCTTGCCGGTGAAGTCGACGCCTTCATGGGGCCATTCAGCGGTGTGATACCAGTCGCCCTTGAATTCCGATAATCCTTCGATTTTTGGGACGTTGGCAGATGACAGACATCCTACTGCGGTGATCAGGAAGTGGGCACTGTACTGCTGGCCACCCGCAGTGGTCACCAGCCAGCGGTTGGTCGACGCGTCAAAGTGCGCCGAGTCCATCCGGGTGTTGAGTTCGATGTCGGGGCGCAGTGAAAACTTGTCTGCAACATAATTCAGATAACGCAAAATCTCGGGTTGTTGCGGATATCGTTCCGACCAGTCCCATTCATGCACCAGTTCTTTTGAAAAATAGTACATGTAGGAATGACTTTCCGAGTCGCATCGGGCACCCGGGTAGCGATTCCAGAACCAGGTGCCACCGACGCCGGAACCGGCTTCCAGAACCTTGGCCGTCATGCCCAGTTTGTCTCGCAGGCAGAGAAGTTGATACATGCCGGAAAAACCTGCGCCAACAATCAGTGCGTCGATCGTCTGTACAGAATGAGCGGGTTCGTTCTTGGATAGGTGTGGGGTCGGGTTCATTTGACAACCATACCGCAAATCACTGCCAGGCGTGCGGGCGCTCGAACCATCGGTGTACAAGGCAATCTGCAACCTATGCGACAGCCCGCTCATCACGTTATTTTTCGAGGTTGTTCATAAAATCGAGATAAAGTGCCCCGACTTGCGAGGTATTTTCCAGCATGGGCAGGTGTGCGGCGTTGGTGAGTTTAAATAGCTGGCCGTTCGGAAATTTCTTTTGTAGCGGTTCCGCACCCACGACATCAAAGATGCCGTCGTCGGTTCCCCACAGGATCAGCGTGGCAGACGGCGAACCGCGGCTGTCGATGATGACCCGACCATACAGGTTCACGATATTCCAGACCTGTTGATAGTGGCGATTGCGCTCAAGGTAATCTGCGATCAGACCATTTTTTACGGTTTCGGGGATTGTTGGCGGTTTGGCGAAAAGCAGGCGCATTTCCAGGTCAAACTGGTCAATCGTGATCGGTATGAACGGATTCACGCCGTGGTAGATGGCTTGCCGGGTGCCTGGGCCCCATTGTGTGATCCCCATGGGTGCGCCGATAAATGCCAGCGAGCGGACCTGTTCGGGGTGCTGCTGTCGATAAAGTACGGCGATGGCGCCTCCCATTGAACTGCCGCCCAGATCAAAGCGCGAGAGGCCAAGGGCACTCACAAAACGAAAAATCAGGTCAACCTGATTTTCAAGTTTGTAATCCGTGATTGAAAACCCTGTGCTTTGGCCATAACCCGGCAGATCGGGCGCGATCACCGTATGGCCAGCGTCAGCCAGCAGGCAGGCCAGTGCGTTCCACTGCTCTTTTTGCGCAAAGAGACCGTGCAATAAGAGAATGTGTGGTCCCTGACCGGTTTGCATATAGGCAAGGGTGCCGTGATCGATTGTGAGTGTCTTGGCTGCGAGGACGCACGCGGACTTGTCGGCGCTCGGTTCGGCCTGACAGTCTGCACCCAGGACAACTATCGAGATGATCGTGGCAACCAGGAACCTGTTTAGCTTATTCATTCGAAATCTTCGTCCTCACGGGGTTCCTGATAGGGCAGACCCAGGGTTTGAACTTCCACCCGACCGGCATATCCTTTGCTGATGGGCTCAATCAGGGCGCGGGTGGGCGCAATAAATGCCAATGTCCAGGTGGCCTGGACAGGGCGCCCAAGTAACTCGCCCGTGTCGGCATGCAGCCCGCTTGGGATGTCAAGGGACAGCACCGGAATTTTCCAGCTGTTGACTGTATCAATGACGTCCTGCCAGGGGGATTCCAGCCGACGATTCAGCCCGATGCCAAAGAGTCCGTCGATGACAACGTCGGGTGCGACCTTGGGTAGGTCTGCACCCTCGGTTCCTTCAAGGTCGTGCCATGCTTGCAGCGCGGCCGCAGCGTCAGTGGGCAAAGGCGCGTCCAGTATTGGCATGACAACCTGGACGTTGTACCCTGATTCAACCAGGCGCGAAGATGCCACCAGGGCATCGCCGCCGTTGTTGCCGGGACCCACCAGTGACAACACCGCTGCCGTCGGCGGAAATCTGTCCATGAGGAATGACGCCGCTGCAGCGCCTGCCTCTAGCATCAACGGCAAATCATGTTCAAGGCCATCCTGTTCGATCTCGCGAATGGATTTCACACTAAGCGGCACGATCAGAGGAGTAGGCATTTTCCAGGTAATCTATCAGGCCAGGCCATTGACGATCGGCGACGCGGCATTGGTCGCGTGTGCATCGCCCCTTAAGGCTTAGCTGGTTTTGCAGTGGTTGCAGGTTTTGCCCCTGTTGCAGGCTTTTTTAGCGCCTGGACTGCTGGCAAATCAATCAGTGCGTTGGTGATCGAGGCACTCCAGGACTTATAGCCAGCCCCGGTCAGGTGCTGCCCGTCGATTGTTTGCCATTCCCCGGGTTTTGAAAATGACAGCGAGTCAACGTAGATGCAGGGCGCTACGTTGGCAGCGAAGAACTTTGAGACAAACTCAACGCGTTTGTCATTCTTTTTGTACTTGCCGCCTTCCTTGCCCCAAGGCGGACCTACCCAGACGCAGGTTGTTTTTGTCGACGCGATTTCCTTGGTCAGGGCAGTCGTGGTTTGCCAGGCCCATGTGCGCGGAAAGACTTCCTTGTCGTACGAGGCCATCGTGTCGCCAATAATGACCACCACGACATCAGGCTTGTCCGCTGAAATAAGGTCCTTGATCGGCTTGGTCGTCGCGTCAGGCCCCTGGAACTTGCCCGGGGCATTGCTGCGGCGCTCAGCGCCACAGGCGACCTGCGTCGTCTTGAGCCAGTCGCCCGCGCCTGCCCCACACGCCCCGACGGAATGCACGACGGCACCCTGTTTGGTCAGGTCATCAACCAGGGGATTGACAAGAAAATGCGACAGGGAGAGGTGGCTCTCGCCAATGACCAGAATCGAGAGACCGAGAAGGGCTGCAGCGGCTGCCATGGGTAATTTCCTAAACTAAAAGGTGAGCGTGTTGCCAGACATCATGGCACCAATTACACAGCGAACATATATTTTACTCGGGTCGCGCGACGGAGTTGGTCCGTATTCTATTCTCGAGGGAGCCAGCCTATTCGAATTCCCTGCAAGGGTGCCGTCACCGGGGCCGCGTAAGCGAAATGCAATATTTACTTACAATGGCAAGTCATTTTAAGTGAACTCAGGGTTAAACCTATCCATGCTGTGATGAGCAACCAGCCAACCGTCGTAAAAATGCGTTACCGGCCGGAAATCGACGGGCTGAGGGCTGTCGCGGTGTTGTCCGTCATACTGGCCCACGCGGGTTTTGAGGTGTTCGGCGGCGGTTTTGTCGGTGTCGACATCTTCTTTGTCATCAGCGGCTACCTGATCACGTCTATCCTGATTGCGGACCTGCAAGCCGGCACCTTCAGGCTTTTAAATTTCTACGAACGTCGCACGCGACGCATATTGCCAGCCCTATTTGTCATAATGCTGGTCTGCTGGCCGTTTGCCTGGATGTGGCTGACCACGGCAGACATGGAAAGCTTTTCGCAAAGCCTGATTGCTGTATGTGTCTTTGCCTCGAACGTGTTGTTCTGGAAAACGAGTGGCTATTTTGAATCGGCAGCCGAGTTAAAGCCACTGCTTCATACCTGGAGCCTGGCGGTTGAAGAGCAATATTACGTGTTCTTTCCCCTTCTGCTGATGTTGACCTGGCGGCTGGGTCGGCGCCGCGTCGAGGCCATGCTTTTCGTGATGGCAATTGGCAGTTTTGGCGCGGCGCAATGGGGGTCGGTTCACAAGCCGGCGGCGTCGTTCTATTTGTTGCCGACACGCGGATGGGAATTATTGATCGGCGCCCTGATCGCGTTTTATTTTTCCAGTCGCGCTCGCCCGACAGGCCACCACGCGGCACATCATATTGAGTCCGGCAACAACCATGCACGTCAGCACCCGGCACACCGCGTACGACTGGCGCAGTTAGGTAGCGCGACGGGACTGTTGATGATCCTGTACGCGATTTTCGCGTTTGACAAACAGACCCCTTTCCCGAGCGTGTACACCTTGGTGCCGACCCTCGGCTCCGGGCTCCTGATCCTATTTGCCAATGGCCAGACATTGACCGGTCGTTTGCTGGCCAGCAAGCCGTTCGTGGCACTTGGACTCATCAGCTACAGCGCCTACCTTTGGCATCAGCCACTCTTTGCGTTTGCCCGGCACGCCAGTCTTGAAGAGCCGGGCGGGATTTTGTTTGCCACGTTGACGGTCGCGGCGTTGCTGCTGGGCTATTTAAGCTGGAGGTTTGTCGAGACACCCTTCAGGACAAAAAACAGGTTCAGTCGCAGGCAAATATTTGTGTTTGGCATTGCCGGGACGGTGTTCTTCATTATCCTGGGCGCGGTGGGTAGTTTCAGCAAGGGTTTTGAGTATCGGTTGACAGCCGAGCAAAAAAAAATAATTGGTACCAGCCATTACGATTTTGGTGAAATGTACAGCGTTTCCAAGTGTTTCATGATGGACGAATCCAAGACATTCCGCGATTTTTCAGTTGACTGTAAACGGGTGGATGACCCGAGCGATGCACTGGTTTTGTGGGGCGACTCCTACGCCGCCGCCTTGTCGCCCGGCTTGCGCGCACTGCACGGCAACCTGATCCAATACACCGCGAGCGGTTGCCCGCCTGTCGTTGATACTGAGTTTCCTCAACGGCCCAACTGCGTGGAAATCAATCGCTTCGTGATACGTGAAATTGAAAAGCTCAAGCCCAGGGAAATTTATCTCGCAGCCAACTGGCACACCTATCACCAAGAAGACGTGGCGCTCAGGCTGCGCAAGACCTTGCAAGTGATAAAAAATGTCTCACCGTCGTCGCGTGTGGTCGTGATTGGGGGGGTGCCACAGTGGGAACCCAGCCTGCCGGTCTATGCGCTAAGAAAGGGTGTCTCGCTTGATCGCGAGCAATATCTTTCCCTGCCCGCCTACAACATGCTCGAGAAAATGGACCATGAATTGAAGGAGACGGCCACAACGCATGGCGCAGCGTTTTTTTCTGCACTGAACGCCCTGTGTCAGGACGACAAATGCCTGACGGTGTTGGCTACGCAGGACGGACGGGAAAATAGCTATGAACTCGCTGCCTGGGATAATGGGCACTTGACCCGGGCGAGCGCGCTGTTGCTGGCAAGAAAGCTGCTTGAAGGCCGCCTCAAGGTCAAACCTGAGCACCCGTGAGGCGGCGACGGCTACGCACCGACCATCACCGGTTTGAACATCACTTTGCCATCGAGCGACCCGAATCAGGTGCCTTGGCACATTTTTGCACGCGTTTTGCCACGGCGCGCTGGATGGAAACCTGATGTTTCTTAAGAAATGCCTCGCGGAAATCCTTCATCATCCCTGTCATGGCTGACGTGCTCCATGCGAGCGAAAACAGGCCAGAAAAAGCGATGATGAACCACAGCGAACGCCAGGTGCTCGGCAGAATGTTGCTCACCATGCCAAGCGTCGTGTAGCAACTTCCGGCAAAGATGACGGCGTCCCAGAGTTTGTCGGTGAGGCCCAGCGCCAGCATCATGATCCCCCAGAGGAAAATTTCGCAGATATGGGCAAAAGCCAGTACGGTAAAGCTTGCATACACATGAAAGAATACCGCGTTGTATCGACCGGTCGACAGGTTGCCCTGGGCGCTGATTTCACTGTGCAGCAAAATCCTGCTCAGGCAGATCCCGTGAAACAGCAGGATGATTGCCAGTCCCAGCAGACCAAAAAAAACATCCCTGGTCACCAAAAAAAAGCTGATCTCAAACGCGTCCATCACATACCCTCCACGACCCGCGTGCGCACCCGCACCCATTACCCGGAACGAGACGAACTAGGCACCCGGCACGCGATAGAGATTCAAGCCAAGCGCCTTGGCTACATGTGCCACCATGCGCTGTCCGCGCACACTGTTTCCGACCGGATCCAGTGGTGGAGAAAACCCGGCGATCGCAAGCTGCCCGGGCATCACGGCCAGAATGCCACCCCCTACACCGCTCTTGCCGGGCAACCCCACGGTATAGGCCCAGTCCCCCGAACTATCGTAGAGGCCTTCCATTGTCATCTCTGCCAGAATATGTGGGATGTTGGCTGCCGTGAGCACACGTTTCTTCGTAATGGGGTTGATGCCGCCCGAAGCCAGTGTGGCACCCATCGTGGCCAGGTCAAGCGCTGTGATCAGGGTCGAGCATTGGCGCGTGTAGACGTCACACGCCTGCATCGCGTCTGAATACATCGTCCCGGCTGAATAGAGCAGCCAGGCGATTGCGCGATTATGAAAATTGGTGGTTTGCTCGGACTGGTTGACCTCGTCGCTGAGTTCGATCTGCCTGCCGGCCAGGTCACGCTGCATACCGAGGATGCGTGCCCAGCGTTCTTCGGCTGTCGACGCCTTGACAAGACTCACGGTCGACATGGCTCCGGCGTTCACGAGCGGGGAGAGCGGTTTGTCGTCATGCAGTTCAAGCGCCATCACTGAGTTGAATGGCATGCCGGTTGGGTCGGCGCCAACTTTCTGGCGCAGTGCGTCGGGGCCGATGTCTTCCATCGCGAGCGCCAATGAAAATACCTTGGAGATTGACTCGATGGCAAACGCGTATTTCGAGTCGCCAGCCTCGAACACCTGACCATCAGCGGTCACGACGGCCAAGCCGGCGAGTGTGGAAGGAACCGAGGCGAGATAGGGGATGTAGCTCGCATTTGCCCCACCAGGTGTGGCGGCAAATAAGCTGTGCGCTTCACTGACCAGCGCGGCGATGGATTGGGTATCGGTGGTCATGATTTCACCTTTGTGCTCGAAGCGACCTGACTCGGACTGCGACCCTCGACTTCCCAACCAAAGGGCTCAAAGTCAGAAGAGCCCTCGACGGTTTTCCAGTGTGGCTTGCGTGCTGCATAAACGAGAAGCGGGATGGCGACGAACAGTGCGTTTCCTGCGATCAGGATGATCACGTAGGTCGTTGGGCTCCCCACTGCAATCTGTGACGGGGGCACGAAGGACAGCACGAAGGCAATCATGGAGCCGACCAGCCCGGCACCGGCAAATATCCACATGCCCGACTCTCCGCCAGGAACTTTGTAGGGCCGTGCGGTACCCGGCTCAGTGTGGCGCAGATGTATTCCAGCGGAGAACATCAGCAGATACATGATCAGATACAGCGTGACGGTGAGTTGGCTGAGTATCTGATAAGCCGCCTGAACAGAGGGCAGGATGACGAACATGATGGCCACGAACGTGACGATCAAACCTTGCAGCCATAGGATGTTGCTGGCTACGCCGTTCTTGTTCAGCTTCTGGAAAAATGGCGGTAGGTAGCCTGCGCGCCCCACGACGGCCAGACCGGCAGAAGGACCTGCCACCCACACGGTGACACCGCCCAGTACGCCTGCGAACAGGGCGATGGCGATGACAGAACCCGCCCAGGGAATTCCAAAGATACGGAAAAAATCGTTGTAGGAAACCAGCAGACTTTGTGTCAGATTGATCTGGCTTTGGGGAACCACGAAGCCGATCGCCAGCGTGCCGAAGACAAAGATCGCGACGGTCAGTAAAGAGGAAATCAGGATGGCGAGTGGGTAGTTGCGATTGGGGTTGTCAATGTCTTTGACATGGATCGCATTCATTTCCATACCGGCGTAAAACAGGAAAATGCCGGCTGCAAGAACCAGATTGTCAAAGTTGCTGAAGTCGGGAATCAGCTTGTCCCAGCCGACCTGTATTTGCAGCGGCTTGCCGCTGGCCAAATAGATGAACCCCAGTACGATCAGGATGCCGGCCGGAATGATGGTGCCGATTATCCCACCCCATTTGCTGATCATGGACGAAGACTTCACGCCACGCAACGTCACGAACGTTGCGGCCCAATACACCACGAGAACCGCGACGATGGTGTAGATCTTGTTGGAAGAAAGTGCTGCGTCCCATTTCTGATTGGGCCCGACATAGGCAAGCGACACCCAGGCAAACGTCAGTACGGTCGGGAACCAGATCGTCGACTCGACCCACAGCAGGAAGATCGCGACAAAGCCCCAACGGGGTCCAAAGGCCTCGCCCACCCAGCGAAAGACACCGCCTTTCTGCGGCCAACCCGTGGCGAGCTCAGCGGCGACGATCGACACCGGTATCAGGAAAAAAACTGCGGCGAAGAGATAATAGAAAATGGACGTCAGGCCGTAGACCGACTCAGCAGGCAGACCTCGCAAACTCACCACCGCGGTGACGTTCAACACGGCCAGTGTCATCACGCCCAATGTGGCCTTGCGCACCATGCCAGACTTAACAGGACTTGCGTTTGTCATCAGATTCTCCGAAAACTGGATCGCATTTCGCCTTGATTATGGTCTGGACTCGCGTAAACCCATCGGGTCAGATCGCGCATCAAATGCGCTTATATTGAGATAAATCATGCGGTTGTGAAAACTTTTGGGTGCCTGCGATAAGCCGATTGGTTTCCCGGCGCGTGCGCGTCACCTTGTCGCCGCGCAGGCACTCATGTCTGTCGCTTGCCTATTGAGCCACTTTCGGCGTTTCAGCGCCCCCGCCCAGCGCGCGGATCAGTCCGAGTTCAGCAAATAATTGCTGGCCTTGCAGGTCAAGCACCAAGGCCTGCTGGATCAAGGTCGGGAGCAGGGCGTCTTGAGCCTCAACCCTGCTGAGCAGACCGCG
>CAIJKV010000091.1 GCA_903821335.1 uncultured beta proteobacterium
TCAGGCTGCGCAGCGTGACCGCCACGACCGCACCGGCCAGCGTATGCCTGGCCATGCGTTCAGTGAGGGGCCGCATGAAATGTTGCAAGGCCCAGGCAGGTTCGGCGAGTGCCATGCTGAGTACGGTGGGCGGGCAGGCATGCCGCCCACGTTCATGATGAAACTCAAAGTCGATCGCGCGTGCGGCCTGCTGTTGGGCGGCCAGCCAGATGCATAACCCGTTGAGCAAGCGCTGGGCGATGGCCAGCAAGGCGGCCACGTTTTCGACCCGGTCGAGCAGGTCTTGGTGCTGCGCGTAACGTGCGGGTGCAAGGTATGGCGTGTAGTGAAAGGACTGGCCGTTGTACGCGTCATCGAGCCCGGCCAGTAAAGAGACCCCCGAACGGCGCTGCAACCCTGCACGGGGCAAGGCCCGCAGGGCGCCCAGCGTATGGCAACCCAGCGTGTTGAACCAGGCCAGGTAAGGCTGCGCGGCGGGTAGCCGCGCGCAGGGCATGCGGTCTAGTGCGCGCGCGAGGCTGGAGAGCTTGCAGGTGTAGCGCGGCCAATAGGGGCTGGTAGGGACGGTAGGGCTGGAATGGTTGGAGTGGTTGGAGTGGTTGGAGTGGTTGGCCGCATGGCCATGATCGGGGTCTGCTTGCGCCAGTAACCATGCCCCGGTGGCCGTTGGCGCTACGCTGGCACGCGCGTGATATTGCAGGCGTTGCAGGTCGTGGCGGATCAGGCGCAGCAGGGTGCGCAGGCCACCAAAAAGTTGCAGGCTGGCGGACACCTCAAGCAACAGCGTGTGCTGGAGATGTTGCGCAACCGAAGGCGTGTAGCGCAGCGCGATCTGGGCTGCCTGAGCAAAGGCGGCCTGCTCGGCCACGATGTCGCGCGCCATGAACAGGCAATCCGGGGCGAGCCCGGACGCGGTGGCGCGACGCATGCCCAGGGTAATGCCCAGCCGTCGCGCGGCCGGGGTCTGTGCGAACACGGCACCATGCTCAAGGATGGCCACCGGGGCGGTGGGCTCAGTGAGCCAGCGTAGGCGCCACGTGTCGAGGCTGAGGCTGTGCAGGTGCAAGCCGATCCAGAGGGGCATAAGGGGTGGTCAGGGGCAGGCCGTTGTCAGGCAGCGCGATATGCAGGGACTGTGCGCATGCCGGACCGCGGCGTTTGAAAATGGAGACGTTCAGGCCGTGTTCGACGACGGGTGCGTTGGATGACAGGGATGAATTGGGTGACTGGGGTGAATGGGATGAATGGGATGACTGGGATGACTGGGATGAATGGGATGAATGAGGTGAATGAGGTGAATGAGGTGAATGAGGTGAATGAGGCGCGCGGTTTGCCTGGGTTGTGGCAGGCGTGAGGGCCAGCCGCAAGGGCGCGGGCGAGGGCTGGTCGCGTACGGCCAGGGGGCGAAACATGAAAAACAGGGTGCGACCCGACTGTGCGGCCAGGTGCAGGCGTCGCAGTTCGGGTGCACGGATGGGATCCATCCAGCAAAGCAAGGCCGCACAACTGCCGCTCTTGAGTATTTGTTCGGCAGCCCACCAGGTGTCGCGTGGCCGCACGGAATTGATGCACAGGAGTTGTTGAACAGGCAAGTTCCAGCCTGCCCAGCAAGCAATATTGGGGAGATAGGGCGGGTGCAGCATGACCACCGGTTGCGCTTGGCAAGCCCCCGCCAGCACAGGTTGCAACAGTCGTATTTCACCAATACCCGACGGACCATTCAGTAATTCGATCAGGGTGCCCGTGGGCCACCCCCCGCCCGGCAGTGCGGCATCCAGCACGGCGTAGCCGGTGGAAACGGCCGTATCCGCGCGCGAACCAAGTGGTGAGCCAAGCGATGCGCCAAGCGATGAACCCAGCGGCGAACCCGGTGGTGAACACAGTTGCGAGCCGCGCCAGAGCGCAGGGTGGATGTCTTGAGGATAGAGTGACATGGCAGGGACAATCCAATTAAGTACTGTACAAATATACAGTATATTTGAATTGTTCACGCATCTACATGCAGCGCCTGCTGGTCGGTTCTACTTCATCGAGATCTTCGAGATCGTCGAGACCGTCGTGTTCGGCGCGTTCACCGAATTCACCTAGCGCACCTAGCTCATCTAACTCATCTAGCTCACCGAGTTCGCAGAGTTCGCAGAGTTTGCAGAGTTTGCAGAGTGCGCAGAATTCACAAAGTGCGCAGAGTTTGCAGAGTTTGCAGAGATCGCCGAAATTGCCGAAATTGCAGCATTCGCCGTCTGCCTGGTATCAACCAGCCAGTCGCTTTGTCCGCTTGCCTGTCCTGACGGGTCGTAGCGGCGTTCATGAAAAAAGATCTGTCCGTCTGCGCGTTTGAGCACCAGTGTCGTGCAGCGTGTGCCATAGCTTTCGCTGATGATGAATGGGCTGGCCAGCATCCTTTCACGTTCCAGCCCAACGCCTGTGTCAGGGAGTTCATGATCAGCCGGAGCAACCGGGTCACGGAAAATATTGAACAGCGTTTCCGTATCCGGCGCGCCACGTGCCGACGTTTTGCCAGATCCCTGGATGGCCTCAAGGTGCCGTGACACGGCCCGGGAGGTCCGTGTGAGCTTGGGCCAGGGTGTGCCGAGTGTGGCGTTAGACAAGCCAACGACACCCGCAGTTAGTCTGGTGGCGGGCGCCCGGTTAGACCAATACCACATCCCGTCCTCGTCAGCGAGCAGCAGGTTAAAACCGTTGTAGGTCTGGCCGCTGGCCTGTAGCGAGCTGGCATAGTGACTGGCCGACAGGGGGCCGCGCAGATAATCTTCAACCAGCCTGCCGCGCGAGGGGGCGTCAGGGTCGTTGCGCCCCGGCTCGCGATAGTTGGTCAGTAACGCGATGCGGCCCTGGCGGGATACGCCCAGCCAGGTCCCGCCCGCCTTGAGGTCGCGTCCCGCCAGAATTTCAGGCGCGTCCTGCCAGGGCTGGGACACGCTGGCGGGGCGAACATGAAATTCATCGCGATTGGCCGCAATGATCAGCGGCCAGTCTGGCAGGGCATGGATGGCAACAACGGCAAGACACATATTGAGTTTGACAGGGAGGGCAACAAGGGGTGATTCAACAGGCATGAATCCATAACAGGCAAGAATCCATATAAGTGCCTGAGCCTGTCATTCAGGTTGAATCCCGGCGCCCTGGATCATGTCGCGCCAGACATCCCGTTGCGTCGCGACAAAGGTGGTGAAACTCTCGGGTGTGCCGCTGAAGGCGTCAAAACCCAGGTTTGCCAGTCTTGCCTTGATTTCAGGTTTGGCGATGGTCTGGTTAATGGCGGCATTGATCTTGCGCACCACCTCGGGCGACAGTCCGGCAGGCCCCAGATAACCGTTCCAGGAATTGAGATCAAAGTCCGGCACGCCTGCTTCCATCATCGAAGGCAGTTCCGGAGCCAGCGCGCTGCGCTCAGCTGTGGAGACGGCTAATGCGCGCATCTGGCCCGACTTGACGAAGGGCATGCCAGAGGCGACGTCCGTAAACATCAGGTCGACCTGCCCACCGACCAGATCCGTCATGGCCTGCGGGGTGCCTTTGTAGGGAACGTGCACGATATCGATGCCCGTGCGTACAGCCAGGGTGGCGCCACCCACGATCCCCGTGCTGTTGCCCGAGGCGTAATTCAGTTTGCCAGGATTTTTCTTGGCGTACGCCACCAGTTCCTGCACGGTCTTGACCGGCAGTTTGGGATTGATGACCAGCATGAAGGGCAAGTTGCCGCCACGCGCGATGGGGGTGAAGTCCTTGATCGGGTCGTAGGGAATCGACTTCATCAACCACGGTGCAGCGGACATGGGTGTATTGGTGGCCAGAAACAACGTGTAGCCGTCGGGTTGCGCACGCGCAACCTGCTGCGCGCCGATCGTGGCGTTACCGCCAGGCTTGTTTTCGACGACAACCTGCTGGCCGAGAATGTTGCCCATTTCAACGGCAAAAATGCGTCCGACCGCATCGGTGCCCGATCCCGCAGGAAAGGGGATCACCAGCGTGATGGGCTTGGACGGATAGGGCGCCCCGGTCGTCTGGGTTTGCGCAACGGTCAAGGCAGGCAGTGCGCCCAGCGCGCAGGTCAGCGCGACCATGCCGTTCACGAAACCTGCGGTCAATTTCGTGGTGAACCCTGCAGTCAACTTCGTGGTGAACCTTGCGGTCAACTTCGTAGTCAACTTCGCGCTCAATTTCTCTGTCAACTCAATATTCAAACAACTGTGCATCTCACTCTCCGAATTATTGTTCTTGTGTATGACTGGCAATACCCGGGTCAGAAGCTGAACCTCTGATCCTCAATCTTGAATCCAGAATTTTGAATCTTGAATCCCGAATCTTGAATCCAGAATTTTGAATCTTGAATCCCGAATCTTGAATCCAGAATTTTGAATCTTGAATCCCGAATCTTGAATCTTGAATCTTGAATCCAGAATCTTGAATCCAGAATCTTGACTCCCGAGTCTTGAATCTTAAATCTTGAATCTCAAACTCTGAACCTGAGCCTAGCCGTGCCCGCCAAACCTGACCACCCGCTCGGGTGACTCTTCATACGGTGGCGAGTAAATCACGAGTACGCGCGCAGGCGTGTCGCTGGTCACGGTAAATTTGTGCGGCAGGTCGGGCGCGAAAAAGCAGCAGTCACCGGCTTGCATCTCTGCGACTTCGCCATTGACTTCGGCGCGTGCCGTGCCGCTCAGCAGGTAGCAGACCTGTTCAATCCCCGGGTGGGCATGGGGCAGGGCGCCTTGGCCTTTTTCAATCACACCCAGCAGCATTTCCACATGCTGCGCGCCGACGGTCTCGCGACTGATCAGTCGCCGGTTCAGTGTGCCGGTGTGGTTGGCAGGCTGGTAGCCCGGGACGTCGCTTTCTTTGACTAGCCAACTGGGGGAAGACATGGCGCTCCTAAGTGTTGGTCGATTTTCACACACCGCCCGGGTGCAGGCAAGCCGGCAGTGGGGGCGCTGCTAAACTGGCGGCTGTCTGTTTTCACGGCTTGAATGCAAATTTCCATGTCGATTGCGCATCCCCCATCCGGCTCAACACTCGGGGCCTGGCTGGGCTACCTAGAATCTTTGCATCCCAGCGCCATTGATATGGGCCTGGACCGCGTCCGGCAGGTGGCAGGACGTCTTGAACTGGATTGTCCCGCAGTCAAAATCGTGGTGGGCGGCACCAACGGCAAGGGCTCGACCTGCGCGATGCTCGAAGCCATCCTGCTGGCTGCCGGCTACCGTGTCGGGCTGTATACCTCGCCGCATTTGCTGCGCTTTAACGAGCGGGCACGCGTCAATGGTGAAATTGTCACCGACGCCATGTTCGTCGAGCAGTTCGAGGCCATCGAGGCCGCCCGCCAGGGCGTATCGCTGACCTATTTTGAATTTTCCACACTGGCGGTGCTGCGCCTGTTCGCGCGGTCTCGCCTGGATATCATGGTGCTCGAAGTGGGGCTGGGCGGGCGTCTGGACGCGGTCAACATCGTCGATGCAGACTGTTCCATCGTCACCAGCGTTGACATCGACCATACCGACTGGCTGGGCGACACCCGTGAAAAAATCGGCCTCGAAAAGGCGCATATTTTCCGGGCCGGCCGGCCCGCAATCTGCAGCGACCCGGCCCCGCCGCAAAGTCTGCTCGATTACGCCAGCGAGATCGGCGCCGACCTCTGGCTGTTCGGGCGCGATTTCAATTATTCCGGCGACCGCCAGCAATGGGCCTTCGCAGGGCGTGACCAGCGCCGCAGCGCGCTGGCCTACCCGGCGCTGCGGGGCGCCAATCAACTGCTGAACGCCTCGGCCGCGCTGGCCGCGATTGAATCGCTGCGCGCGCGTATCGCCGTGCCGCAACAGGCGGTCAGGCTCGGTTTGCTGCAGGCCAGTCTGCCTGGCCGGTTCCAGATTCTGCCGGGGCAACCCACCGTCATCCTGGATGTGGCCCATAACCCGCATGCGGCGGCGGTGCTTGAAAAAAACCTCGGCAACATGGGGTTTCACCCTTACACCTACGCGGTGTTCGGGATGTTGTCGGACAAAGACATCGAGGCCGTGGTCAAGCATATGGCGGGTCGTGTCGATCACTGGTTCTGCGCCAGTCTGCCGGGCCCGCGCGGCCTGTCGGGTGAACAACTTGCCGAGCGGGTGCGCAGCGTGCTGGCGGCCCGGTCCGCGGACAAGGGTGAAACGGTCGGGGTCAGTGCCTGTGATTCTGTTGCCGCGGCATATGGCGCGGCCAGCGATTTGAGCAACCCGGATGATAGAATTGTGGTGTTTGGATCGTTTCTGACAGTGGCCGGTGTGCTTACCACGCTGGGCAGGCCCGCATGAACTTGTGCATACATCCCCAGACGTTTCGGCAGTCTGTCTGTTTTCCAGTCAGGATATTTCAATAAATGGGATTTTTTTCCAGAAAAGACGGCGCCACGCCTCGCAAACCAGCGACCCGGCCACGCCCCTCTGTATCAAGCGAAGCACAAGCCGCAGAATTGCGCGTCCGCGCCCGCAGGCGTCTTGCCGGGGCCGTGGCGTTGGTGCTTGCCGCTGTGGTCCTGTTGCCGATGCTGCTTGATTCCGAGCCTGTTCCGGTTTCAGATGGCGTGGCCATCCGCATTCCAGACCGCAACTCTCCATTCCAGCCCGCGTTGTCCGATCCGCAAGCCGAGGCGACCACTGCGGCCGCCTCTGGCAGCGTCCAGACGCCCGCCGGGGCCGCTGCGACCGCCACCACGCCGCCAGAACCGCCCGCGCTTGCTGTGGCACCCGTTGCCGCCGCGCCGGTGCCAGCGCCTGTTGCCAAGCCTGACGCCAAGGCAAAAACCGATGCTGCCAAAGCCGAGGCCAAGGCAGACGCTAAAAAAGCAAGTGCCTCGAACCCGGTCGCCAGGTCCGACGATGGCGCACGCGCACTGGCCATGCTCGAAGGCCGTCCCACCATGAGCGCGACGCCGCCCACGCCTGTGCCTGCTGCGTCCAAACCGCAAGAGAAAGGAAACTTTGTCGTGCAGGCGCTGTCCCTCGATACCGCCACAGACGCGCAGTCCCAGCGTGACAAGCTATCTGCGGCGGGTGTCGGCAACGCTTTCGTTGATGGTCCGGTTAATGTCAATGGCAAGCAAAAATTCCGTGTCCGGGTGGGTCCGTTCCCGTCGCGTGAGGCAGCACAGGCGGCTCAAACGCGCCTGCGCACGCTTGGCTTTGGCGGTGCCTTTATTACTGCCCAGTGACCGGCTTCGACTTCGTCCTGCTGGCCATCCTGGCAACGTCTGCCTTGCTGGGACTGATTCGTGGTTTGCTCAAGGAAGTCTTGTCCCTGGTGGCCTATGCGCTGGCTTTTCTGGCCGCCATCTGGTGGGGGCCGACGGTCGACGCTGGCCTGGCCAAATGGATCAGCAACGAATTCGTGCGCCTGGGCGTGGCTTATGTGGCGGTTTTTTTTGTGGTGCTGTTTTCCATCGGTCTGGTCAATATGACGGTGGCGGCACTGATCCGGAAAACCGGGTTGACGCCTGCTGATCATGGTCTCGGTGCGCTGTTTGGTTTACTGCGTGGGGTGCTGTTTGTGTTGTTGCTCGTGACGCTGGCCGGCTTTACCCGCTTACCCAGTGAACCCTGGTGGAAAAACGCGATGTTCTCAGCGCAGGTCGTCAGCATCATTCAGCAAATCAAACTCAGGTTGCCCACGCCGGTCGACACCTGGCTGCCTTATTAATTCATTGTTTTTACGGTCTAACCGTTATCAGGAAATGTCATGTGCGGAATTGTTGGAGTCATCGGACGCGGACCTGTCAATCAGTTGCTCTACGACAGCCTGCTGCTTTTGCAGCACCGTGGCCAGGATGCGGCAGGGATTGCGACATCCAACGGTAACCAATTCAATATGTACAAGGCCCATGGGTTGGTGCGTGACGTGTTTCGCACCCGCAACATGCGCTCGCTGCCGGGGTCAAGCGGCATCGGTCAGGTGCGTTATCCGACAGCCGGGTCCAGCGACAGTGTCGAGGAAGCCCAGCCTTTCTACGTCAACGCACCGTTTGGCATCACGCTTGCCCATAATGGCAACCTGACCAACTGGCTTGAGTTGCGCGCCTCGCTGTTCAAGGACGACCAACGCCACATCAACACCAATTCCGATTCGGAAGTGTTGCTCAATGTGCTGGCGCACGAGTTGCAACGCGCAGCCAACGGCGTGTCGCTGGACGAAGCCGCCATTTTTCGTGCCGTCAAAGTCTTGCACCAGCGCGTAAAAGGCGCCTACGCAGTCGTGGCGCAAATCTCGGGCTATGGCCTGTTGGCGTTTCGCGACCCACACGGGATTCGCCCGCTTTGCCTGGGCAGGGCTGATACACCGAAAGGCACCGAATGGATGGTCGCCTCAGAATCCGTGGCGCTGGAAGGCTCAGGGTTCGCGTTTGTGCGCGACATTCTCCCCGGCGAGGCCTTGTTCATTTCGCTCGACGGGCTGGTCACCAGCGAGATCTGCGCCACAGGCGCAGTCCACGCGCCCTGTATTTTTGAATATGTGTATTTCGCCCGGCCCGACTCGGTGCTCGAAGGCGTCTCGGTCTATGGTGCGCGCCTGCGCATGGGTGAATACCTGGCCGACAAGCTGGCCCGCCAGTTGCGGCTCGGCGACATTGATGTGGTGATGCCGATTCCCGATTCCTCACGCCCATCGGCCATGCAACTGGCCGACCGCCTGGGGTTGAATTACCGCGAAGGCCTGATCAAGAACCGCTATGTGGGCCGTACCTTCATCATGCCGGGCCAGGCCGTGCGCAAGAAATCCGTGCGCCAGAAACTCAACACAATCGGGATGGAATTCAAGGGCAAGAATGTGTTGCTGGTGGATGACTCGATCGTGCGCGGCACCACCAGTCGCGAAATCGTCGACATGGCCCGCGCAGCAGGTGCCAACAAGGTTTACCTGGCCTCGGCGGCACCACCCGTGCGGCATCAGAATGTGTATGGCATCGACATGCCCACGCAGTCAGAGCTGATCGCAACCGGTCGCACTGATGAAGAGATTGCACAGCTCATCGGTGCGGATGCCCTGATTTACCAGGACATCGAGTCGATGCAAAAATCGATCTCGGACATGAATCCGGCACTGACCCACTTTGATACATCCTGTTTCACGGGTGAGTATGTCACGGGTGATATCACGCCTGCGTACCTTGAAAATCTGGGACGCACACGCAAGTCTGCGCAGGACGGGTCCAATGGACTGTTGTTCAATATGGGTTATGCGGCCGAGGACAACTAAGGCCGGCCACGCAGGCTGAACGACAGGGGCCAAGACCGCATAAGGTTCTGGCTCCTGTGCGTTAGAGGCTCGTGAGCGCTACTGGCCCCGGTGTCCGCGGGTGGCGCATATCAAGGCCGCCATCGACGTGAGACCCAGGATGACAAATAGTGAAAGACTCCAGACGCCGTATTCGACGCCCAGGACTTTTACTTTCGCTTCCATGCAGGTGGCATAGATGCCAAAGAGCCAGGGCATCATTTCATCGAGCCTGAGGGTCGTGATGACCTGATCGGCAAGTGTCTGTTTGCATGAAAACATGTTTGCCGCCACCTGGACCTGGTACCAGGCAGCCAGCACACCTGAAATACCCAGGGCGGTGGCCACGGCCGCCGACACTGCCGTGCGCAGACGCGTGGGATGGCCCAGGCTGCCTGCGGCGCAGACCAGCCCGAGCGAGAGATAAATCAAACGCTGGAAAACACACCAGGCGCAAGGTGGCATATCAAACACATGCTGGGAGACTTGGCCCAGGGCCACCGCGGACACGCTGGTGATACCCACCAGGCCCAACATGATCTTGTCACGTGCCATGATTATTTTCCTGTGCCAGGGCATCGAGAAGCGCGCGTTCGAATTGCATTTGTGTGCGCGGTTGTGACAGTGAACTGCCGCTGACGACGAAGACGTCTTCGACGCGGTCGCCAAGGGTCATGACTTTGGCTGTCTGCAGGTTGATCCCGAAGGTGACGAACACCTTGGCGAGGTCGCCCAGCAAGCCAGGGCGGTCGGTGGCGACCAGGTTCAGGCGCCAGTTCTGGCTGCCTTCGTCGGGATGCAATTCGACCAGAGGCGGCACCGGAAACGCCTTGGAGATGCGCGATGCCCTGCGCATGACGGTACGCCCCTTCCAGGCGATGTCGGCATCTTGCGAACTGAGGTGGTCGACGAGTTCGTGTTCAATCAGCGATGCTTGTGTACGCAAATCATCTTCCGGGTCGCAGGGCAGGACGATAAAGCTGTCGAGCGCATAGCCATTGCGGGTGGTGTGGATGCGCGCGTCCTGGATGCTCAGGCCACGCGCGCCGAAATAGCCGCAAATCCGGGCAAACAGGTCACTGATGTCTTTGGTGTAGACCATGACTTGCCAACCTTCTGCGCCTTCGGTCGGGCGCACTTTGACGATCGGATGGTCGGGTGCGACCTGATAGTAAAGGTGTCGGGTATGCCAGGCGATATCGGCGGCATCGTGGCGCAGAAAGTACGCGACATCGAGCTGTTTCCAGAAGGCTTCGCGTGTTTCGTCACGCAAGCCTGCCAGGCGCGTGAGGCCGGCGGCTTGTTCCATGCGCTGGTGCAGGACCGTGTTGGCATCTTCACCGCTGCCGCCGAGCGCGGCGCGCGTCATGTTGAACAGGTCTTCAAGCAGCTTGCCTTTCCAGGCGTTCCAGACCTTGGGGCTGGTGCCGCGAATATCTGCAATGGTCAGCAGGTACAACGCGTTCAGACGGCGGGCATTGCCAACCACTGCCGCAAAGTTTTGAATCACCTGGGGGTCGGACAAGTCCTGTTTCTGTGCAACCTGCGACATGAGCAGGTGACTGCTGACCAGGAACACCAGCAGATCGGAGTCTTCTTTGTCAAGCAAGTGACTGTGCGCGAAGCGTTTGACTTCCTCGGCCCCGAGGGCGGAATGGTCACCGCCGCGTCCCTTGGCAATGTCATGGAACAGTGCCGCGGCATACAAGAGCCAGTGGCGATCAAATTCAGCGATCAGGCGCGAGGCCAGGGGATATTCCTGCGCGTGCTCGGGCATGGTGAAGCGACGCAGGTTGCGCACCACGGCCAGCGTGTGCTGGTCAACGGTATAGACGTGGAACAGGTCGTGCTGCATTTGCCCGACCACACGCCGGAAGGGTGGCAGGTAACGCGGCAGGATGTTGAGCACAGTCATGCGGCGCAACGCGTGCACGATGCCCTGAGGTTGCTGCAGGATCTCAAGAAACAAGCGCTTGTTTTCAGGCTCAGCGCGAAAGGCAGCGTCGATCTTGTGGCGCGCGTGCCAGATGGCGCGCAACACCCGCCCGGAAAGCTCGGTCAGGTCCGGGTGTTGTTCCATGACCAGGAATACACGCAACAGCAAGCTGGGCTTGCGTTCAAACAGGTCGTCTTCCAGGATGTCCAGGCGGTTATGGCGGCGAACAAAATCGTCGTCAATCACGCTCAGGTCTTCGGCGCGCATCGGGAACAGGCGTTCTTCGATGTTTTGCACCAAAAGGATGTTGAGTTGCGTGACCAGCCTGGCGGCCCAGTAGTAGCGCTGCATCAGGATTTCACTGGCGCGGCGCACAGGCGTGGGGACGATGCCGTAGACCTCGGCCAGGCTATGCTGCAGATCAAACAGCAAGCGGTCTTCACGACGCTTGGCGAGCAGGTGCAATTCAATGCGCAGTCGTTTGAAAGCCTGTTCGGCGCGACGCAGGTCACGCGCCTCGGCCTCGGTCAGCAAACCCGCCTGTGCAATTTCATGCCAGCTGGTGCCAAAACCCGCCGCGCGTGCCATCCACATGATGACTTGCAGGTCGCGCAGGCCCCCGGGCGATTCTTTGCAGTTTGGTTCCAGCGAGTAGGGCGTGTCGTGGTGACGGGCGTGCCGTTGCTGCATTTCACCGCGCTTGGCCTGGAAGAAGTCACGCGGATCCAGGTACTCGGTCATGGTCGTCATGAACTGTTGCGTGAGCGCGCGGCTACCGGCGATGAAACGCGATTCGAGCAACGAGGTCTCGACCGTAATGTCGCCACGGGCTTCGACGACGCACTGTTCGATGGTGCGGATGCTGTAGCCGGGTTCGAGGCCCAGATCCCACATTGCAGTGACCAGCAAACCCAGGCCAGCCTCGTCGGCGGCATCGGGGTCGCTGGGCAACAGGATCAGCAGGTCGACATCGGAATAAGGATAGAGTTCGCCGCGACCATAGCCCCCGACGGCTGCCAGCGCGGCACCCTTTGGCAACGGGCACAGCTTGAGCAGATTGCGCAGTGTCTGGTCGGCACAGCGCCTGAGCGCGTTGAGCAGTTTGTCGGCACGCGAATCTTGCCGGTAGGCGGTGATCGCAGTTAACCGGTTGGCCTGGTATTGCGCGCGCAGGGCGTTGAGTGCGGTCTGGTCCATATTCAGGCGGTGATGATTCAGGCGGTGATGAACGACGGTGGCGCAGGCATGCCCTCGGAGACGCTCAGGACCTCGTAACCGGTGTCGGTCACCAGGATGGAGTGTTCCCACTGCGCCGACAGGCTGTGGTCGCGCGTGACCACGGTCCAGCCGTCGGACAGCTGGCGAATTTCGCGCCGGCCGGCATTGATCATGGGCTCAATCGTGAAAATCAGGCCGGGTTCAAGCACCTGGCCCGTGCCGGGCTTGCCGTAATGAAGCACCTGCGGGTCCTGGTGGAACTTCTGGCCGATGCCATGGCCGCAGAATTCACGCACGACCGAGAACCCCTTGCTTTCGGCATGTTTCTGGATGGCGTGGCCGACGTCACCCAGCGTGCGGCCTGGCTTGACCTGAGCGATGCCCAGCCACATGCATTCATAAGTGACGTCAGTCAGGCGCCGGGCCAGGATGGAGGGCTCGCCCACGTAGTACATGCGACTGGTGTCGCCAAACCAGCCGTCCTTGATGATGGTCACGTCGATGTTGACGATGTCGCCATTTTTCAGGATGCGGTCACCCGGGATGCCGTGGCAGACCTGGTGGTTGACCGAGGTGCAGATCGCCCCCGGGAAAGGCGTGTAGCCGGGTGGGGCGTAGCCGACCGTGGCTGACTTGACCTTGAGTTCTTCGGTCAGGTACTTCAGGCAGATCTGGTCGAGTTCACCTGTTGTCACGCCGGGCAACACATACGGCGTGAGGAAATCCAGAATCTTTGCCGCATCGCGGCAAGCGGCCCGCATCTTGTCCAGATCGACCGCATTTGTGACTAAACCCATGGTGACTTGAGTAGTAATGGTGAAAGATAGTAGAATTATAGGCTTACCTTGATTTGTCCTAGGGTATTTACCCTTGGACCGAGCAGGTGATTTGTGTGGCAGGCGGTGTCCTCAACAGACAACGGCTTGCCAAAATGGTACTGCTGGTGGTGTTCACCACAGACCAAATCGCGTGTTGCGCCACCAGGGTGCCAGGCTCGTCTGACGGGCAGGGTGCAGGCGCAATACAAGACCCAACCCTCGGAGTTTTATTATGTCTTTAATGCGTGAAATGCTGGAAGCGGGCGTCCACTTTGGCCACCAGACCCGTTACTGGAACCCCAAGATGGCTCCTTTCATCTTTGGCCACCGCAACAAAATCCACATCATCAACCTCGAAAAGACGGTTGCCCTGTATCAGGACGCCATCAAGTTCGTGCGTCAGACTTCCGCCAAGGGCGGCAACGTCCTGTTCGTCGGCACCAAGCGCGCCGCACGTGACACCATCGCTGCCGAGGCCACCCGCGCCGGCATGCCTTTTGTCGACAGTCGCTGGCTCGGCGGCATGCTGACCAACTTCAAGACGGTCAAGAGCTCAATCAAGCGCCTGAAAGACATGGAAGCCATGATCGCCGACGGCAGCACCGAGCGCATGACCAAGAAAGAAGCCCTGATGTTCCAGCGCGAACTCGACAAGCTCAACAAGTCGATCGGCGGCATCAAGGACATGAACGGTTTGCCCGCAGTGATTTTCATGATCGACGTCGGTTACCACAAGATTGCCGTGGCCGAAGCCCGCGCGCTTGGGATTCCGGTCGTTGCCGTGGTTGATACCAACCACTCGCCCGATGGCATCGACTTCATCATCCCCGGTAACGATGACTCGGCCAAAGCCATTGCGCTGTACGCCAAAGGGATGGCTGATGCCGTCCTCGAAGGTCGTGCCCAAAGCATGAACGGTCTGGTCGAAGAACTCGCCCAGGGCGAGGAGTTCGTCGAAGTCGACCAAGAGCAGGCTTAAGCGCCGCGTTGGCCCGCGCGGGCAACCGTCACCGCCTTGGTCACGGGACGCCGGCGCTGGTCAACGACTATTTTTTCACCCCGGACTCGCGCCGGGGTGCCTCTAAAAATTCCTGGAGTAAACATGGCTGATATTACCGCCGCAATGGTCAAAGAATTGCGCGAAAAAACCGATGCACCCATGATGGAGTGCAAGAGAGCACTGACTGAAGCTGCCGGCGATATGGTTCGCGCTGAAGAAATCCTGCGCGTCAAGCTCGGCAGCAAGGCCAGCAAGGCCGCCAGCCGCGTGACGGCCGAAGGCCTGATCGGTCTGTACATTTCGCCCGATGCTAAACAGGGTGCCGTGGTCGAAATCAACTGCGAAACCGACTTTGTTGCCAAGAACGACGATTTCGTCGGCTTTGTCAACGCGCTGGCCCAGTTGGTTGCCACCAGCAACCCCGCTGACGTCGCTGCCTTGTCTGGCGCCCCGTTGGGCGATGGCACGGTTGAATCGGTGCGTTCGGCCCTGATCGGCAAGATCGGCGAAAACATCTCGATCCGTCGTTTCCAGCGTTTCGCCACGGCTGACAAACTTGCCAGCTATGTGCATGGTGGCAAGATCGGCGTGCTGGTCGATTTTTCCGGCCCTGACGAGGTGGGTAAAGACCTGGCCATGCACATTGCTGCAACCAAGCCGCGCGCCATCGACGAAAAGGGTGTGCCCGAGGCCGACAAGGAAGCCGAGCGTTCAGTGGCCCGTCAAAAGGCTGCCGAATCAGGCAAGCCCGCTGAAATCGTTGAAAAGATGGTCGAAGGCTCAGTCACCAAATTCCTGAAAGAAGTTGCCCTGTTGTCACAGCCGTTTGTTAAAAACGACAAGCAGTCCGTGGCACAGATGCTCAAGGAAAAATCGGCTGCCGTAACGGGGTTCGCCTTGTTTGTGGTGGGCGAGGGCATTGAGAAAAAGACCAGCGATTTTGCTGCTGAAGTCGCTGCGGCAGCCGCCGGAAACGCCTGATTGGCGTTCCGGGGTAACCAGGTTGACTCAAAAAATGATGGTTTGGGTGCCCCGAAAGCCGGACGGCGCAGCAATGCTCCGCCCGGCTTTCGCATACACTTTAAACGTCTGCAGTTGAACGTCTTTAAATACTTGGGAACATCCTCATGACCACCAGAATGCACAAAAGAGTTCTCCTCAAACTGTCTGGTGAAGCACTGATGGGCAATGATGCCTTTGGCATCAATCGCGCGACCATCATGCGCATGACCGAAGAGGTCGCTGAAGTCGCCGAAATGGGCGTAGAGCTGGCGGTCGTGATTGGTGGCGGCAACATCTTCCGTGGCATCGCCCCGGGTGCGGCGGGTATGGATCGTGCCACGGCCGACTACATGGGCATGATGGCAACGGTCATGAACGCCCTGGCGTTCCAGGACGCCCTCAAGCACCGCGGCATTGACGCACGCGTGCAGTCAGCCCTGAATATCGAACAGGTCGTCGAACCCTATATCCGCCCCAAGGCGCTGCGCTACCTTGAGGAAGGCAAGGTCGTCATTTTTGCGGCCGGCACAGGCAACCCGTTTTTTACAACCGATACGGCGGCTGCCCTGCGTGGTGCAGAAATTGGTGCGGAAATCGTACTCAAGGCCACCAAGGTCGACGGTATCTATACCTCTGATCCTAAAAAGGATCCCTCGGCCACGCGCTACACACGCCTCAGTTTTGACGAGGCGATCGTGCGTCGTCTCGAAATCATGGACGCCACCGCCTTCGCGCTGTGTCGTGATCAAAAGTTGCCAATTCGCGTTTTCTCCATCAACAAGCCAGGTGCCCTGCGGCGCGCGGTGAGCGGTGAAGACGAAGGCACACTGGTCCACGTTTAAAGGAATTGGAATGAGTATTGCGGATATCCAGAGTTCGGCCGAAGCCCGGATGGGCAAAACCATTGATACGCTCAAGGCGGATCTGGCTAAAATTCGTACTGGCCGTGCCCATACCGGCATTCTTGATCATATTCACGTCGAATACTATGGCTCGCCCGTGCCACTGAGCCAGGTTGCCAACGTGACCCTGGTCGATGCCCGGACGCTCAGTGTCCAGGTCTGGGAAAAGCACATGTCTTCGGTGGTTGAAAAAGCGATCCGTGACTCGGACCTGGGACTGAATCCCGTTTCGATGGGCGATAACGTTCGTGTTCCCATGCCAGCGTTGACCGAAGAGCGGCGTCGCGACCTGACCAAGGTGGTGCGCTCGGAAGGTGAGGAAGCAAAGATTGCCGTACGCAACCTGCGCCGTGACTCCAATGAGTCGTTCAAACGACTGGTCAAGGACAAGGATATTTCCGAAGACGACGAGCGTCGCGCACAGGAGATCGTGCAAAAGCTGACGGACCGTTGCGTCGTCGAGATCGATAAGCTTGTCGTCCAGAAAGAAGCCGAGATCATGACGGTCTAGGCCGTCAGACACCATGGCCATCAGCTCAACACAGGTTGTTCCAGACACCTCGGCGATTCCACAGCACGTTGCGATCATCATGGATGGCAACGGTCGCTGGGCGTCCAAGCGCCTGCTGCCGCGCACGGCGGGCCATGCAAAGGGTGTGCAGTCGGTGCGCCGCGCGGTCGAGACCTGTGGTCGCCTGGGTGTCAAGTACCTGACGCTGTTTGCCTTTAGCTCTGAAAACTGGCGTCGCCCTGCAGATGAAGTGTCATTGCTGATGCGCCTGTTTGTGCAGGCCCTTGAGCGCGAAGTCGCCCGTTTGCTTGAACAAGGCGTGCGACTGCACGTGGTCGGTGACCTGAGCGCCTTCGAACCCCGCTTGCAGGATCTGATCAGCCAGGCGCAGGCAAAGACTGCGCATAACGACACCTTGCACCTGACGGTCTGCGCAAATTATGGCGGGCGCTGGGATATTCTCCAGGCCACACGCAACATGCTGCTGGCCCGTCCTGAACTGGCGCAAAACCCTGCAGCCATCGACGAAGAAGCACTGGCCGCCCACCTGTCGATGGCATGGGCCCCTGAGCCCGACCTCTTTATCCGCACCGGTGGCGAACAGCGAATTTCCAACTTCCTGATCTGGCAACTGGCGTACGCCGAGCTTTTCTTTACCGAATGCTACTGGCCCGACTTTGGTGAACGCGAACTGCTTGCCGCCTTTGAGTGGTACCGCACGCGTGAACGGCGTTTTGGCCGAACGAGCGCGCAAGTGCATGGCGTTCAGGGACGCTGACCGGAATGCTTAAACAACGCGTGATCACCGCTTTGGTCTTGCTGGCCGTGATCGCCCTGGTGGTGTCGGCGTCTTCACCCTGGCCATTCCTGATTTTCCTGGCAGTGGGTTGCGGTTGCGCCGGCTGGGAATGGGTCAGGCTGACGCTGCCGGGTGCAGGCACGGCCGCCGCGCTGACGGGCATTTTGCTGTGTGCGGGTGCACTGCTGCAAGCCTGGTTCTGGCTCGGCGGGGTGACGGCACGGGCTCCCTGGCAGGCACCGTCGAGTCTGCTCCTGATGCATGCTGCGGTGCTGTGCAGCGTGGTGGTGTGGCTGTCTGGCGTCGCGGTTGCCGTGGCACGTGGCCGGGCCGACGCGTCCGCGCGCAGTCTGGGCTGGACCGTGTTCGCACCCGTTGCGCTCTATGCCACCTGGGCCGCACTGGCTTATCTGTTTATGCAACGCGGTGCCTGGTTCGTGTTGTCGCTGCTGATGTTGATCTGGGTGGCCGACATTGGCGCCTACTTTGCCGGCAAGGCTTTTGGCCGTCACAAGCTCGCACCACGCATCAGCCCTGGCAAAACCCTTGAGGGTGCGGCGGCCGGGGTGGTCGGTGTCGTCATCTGGGTGCTGGTCTCGGCGCGCTGGCCCGATACGTTTGGCCAGGCTCTGGTCACGCGCTGGTCGTGGCTCGGTGCGGCAGGGTTCGCGGTCATCCTGGCCGTGATATCGATCATGGGCGACCTGTTTGAATCGCTGCTCAAGCGCCGCGCGGGCATCAAAGATTCCAGTGGGTTGCTGCCCGGACACGGCGGTGTCTATGACCGGATCGACGCCGTCGTGGCAGTCGTACCCCTTGCGTTCGTGCTGGTGGATTCGGCTTCATGGTAGGCGTCGCGCGCATCACGATACTGGGTTCAACGGGCTCCATCGGGCAAAGCACACTGGATGTGATCGCCCGCCATCCCGACCGTTTTTCTGTCTATGCCCTGACGGCGCACACGCGCATTGATCTGCTTGCGCAGCAGGCGGCGAGTACCCGGGCTGCGGTGGTGGTGGTGCCCGACCCAGCTTGCGCCGACCGATTTCGCACGCTTTGGGCGGGTGGTCGCCAGTTGCCTGAGATCCGGGTGGGTGCCCAGGCCCTGGCCGATACAGCCGCCGACCCCCATTGCCAGATTGTCATGGCGGCCATCGTCGGCGCAGCGGGTCTGCCGGCCGCGCTGGCCGCCGCCCAGGCCGGCAAACGCGTGCTGCTCGCCAATAAAGAGGCGCTCGTGGCTGCTGGTTCGCTGTTCATGGCAGCCGTGGCGCACAGTGGTGCCGAACTGTTGCCCATCGACAGCGAACATAATGCAATCTTCCAGTGCCTGCCGCATGACGGTCGGGCCAGTGCACCAACGGGCCCGGCGCCCGGCGTGCGCAGGCTGATCCTGACGGCTTCGGGCGGCCCGTTTCGCACCCGTGCGTGGTCTGAGCTCGATGACGTGACCCCCGAGCAGGCGGTGGCGCATCCAAACTGGAGCATGGGTCGGAAAATCTCGGTCGACTCGGCCACCATGCTCAACAAGGGGCTTGAGGTCATCGAGGCGCACTGGTTGTTTGCCATGCCCGCCGAGCGCATTAGCGTGGTGATTCATCCACAGAGCGTGGTGCATTCAATGGTCGAGTACGAAGACGGCTCGGTCGTGGCCCAGCTTGGCCAGCCCGATATGCGCACGCCGATTGCCTACGGTCTGGGTTTTCCGGATCGCATTGCGTCCGGTGTCGGCTTGCTTGACCTGGCGCAGTGCGGGCGGCTCGACTTCGAAACCCCCGAACCTGACCGGTTTCCCTGCCTGAGCCTGTCATTCCATGCCTTGCGAGCCGGGCAGCACGCCTGCATTGCGCTGAACGCGGCAAATGAGGTCGCCGTGGCGGCCTTTCTGGACCGCAAGCTTGCCTACACGGCCATTTCACGGGTGATTGACGCCACGCTGGCGTGGCAGGCCGGGCAGGCGACCGTGGCGCTCGATTCGCTTGAGGCGGTGCTGTTTGCCGACCAGCAAGCGCGAACCTTTGCCAGCCAGACGGGTCTACGCTGACGTGTTGCCCATTCAAGCGCTCTTAATGCATTTATCTGGCAGAATCCTATGGCTGTAACCCTCATTGCCTTTGCCGTAGCACTAGGCATCCTGATTACATTTCATGAACTCGGCCATTACCTGGTTGCGCGCTGGTGTGGCGTGCGGGTGCTGCGGTTTTCGATTGGTTTCGGGAAAGTGCTGCTGCGGCGAACCGATCAGCATGGCACCGAATGGGCGTTTTCGGCGATTCCGCTTGGTGGCTACGTCAAGATGCTTGACACCCCCGAGCCCGGCGCACCCGCTGCACAGGACCGTGAGGCCTTCAACTTGCAGCCGGTTTCCAGGCGCATCGCGATTGTCGCGGCGGGTCCCGTGTTTAACCTGATCCTGGCAGTGGTGTTGTATGCCGTCCTCAATCTGGTCGGCACCCAGGAGCCTGCCGCGATACTTGCCGCACCGACTGCGCAATCGCCCGCCGCACAGGCTGGCATTGTTGCTGGCGACCGTATCGTTGCAGTCAACCAGGTACCGGTCCAGTCCTGGAGCCAGGTCCGCTGGGCACTCCTGGGGTTGTTGTCCGACGGTGGTGAGGTTGAACTGAGCGTGGATCATGGTGGCGTCACGATGGTGCGCGACCTGAATCTTCCGGCTGCAGCAGACCCTTCCAAAGAAGACCCCATGCGCCGCGTCGGGCTCATGCTGCAGGGTCCGGCACCGACGATCAAGTCGGTTGTACCGGGAAGTGCCGCCGAGCGTGCAGGCCTGCATCAAGGGGACTTGATCGTCGCAGTGGACGCCGAGCGTGAGCCGGCCCTGGGGCAGGTCATCGCGACGATCCAGCGCCACGCGGGCCAGCCGCTCACGCTGCAAGTCGAGCGTGCAGGGCGGTTGGTCGATGTGCCCGTGGTTCCAGACACCCATACGCTTGAGTCTGGCGAGGTCATCGGGCGCATCGGTGTGCAGCTAGGCGGCGACATACCGATGGTTCAGGTCAGCTACGGGGTGTTCGACAGTCTGACGCACGCCGTCACCCGTACCGCCGATACGGCCTGGTTTTCCTTGCGCATGATGGGAAAAATGGTGACTGGCGAGGTCTCGTGGCGCAATATCAGCGGCCCCGTCACCATCGCCGATTACGCCGGCCAGACCGCACGGATAGGCTGGGCGGCCTATGTCGCCTTTCTCGCACTGGTCAGTATCAGTCTTGGTGTACTGAATCTGTTGCCAATCCCCATGCTTGATGGGGGGCATCTGCTGTACTATCTCATAGAAATTGTCAGGGGAAGTCCTCCGCCAGCACGCTGGGTTGAAATCGGTCAGCGCGCGGGTGTCGGCTTGCTTGCCTGCCTGATGGTGGTTGCCTTGTTCAACGACCTGACCAGAATTTTTAGTTAGTGCAGTTCTGACTTAAAATGATCCGCCACGATTAATGTATTCGTATTAAGGATTTCCGAGGATGTTCGCAAGCTGGAAGTGTTTTTTTGCCCGATGCCTGTCCGGCTCGACTCGTCTCGCTCGTCTGTTGCCACTGCTCCTCGCATTGCTGGTTCCGGTGGCGGCGCAGGCCTTTGATCCGTTTGTCGTGAGCGACATTCGCGTCGACGGCATCCAGCGCACCGAAGCAGGCACGATTTTCAGCCAGTTGCCGGTTAAGGTTGGTCAGCGCTTCACCGAAGAACTCGCAACCGAGTCCGTGCGCCGTCTCTACGCCACGGGTCTGTTCAGTGATGTGCGTGTCGACACGGCGGGTAAAGTCGTCATCGTCACCGTCCAGGAACGCCCCACGATTGCCTCGGTCACCTTTTCAGGCATGCGTGAATTCGAACCCAAGGCGATCAACGACAGCTTGCGCCAGGTTGGTTTCGCTGAAGGCCGCACCTTTGACCAGTCGATGCTCGAGCAGGCCGAATTCGAACTGAGGCAGCAATACCTCAGCAAAGGCAAGTACGGTGCTGAAATTACGTCAACCGTCACCCCGCTGCCGCGTAACCGCGTGGGGATCAACTTCGACGTGTTCGAGGGCAAGGTTGCCAAGATCGCCGAAATCAAGATTGTCGGCAACACCACGTTTTCCGATAGTGACCTGCTCAGCCTGTTTTCGCTGACCACCACCGGCTGGATCACCTGGTATACGGACTCCGACAAGTATTCGCGTGAAAAGCTTGATCGCGACATTGAATCCCTGCGTTCCTACTACCTGGATCGCGGCTACCTTGAGTTCAAGGCTGAACCCCCGCAAGTCACGATTTCACCCGACCGCAGGGAAATCTTCATTACGATTACCATCAACGAGGGTAGCGTCTACACGGTCAATAGTGTCAAGCTGGCCGGTAACCTGATGGGTCTTGATGAGGAAATCAATTCGCTGGTGCTGGTGCAGCCCGGTGATGTGTTCTCGGGTGCCAAGACCAACGCCACCTCAAAGGGCATTACTGACTTTCTGGGTGGCCTGGGCTATGCCTTTGCCAACGTCAACCCCAATCCTATTCTCGATCGCGAAAAACTGACCGCAGACCTGACGTTCTATGTTGACCCCAGCCGCCGGGTGTATGTTCGCCGCGTCCAGATCGTGGGCAACCACCGCACACGTGACGAGGTCGTGCGTCGTGAGGTTCGTCAACAGGAAGCCGCCTGGTACGACGCCGGCAAGATCAAGGTGTCCCGTGACAGACTCCAGCGCCTGGGGTATTTCACGGATGTGAACGTGGCCAGCGAGCCCGTTCCCGGCTCACCGGATCAGGTCGACATCAACATGGACGTGAAAGAAAAGCCAACTGGCATGGTCAACCTCGGTGTCGGTTACGGCCAGGTGGATGGCGTGATCCTGTCGGCTGGCCTGACTGAAGACAACGTGTTTGGCAGCGGTACGAACCTCACGTTGCAGGTCAACACCAGCCAGTACAACCGGACCGCCGTGCTGGCGCACACCGACCCGTATTTCACGAACGACGGCATCAGCCGTACGTCGTCGATCTACTACCGGACGATGACCCCCTACGCGAACAACCCGGGTAACTATCAGGTCACCACGATGGGCCTGGGCTTGAACTTCGGCATACCGATTTCCGAGTTCGACCGCATTTTCCTGGGTGGTAACTTTGAGCGTAACTCGATCTCGCTGTACGACAACTCGCCGCTCGCGTATTACGAGTATGTCGCTGCCTATGGCAACACCACAAATACTCTCATCCTGAACACCGGCTGGTCCAAGGATACGCGTGACAGCGCGCTGGCACCGACAAAAGGTGGCTTTAGTCGCCTCAAGGCGGACATCGGCACTGCCAATCTGCAGTACTACCTCCTGAGTGCGCAGCAGCAGTACTACATGCCGATCGGGCGCGACTTCACGCTGGCTGTGAACGGGTTGCTGGACTACGGCAAGAGCTATGGCACCAATCCATACCCGATCATCAAGGATGTGTACGCGGGCGGTATCGGTACTGTCCGGGGCTACTCGACCAACTCGCTGGGTCCGACCGACCCCGTGACGGGCACCTACCTGGGTGGTTCCAAGCGGGTCGTGGGTAACGTCCAGTTCTACCTGCCTTTCCCGGGCACGCAGAAAGACCGTACCTTGCGCTGGTACCTGTTTGCTGACGGTGGTCAGGTCTTTGGCACAGATGGTTATGGCAACGACCAGGCCATCAATTTCAGCCAGTTGCGTTACTCGGCTGGTGTGGGGCTGTCCTGGACCTCACCAATGGGCCCGTTGCAGCTGTCTTACGCCAAACCGCTCAATGCCCAACCGACTGATAACACCCAAGTATTCCAGTTCCAGATTGGAACCGGCTTCTGACCTGCATTTAATGGCACAATAGCAAGCTGAAATTTTGTTTACCGTGAGACTTGAATAATGTCTGCTTACCCTACATCTTTACTTAGTTCTGTTCCTGCAGTGCGCACCCTGGCACCTAAACGCCTCGGTTGGTTTGTCGCAGTGGCCGCCGTGGTGGTTTCGCTGGTTTCGGCTAACCCCGTCCAGGCACAGGGTTCAAAAATCGGTTTCGTCAATACCGAAAAAATCCTGCGTGATTCGGCACCTGCCAAGGCCGCACAGAGCAAGATCGAAGCTGAATTCAAAAAACGCGATGACGAACTGCAGCGCCTGGGCAACAACCTGCGTACTGCGGCTCAGAAATTTGAAAAAGATGCGCCGGTTCTGTCAGAATCTGATCGCAACAAGCGTCAGCGCGAACTGGCCAACATGGACGGTGACTTGCAGCGCAAGCGTCGCGAGTTCCAGGAAGACTTCAACCGTCGTCGTAACGAAGAGTTCGCCTCGATCGTTGAAAAGGCCAATGCCGCAATCAAGCGTATCGCTGAGACCGAGGCCTATGACGTGATCATCCAGGATGCCGTGACTGTTAACCCGCGCGTGGATATCACCGACAAGGTGATCCAGGCCCTGGGTAAGTAATCCGGGTCCCTTATGCCCGTACTGTTAGACCCTGATCGGGCACCCCCGCTATCAGAGCTTCTCAAGGCCATCCCTGGTGGCCTTGTGCAAAAGCTTGTTCCTGGGGCAGAGCGCTGGTCCGATCCCCGTATCGCGGGGCTCGGTTCGCTGGTGACAGCGAGTGCGGCCGAAATATCGTTCATCGTTCATCCCAAGTATCTTGACCAGCTCGCCCGCACGGGTGCCTGCGCGGTCATTGTGCTACCAGAGATCGAAGACGGCATCGCGGCCATGCCCCACCCACCACCTTTTGCGCGTGTGGTTTGCAAGCATCCCTATCTGCTGTATGCGCGCCTGGCCCAGTGGTTTGACTGGGCGAGACAGCCCGCGCGCGACACGGTGGTTCATCCAAGCGCTGTGGTAGACGCGACGGCCGTGCTGGCACCTAACGTAACAGTGGGCCCGCTTGCCGTCATCGGCGCGCGTACCCGGATTGACGCCATGACACAAATTGGCGCGGGTTGCGTGATTGGTGCCGATGTCGAAATTGGCAATTCGTCCATCATTCATGCGCGCGTCACGATGTACGATGGCGTCAAGATCGGTGCCCGGGCCATCATCCATAGTGGCGTCGTGCTGGGTGCGGACGGCTTCGGTTTTGCACCCGATTCGAGCCTGGCCAAGGGTGCCTGGGGGAAAATTCCCCAGCTCGGCAGCCTGGTGATCGGCAACGACGTTGAAATTGGTGCCAACACGACCATTGATCGCGGCGCACTTGAAGACACCATCATCGAAGACGGCGTCAAGCTCGATAACCAGATCATGATTGGCCACAACTGCCACATCGGCGCACACACCGCGATGGCAGGATGCGTGGGTATCGCGGGGTCCACCAAGATTGGTGCGCGCTGCACGGTGGGTGGCGCCGCTGGAGTGGCCGGTCATTTGACGATCGGCGATGATATCCATATTTCTGGCGGCACCGCAGTCACCTACAACCTTACCAAGCCAGGTCGCTATACCGGCGTGTTTCCAATGACTGAACACGCTGACTGGCAGCGCAATGCCGCTGTGATCGGTCAACTGGCCACGATCAGAAAACGTGTCAGGGCGCTCGAGCGGGAATAGCGCCGCGCCTTGTGGTCGGCCTGCGGCTGACCGCTTTCAATCTATACGCAGCACAGGAAAACATCATGGAAGCATTAGATATTAAATATATTCTCGACCAGTTGCCGCATCGTTATCCGATGCTGCTGGTTGATCGGGTGCTCGAAATGGTGCCTGGAAAATCCATCAAGGCGATCAAGAACGTGACGTTCAATGAGCCATTTTTCATGGGTCATTTCCCGGGCAATCCTGTGATGCCCGGTGTCCTGATCCTCGAAGCCCTGGCCCAGGCCGCAGCCATTTTTTCGTTTGCCGATGGGGCAGGTCTCAAGGCCAAGGATGAAAAGATTCTCTATTACTTTGTCGGAATCGACCAAGCCCGGTTTCGCAGGCCGGTGGTGCCTGGTGACCAGTTGATTCTCGAAGCTGTCGCGGATCGTATTGGTCGGTCAATGTGCAAATACTCGGTGCGTGGGATGGTAGATGGGCAGGAAGTCGCGTCGGCCAAAATCATGTGTGCGATCAGGCCTGTGGAAAAATAAATGTCCTCGCTGATTCATCCCTCTGCATTGGTGGATGCCAGTGCGCAGTTGCATCCGACCGTCACGGTGGGTCCTTTTTCGGTTGTTGGTGCCCACGTCAAAGTTGGCGCGCATACTGAAATTGGTTCGCACTGTGTCATTGATGGGCACACGACCATTGGTGAGTACAACCGCTTTTATCGTTTTTGTTCGATCGGTGGCATGCCCCAGGACAAAAAGTACGCGGGCGAACCGACGCGTCTCGAGATTGGCGACCGTAACATGGTGCGCGAGTACGTCACCATCAATACGGGCACGACACAGGATGTCGGCGTCACGCGTGTGGCCTCCGACAACTGGATCATGGCCTATGTCCATATCGCCCATGACTGCCAGATTGGCAGCAACGTCATTCTGGCCAACGGCGTACAGATGGGCGGTCACGTCCACATTGGTGACTGGGCCATCGTCGGTGGCCTGGCGGCTGTGCATCAGTTCGGACGCGTCGGGGCACACAGCATGACGGGCGGCCACAGCGCCTTGCACATGGACTTGCCGCCTTATGTCATGGGTTCGGGCAATCCGTGCGCACCA
>CAIJKV010000092.1 GCA_903821335.1 uncultured beta proteobacterium
CCCTGGCCAGGCCACGTCCGGATCCCAGCCTTCGATGATGGAAAGCGGGTCGGAAATATCGGTACCACCCCACCCTGTGCCGGGGTTGGCCACCTGGAAATACCGTCCGGGAGTGGACCTGCGACCACGCATATTGATGCCCGATGCACGCATACCCAGGCAGCACCCCGCCTGATGCTCGGTCAGCACGCCAGTGATGTGGTCATCGACCACCACCACTTCGTCCGCAACCGCAAGGAACTGCCTGGCAAAAATACCGACCGCCGCCGAGCCGCAACCGACGCGCATGCGTTGCTCGAGCACGCCATTGACCACCGGGGCCTTGCCCGCCTGGATCGTTATTTCAGAGCCCCCCTCGATGTTGAGCGAGACCGCCTGCTTGTTGCCCAACGCCTGCATCATCTCCATCGTGACGCGGCCCTCTTTCTTGCTGCCGCCCGTCAGGTGGTGCACACCGCCCAGCGACAGCATCTGCGAACCGTACTCTGCGGTCGTGACATGGCCAACCAGTTCGCCCTTGCAGCGCACGCTGGCTTGCTCAGGCCCGAGAAAACGATCGGTGTCGATCTTGATCTTCAGGCTGCAATAGCTAAAGATTCCTTCGGTCACGACGGTGACCATGTCGACGCCGTCAACTTGTGAGCCGACGATGAAAGGCGCGGGCTTGTAATCCGGGTAGGTCGTGGAAGCGCCGACACCCGTCACGAACACTGCATTGCCTGTCGCAGGGGTCGGCATGACCTCAGTCTGCACGGTCGGGTTCGCCGGGGCAAACGCCACGATCGCGGCCTCGGGCGAGGCGAGCGCACGGTGCAGCAGCACGACCGGGTCGACCCGCACGAGGGTGCCGTCCCGGTTGGCATACCGGTCACACGCCCCGGAGCGGCCCAGACTGATCTGGCACAGTACCGGACAGGCATTACACTCTACCTTGCCAGTCGCCGTCCGGTCATTGCCCGGTCGGACGTACGCGGTCCCTGGCGGTTGGCCTTGCGGCCCGGCCTCGGGCAGTCCGTCAGTCATTGTGTGCGTGGTCATGGACGTTGGGTTTGAAGCTTATTACTCGGCAATTGTTGCGGGACGCGTATCGCCGATGTAGCATTCGCTACAATTTCGTGTTGCACTCACTACATTCTGGCAATTTATTACAATCAATGCTGACTGGCAATGGGTGCCAGGTTAATTTTCAACTTTTCAGGCGCAAATGCGCCGCACAAGCGCCATCATGAGTGCATTCAACGAAGAACGTGTGTTAACGGTTCACCACTGGACCGACCGGCTGTTTTCCTTCACCACGACGCGCGACCCTTCGCTGCGTTTCAGCAATGGTCATTTCACGATGATCGGGCTGCGCGTGAACAACAAGCCACTGCTACGTGCCTACAGCATTGTCAGCGCCAACTACGAAGACCATCTTGAATTCCTGAGCATCAAGGTCCAGGATGGCCCGCTGACCTCAAGGCTGCAGCACATCCAGGTGGGCGACAGCGTGATTGTCGGGCGCAAGCCCACGGGCACCCTGCTCATCGACTATCTGTTGCCTGGCAAACGCCTCTACATGTTCTCGACGGGCACGGGCCTCGCGCCGTTCATGAGCGTCATTCGTGATCCGGAAACTTACGAAAAATTTGCCGA
>CAIJKV010000093.1 GCA_903821335.1 uncultured beta proteobacterium
AACTGTCGCCATCGCGCATCATTGCCCTGGGCGGAAAAGATACATGAGCATTAAAAAAGTAAGCGGATCCATTCTCGGTCTGGCGGTCGTGGTGGTGGGCGTGTGGTTGGGTGGCAGTGTTTATCTGGGCCGCACGGTGACGGCGGCGTTCAAGACACAGTTGGCCAAATCCCCCAACCAGGGCGCGGTGCGCATGGTCAATTTGCAGCACCAACAAGGTTTGCTGTCGTCAAACGGCTCGTTCGAGCTGCGTTTCAACGATCTGGGCGCCGATGCCAGCACCGGCGTGCAGGCACTGGCCTTGCAGGTTGAATACCGGATGGTGAACCTGCTGCTGCCGGCGTCGTCCATGCGGTTCGAATGGAAAGTCAAGCCGATCGGCCCGGCCGTGGCCGAGATCAATCGCTTGTTCGGCTCTGAAATCGTACTCGACGGCAAAGGTGCCGTGGGCTATGGCGGCGGTCTGGTGTCGTCCCTGTCGATGCCGGAACTGGTCATGCGCCAAGGACAGGACTTGATGCAGATTTCTCCGTCAAGTGGTCATGTTTCGTGGGGCAAGCCGGCCTTTACGCTTGAGTGGAAAACCGACCGCATCACCGTGCGCGGCGAAGGCCAGGCACTTGACGTGCGTGGCGTGACCGCTGCGGCCGATATCAATAATATCAACCGTGGCACGGGCACCATGCTGTTTGGCATCGACAAGCTCAGCACCAGCGATAGCTCGGCCGAGGGGCTGTCACTGGCCACGACGATGTCAGAGCGCGCTGACCGGATCGATATCCAGGTTGTCCCCAAAATAAAAAGCTACAACGTCGCCGGTCAAAAACTGCGTGACCTGGAACTTGAACTCAACATCAAGGACCTCGATGCCAGCAGCATTGAAACGATTTCAACCGTGGCCCAGGATTCTGACGATTTTCAGAACCTGACCGCTGACGAAAAAAATCGTACCCGCAGCGCCGTGCAGTCAATGCTTGCGAAAGGTTTTTCAGTCTTGATTCCCAGGCTGTCTGGTCAGCTTGGCGAAGGCACGTTCACGGGCGACATGCAGGTTGAGGTCAAGAAGTCAGACGTGGTGCCGCCCGCCAAGTTCTCGGTTGCCAGTCGTGTGGCCGCCTCGGGTCAGTGGCAGGCCAAAGGCAAGGCCATCGACAATACGCAAAAAAGGCTGGCTGTGATGCTCGGCATTGCGACGCTGACGCCTGACGGACTCAAGGCCTCGTTTGAATTTGCCGACGGCAAGCTCAAGGCCAACGGCAGGTCGTATGACCTGAGTGGCAGCCTTGAGGTGATCGACGCCGAGGTCAACGCTTTCCTGACGCCCTGACGCACTGACGTCCTGATTCCCCGGTCGCAGGCGGGGCAGGGCGCATGATCTGTGTGGCCCCTCGCCACCGCATTTTCAGTTCGTCTGCACAGTCGGCGCGGTCTGTATTGTTTGCACGGTTTGCAACGCCTGCGTAGTCGGCACGGTTTGCACAGCTTGCGTGGTCTGCGCCGTCGGCACGGTCTGCACAGTCGGCACCGACCATCCACCACCCAGGGACTGGAACAGCGCAGCGGTATCGGTCAGGCGTGAGGCCTGCGCCTGGATACGCGTGATCGAGGTCTGCTGGTAGGCCTGGTCGGCCAGCAGCATGGCCAGGGCATTGACGGCACCAATCTTGAGTTGTTGCTGTGTCAGTTCGTAGGTTTTCCTGGCGGCATTTTCTGCCTTGACGGCAGCGGCCAGTGACTTGGCATCGGCATCGAGTGCGGTCAAGGTGTCGGCCACGTTCTGGAAGGCGGTCAGCACGGTGCTGCGGTACTGTGCGCCGGCCTGCGCCATGCCCGCTTCGGCCGCGACCTGCCGGTATTTGAGCGTGCCAAAATCGAATACGGTCTGGGCGAGGTTGCCCGTCACGCCCCAGAACTGGTTGCTGCTGTTAAACATGTCATTGAAGGGCACGGCCGCGCCACCAAAGAAGGCGGTGAGGGAAAACTGCGGCAGGCGCTGGGCGATCGACACGCCAACGGCCGCGCTGGCAGCGTGCAGGGTGGCCTCGGCGGCACGCACATCGGGGCGCTGGTCCACAATCTGCGAAGGCAGGCTGACTGGCAGCGTGGCCGGCAGCTGCAGGGCATCCAGATCAAAGTTTTCCAGGCCCCCTTCCGAGGGCAATTTGCCCGCCAGCACGGCGATCAGGTTGCGGGTCTGCTCAAGCTGTTTGTGCAGAGGTGGCAAGGTTTGTTCGGCCTGCGCCAGGGCGGTTTCTTGTGCCGCCACATCCAGACCCGAGGCAAAACCGATCTTGGCCTGCGCGCGCAGCAGGTCAAGCGAGCGGGAACTGGCGCGGATGATGTCTTCGGTGGCGTTGATTTGCGCGCGCAACGCGGCCTGCGCAATGGCGGCCGACACCACGTTGGTGGCGAGCGTCACAGAGGCCGCATCGAGCTGGAATTTCTGGTTCTCGGCTTGTGCGTCGAGTGACTCGACGGTGCGCCGGTTCAGGCCAAACACGTCAGGGGTGAAACCGACCGATACCTGCGCCGTGTTCAGTGTGAACGGTGTGTCGCCAGAGTTCAGCGTCGGCGACAGGGTGTTTGAATCCCCCTGGCGCAGCGGTGCATACCCCACCTGCACATTAGGGAAATAGAAGCCGCGCTGCGAGGTGGCCATGGCCTGCGCCTGCTTGAGCGATGCCTGAGCCGCTTCGATGGTCGGGTTCTTGTTGAGTGCCAGTTCGACCAGTTCGTTGAGCGTTGGCGACGCATAGAGCGTCCACCAGTCACGCTGGACCTGGGCGCCGACCTCAAAGGTCTGGCGGGTGCCGGTGGCGACGGCCACCCCTGCGGTCGCGCTCACGGGTTCACGCGTGAGGCGTTGGCCCGTGGGGGCGTCCGGGCGCTGGAAGTCAGGGCCCACGGCGCAGCCTGCGCACAGGAGCAGGGTCGCGAGTATGGTCAGGCGTAACACGGGGGTGGTGTGGGTCATTCTTGCTCTCCCTTGTTGGCCAGGTGCTGGTCCACGCGCTTGTCCATGCGCGTGTCCATGGGCTTACCACTGTTTTTCCCCGTGCTATGGCCCGTGCTATGACCCATGCTATTGCCCGCGCTATTGCCCAGGTACTTGTCTCTGGCACTGCGAAGATTTGCCTTGAGCGCGTCACCCCACTCAATCACAAGCACCTGCAGCGCGGGGGCCACGATCAGCAACATGATCGGGCCAATCAGCATGCCACCGACCACGACCGTTGCCAGGGGCTTCTGGACCTCGCTGCCAATGCCATTAGAGATGGCGGCTGGCAACAAGCCAATACACGCCGACAAGGCAGTCATCAACATCGGGCGCATACGCTGGTCAGCGGCCTCGTACATGGCCTGCACGTTGGACTTTCCTTCCAGCACCAGTTGGTTGAAATAGCCGATCACCAGGATCCCGTTCATCACCGACACACCAAAGAGCGATACGAAACCGATGGCCGCCGAAATACTCAGGTTCAAGCCTGAAAAGTACAGGGCGATGATGCCGCCCGCGATCGCGAAGGGAATCGCGGCCAGCGTCAGCAAACTGTCACGCAAGGAGTTGAACAGCACATAGAGCAACAGCAGAATCATGCCGATCGCGATGGGCAACACCACAATCAGCCTGTCTTTTGCCTGCTGCAGTTCTTCAAACTCGCCCGCCCAGTCAATCCGGTAGCCCGAAGGCAAGGTGACGTTCTTGCCGATCCGTTGCTGCGCCTCGGCGACCGTGCTGCCCAGGTCGCGTCCGCGCACACTGAACTTGACGGGGATGTAGCGCTGATTGCGTTCGTGATAAATGTAGGAGGCACCGGTGTCCAGCGTGATGGTGGCCAGTTCATTCAAGGGGATATAGGCCGTGGCGCCGCTGCTGGCCGTGTAGGCGACCAGGATGTTGCCGATCGCGTCAAGGTTAGAGCGAAACTCTGGCGCCAGACGAACCGTCAGCGCAAATTGCCGGTCGCCTTCCAGCACTGTGGTGGCCTGCATGCCGCCTGCCGCAGCCTGGACGACTGCATTGATGTCGCCAGAGTTCAAGCCGTAGCGGGATGCTTTTTGTCGGTCGATTGTGATGTTGAAGTTGGGTTGCCCAAGCACTCTGAATACGCCCAAGTCTTCCACACCTTTGACCTGGTTCATCTCACGCAAGACTTGGTCGGCAAGGGTTTCCAGTGTGTTCAAGTCAGGCCCGATAATCTTGACCGAGTTGGCGCCTTTCACGCCCGACAGGCCTTCTTCGATGTTGTCCTGGATGTACTGCGAAAAGTTGAACTCGACGCCGGAGAATTCGTTTTTGAACTCTTTTTGTACGTCCTCGACCAGCATCACTTTGGAATAACCACTTGGCCATTGGTCGAAAGGCTTGAGCGTGACGAATAGCTCGACGTTGTAGAAGCCGGCGGCGTCGCTGCCGTCATCCGGGCGGCCATGTTGCGACACCACCGTCACGACCTCGGGGTGGCGTTTCAGAATCTCGCGCATGCGTGCGACTTTACCCACGCCCGCGTCGAGCGAGATGGTGGAAGGCATCGTGGCGCGAATCCAGAGGTTGCCTTCCTCAAGCGCTGGCAAGAACTCGGTGCCGATGTGTGGCAGCAGCATGGCCGAGATCACCAGGAAGGCCGCACCCAGACCGACCGTGGTCTTGCGCCGCTCAAGCGCCCAGCGCAGCACGGGCGAATACACTTTGCGAATACCGCGCACAAAGAAGGTTTCGGTTTCTTCGACATGCCGGGGCAACAGCAGCGAGGACAGGACCGGTGTGAGGGTAAAGGTCGCCAGCAAGGCACCGGTCAGTGCGTAGGCGTAGGTGCGGGCCATTGGGTTGAAAATCTGGCCTTCCACGCCCTGCATGGTGAACAGGGGGATAAACGCCGCGACGGTGATGGCCGACGAGAACAGCACGGCCCGGTCAACTTGCATGGCACTAATGAGGATCAGGCTCAGTCGGTCGCTCCATTTGGGGTGGTCGACACTGAGGTGCGAGATGCCTTTGGCATGCAGTTGTTCATCGATCAGTTCACGTTGATCAATGGGGGACTTCTGAAGGTTGCGAAAGACGTTCTCAACCAGGATCACCGCGGAATCGACGATGATCCCGAAATCGACGGCCCCCACCGACAGCAGGTTGGCGGAGTCCCCCAGGATGACCAGGATCATGATGCTGAAGAACAAGGCAACGGGGATGTTTGCACTGACAATCACGGCACTGCGCAAGTCGCCCAGGAAAATCCACTGGATCAGGAACACCAGAATGCAACCGAAAACCAGGTTATGCAGCACGGTGTGGGTGGTGACCTCAACCAGGCTGGAGCGTTCGTAATACGGCACCATCTTGACGCCAGCGGGCAGCACGCCTTCGTTGTTGATCTTGTCGATTTCGACCTTGATGCGGCCGATCACCTCATTGGTCTGCATGGTGCGGTTCATGACGATCACGCCCGTCACCACATCATCTTGCTCATTGAGACCTGCCTTACCCAGACGCGGGGCCACGCCCACCTGCACGGTGGCCACGTCCTTGACCAGGACCGGCGTGGCGCCTGACTGGGACAGCACAATGTTGCCGATATCCTTGGTGTCGGTCACCAGACCCACCCCACGGATGTTGACGGACTGCTGGCCGACATTGATCGTGCGGCCACCGACGTTGCTGTTTGAGTTGCTGACCGCGCTGATGAGCTGCGGCAAGGTGATGTTGTAGCCCTCTAGTTTCTGCAGGTTGGCTTCGACCTGATATTCACGTGTGGTGCCACCCCAGGTCACGACCTGGGCGATACCGGGCACCGACAGCAGGCGCTTGGTGATCACCCAGTCCTGCAGCGCGCGCAGGTTGCTCAACCCATAGTGCTCGGGCCCGACCACCTGGTAGCGCACGATTTCACCAACCAGGCTCGAGGCCTGGATTTGTGGCTGGACGTTGTTGGGCAAGCTGACGCGCTGTTGCAGGCTCAAGGCTGCCTGGGTGTAGGCAAAGTAATAATCGACGCCATATTTGAAGGTGACGCGTACAAAGGACAGGCCGTAAAACGAGGTCGACCGCACGATGTCAACGCCCGGCGTCGAGGCCAGCCCGATTTCCAGCGGGCGTGTGTAGTAAAGCTCCATTTCCTCGGCTGACAGGCCAGGCACCTGCGCGGTGATTTCGAGAATCACCGGTGCAGGGTTGGGATAGGCTTCGATATTGAGCTTAAAAAATGCGAAGAGACCGCCGACCGAAAATACCAGCAACGCAAGCAAGATGATGGGCCGGCGTGACAGCGCGAACGAGATGATGCCTCTTAGCACGATGAGCCTTTGAGCTGAATGATGACGGGGTTGGGGGGCGAGGCGACGGGCTAGCGTGCCTGGAGCAGGATGGCGTTACTGAGGAAAATCGCGCCCTCTGTCGCGACTTTTTCTCCGTCGGACAGGCCTTCCAGAATGCGTATATAGCCCTTCTGTTCCTGGCCGGTGCGCACCGCCCGACGCGTAAATGTCTTGCCGTCGGTGGTCACGAACAGTGTCATTGTTCCGTCTCCTTCGCGCACGATGCCGTTGGCGGGAATGGCGACCGAGCGGATGGGTTCGCCCGTCTGGATGACATAGGTCGCCAGCATTTGCTGGCGTAACTGGTGGGTGGCGTCCTGGACCTCAGTGCGCACGGGAATGCGTCGGGTGTTGGGGTCGATCGAGGCACCGATGCTGGTGACGCGGCCCTCGAATTTTTCGCCAGGCAAGGCGGTGATCTGGATGCTGACTTTCTGACCAAGCTGGATTTTCGGAATATCGAATTCGGGCGCGTTGGCAATCATCCACATGGTGGAAATATCGGCGACGGTAATGGGCGAGGGCAGGCTGCCGGGCTGCACCAGCATGCCGGGTGCGGCATTGCGCGCCACCACGCGACCAGCGATCGGGCTCGTGATGATGAGTTCGCCGTTGGGCTTGCGGCTGGCAATGGTTTTGTCCATCTCTGCCTCGGACTTGCCAAAAATACGGACAGCGTCGCGGGCAGCCTGGTAATTGCCTTCGGCGGTTTGCTGGTCGGCGACCGCCTGGTCGAAATCTTTCTGGGCCGTGGCCTGGATGTCGAGCATTTTCCTGGCACGTTCAAGCGTGCGTGTCGCGGCGGCGCGCACACCGGCCGAGGAAATCAGCGCGGAAAGTGCCTGGACCAGGTCGGGGCTGTCGACAGAATAAAGTGGCTGGCCTTTCCTGACGTCGTCGCCGGCCCGCACGAAAACCTGGCGAATCTTGCCGGTCACCGTCGACAGGGCCTGTACGGTTGTGTCCTGGTTGAAATCGACAAAGCCCACGGCATCACGTTGCGAGACAAAGTCATGCAGCGAGGCGGGTTCGATGCGGACTTGTTTGGCCTGCTGGTCGGTGACGACGATTGTGTCGCTGGCATGGTCGGCCGGCTGTGCGGGTTGTTTGGTGGTCTGTTTGGCGGCCTCGGCTGCAGCGGACTCAGCGCGCTTGTCGGAGGACTTTGTACCAACGATCCAGAGGCCAGCAGCCAGCGCGCAAACGCCTGCTGCAATCACCAACAATATTTTTTTACGTTCAAGCATGCTTGTTCTCATCGGAGGCTTACGCGAACCTTATCGCGACCGAATTGTACAAACAGACCGTGTCGTTTCAGACGGAAATTACGTTACCGTTTGGTAATGTTGGCGCCACGCCCCGCGGGATCCAGATGGTCACGCGCAGGCCCGGATTAGCGTCCTCAAGGGTGAGTCGCCCGCCATGAAGTTGCGTGATCGCCGCCACGATCGAGAGCCCCAGCCCACTGCCACGCTGGTGTCGGTCCAGGCGATAGAAACGCTGCAAGACCTTCTCGTGTTCGCC
>CAIJKV010000094.1 GCA_903821335.1 uncultured beta proteobacterium
GAACATGTCGGTTGACTGTTGCCTGCTGTGCACGGTCTGGGTCGCGATTTGGATACGTTCATCGGTCTCTCGCAACACCAGGTAGGCATCAGCCACTTGGGCAATCAGACTGACGGTCGCGGCTTGCCGCGCGGCGTCCGTCGCCAGGTAGTCCATGAGCGCCGCGTCCTTCAGGTCGCGCACACGACCCCAGAAATCCAGTTCCCAGGATCCCAGATTGAAACCGGCAACATATTGATTGATCAGCGCATCAGTCCCGGTCGGGCTGATTTCACCGGGAAGCGCCAGGCGGGCGTTGGCCGCACCGATGCCCACAGTCGGAAGCTGCTCGGCCCGGCGCACGCCATACATAATGCGTGCCTCATCGACCCGGGCGATCAGCACACGCAGGTCCTTGTTATTGGCCAGGGCCTCACCGATGAGTGACTGCAGAGTCGGGTCGACAAAGTAATCGCGCCAGACTAGGGATGCGACCCGTGGCGCCGAGGGGCTGTCCGCAGTGGGGCTGTCGGCAGGGTAGGTCTGGGAAACGGGCAGCGCTGGTTGTTCATAGGCCGGTGTGAATGAACACCCCGACAAGCCCAACACCCCAACCTGGACGGCAGAAATACATAGCCTGCGCCAGTTTTTCACTTTTTCCATCGATGTCCTGCATGTCCCGCAACCCCGGCCGGACATGATCTGCTCGCAGATTCGGGTCGGCCTGAACGGGTAATATTTCTATTGAATAGCCTTGATAGTCATCATAATCCATGTTGTTTGCATATGACTTTCAATTCGTTTCGGATTGACCGGATTTGCCTTACATTTAGTTTCTGCGTGCGAACCCTCATTATAAAATTTCGAAGGAAGAAGAAATGACAGATAAAAAGAAAAACTGGAAACTCGAAACCGTCGCGGTGCATGGCGGCTATAGCCCCGACCCCACCACGCGTGCGGTCGCCGTGCCGATCTATCAGACTGTGGCCTTTGCTTTTGACAATACCCAGCACGGCGCCGACCTGTTTGACCTGAAAGTGCCCGGCAATATCTACACGCGCATCATGAATCCGACCCAAGACGTGCTCGAACAACGCGTCGCGGCACTCGAAGGCGGCATCGCCGCGCTGGCAGTCGCCTCGGGCCAGACCGCAGTGACCTACGCCATCCAGACGATTGCCGAGGCGGGTGACAATATTGTGTCGGCCAGTACCCTTTACGGTGGCACGTACAACCTGTTCGCGCACACCTTGCCGTTGTTCGGGATCACCACGCGTTTTGCCGATGCGCGCGATCCGAAATCCTTCGAGCCCCTGATCGATGCGAAGACCAAAGCCATCTTTGCCGAATCGGTGGGCAACCCCTCTGGCAACGTCACCGACATCGCCGCGCTGGCCGAAGTCGCGCACCGCCATGGCATTCCGCTGATCATCGACAACACCGTCGCGTCACCCTATTTGTTACGACCGATCGAACATGGTGCCGATATCGTGGTGCACTCGCTGACGAAATACCTGGGCGGACATGGCACCAGCCTGGGTGGCGCCATTGTTGATTCAGGCAAGTTTCCCTGGGCCGAGCACAAGGCACGCTTCCCACGCCTGAGTGAGCCCGATGTCAGCTATCACGGCGTGGTCTACACCGAGGCCTTTGGCCCCGCGGCCTACATCGGACGTGCGCGCGTCGTGCCCTTGCGCAATACCGGTGCGGCGATTTCCCCGTTCAATGCATTCCTGATCTTGCTGGGTATCGAGACGCTGGCCCTGCGCGTCGATCGCATCAGCGAGAACACCTTAAAAATCGCCCGGCATTTGAAAAAACACCCGAAGGTCGAATGGGTCAATTACGCCGGGCTCGAAGACCATCCCGATCATGCGCTGGTGGCCAAGTACCTGTCAGGCAAAGCACCCGGGCTGATGACATTTGGTGTCAAGGGTGGTCGAGAGGCCGGGGCACGGTTCCAGGATGCACTGCAGTTGTTCACGCGGCTGGTCAACATCGGCGACGCCAAATCGCTGGTGACGCATCCTGCCTCGACCACGCACAGGCAACTCAATGCCGCCGAACTCGCCAAGGCGGGCGTGCGCGAGGAAACGGTGCGCCTGTCGATCGGCATTGAACACATCGATGATTTGCTGGCCGATCTGGACCAGGCGCTGCTGGCTGTTTAAACGCGTGCCGGGACGCCCCCGTGGCCCACGCGTGCGGGGGCGGTATTTACTTCAGTTTGCCCAGGCTGATGATGAAGCTTGCCGCCGTTGTCAGGTCGGCGATCAGGGCTTGCCTGGCCATGACCGGATCCCTGGCCGCGAGGGCTTGCATGAGCGCCTCGTGATGGAGCCGCGCAGGACCTTCGGTCAGCCTGCTTGAGCCCGACCGCATGTCCAGGTTCAGCACCGGGCCAACCTGCAGCCAGAGGCCCTCGATAATCGTCATCAGCGAGGGCATCTGCGCGGCCCGATAGGCTGCAAAATGCAGACGCATATTGGATTCAATCGCGACGGCTGCCTCGGGGTGCTTGCGCGCGACTTCTTTGGTGAAGGTCTTGTGATGCCGCGTGAGTTCGACAAGTTCGGCATCCGTGATGCGCCGGGCCGCCTCTTCGATGGCCAGCCCCTCGACCGCGAGGCGAATGGACAGTAATTCCAGGAATTTTGCCTTGGTCATTTCCGGCACACGGACCGATTTGTTTGCCAGGAACTCAAGCGCTCCTTCGGCCGCAAGTTGGCGCAGGGCTTCCCGCACCGGCATCTGGCTGGTGCCCAGGGCTTCAGACAGACTTTTTAACGTCAGACGCTGACCCGGCTGTGCCTGCCCGCTCATGATCAGTTCGCGCAGGTCGCGATAGACGCGTTGCGACATGGTTTCGTGATCAATCCGGCGGATAGGCAAGAGTTCCATAGCCACGTGCGGGTAACTCCTAGTCAGGCGACATTGACTGAATTGTCCCATACAAATATATTTGATCAAACATCATGTTATGCCGTCTGGCATGTATGCTGTCACCAAGCAGATCGCTCAGCCGATCCATAAAAATATTGAGGAGCAAAAATGAAACAGGCATCAACGACGCGTCGCCAGCTATTGCAGGCCGGTTCTGCGGCCGGGGCCATGGCCCTGTTGGGTTTGCCCGCGATTGTCCGGGCGCAATCCGACAAAATCAAGATTGGACACCTCACGCCACTGACCGGATTTTTGGGGCCGCTTGGTGAATATGGCACGATGGGCATCAAGCTGTCGGTCGACGAAGTCAACAAAGCCGGCGGCATCATGGGCAGGCAGGTTGAGCTGCTGACCGAGGATTCCGTCAACCCCGCCACCGCCGCGAGCAAAGCGCAGCGGATGTTTGAACGCGACGGCGTGACCTGCCTGCTGGGCGAGATCAACTCGGCGTCGGGCCTCGCGATCAGCCAGGTGGCCGCGCGCAACCAGAAGATCTTTATCAATACCGGTGGCAACTCTGACGAACTGCGCGGCAAGAGCTGCAACAAGTTCATGTTCCATCTGGAATGCGCCAACTCGATGTACGTCAACACGCTGGGTCGCGCCTTGATGCAGCAGGGCATGGTCAAGGGCAAGAAATGGTATTTCCTGACGGCCGATTACGCTTTTGGGCATGACCTCACGCGTGTCGCAAGCAAGTTCCTGGCTGCCAACGGCGGGTTGATCGCGGGTGAGGACAAGGTTCCCACCGACGCCACGGACTACTCGGCGTACCTGCTTAAAATCCGCCAGGTCAAACCCGATATCGTCATCTCGAACCTGGCGGGCACGCAAATCACCAGCTTCATGAAGCAATATTCCGAGTATGGTCTGCCGTTTCCGATTGCGGGCTTTGGCTTTGATACGGCATTGGCCTGGGGCGCTGGCGCCGACAACTTCCTGGGTACCTGGCCTGTGCCATGGCACCACGATGTTGACTCGCCGACGTCCAAGGCGTTCGTGGCCGCGTTCATGAAACGACACGGCAAGCCGCCCGAGAATCAGGCGTGGGGGGATTATCTTGTGCTCAAAATCATGGCGCAGGCCATGAACGAAAACAAGACCACCGATTCGATGAAACTCATCGACTATTTTGAAAAGGGTGCGCAGTTCGACCTGCTCAAGACACGCAAGGGCTATTTCCGTTCGTGGGATCACCAGTTGATGCAGCAAATGTACACGCTGACCCCCAAGAAAAAAGGCGAGGCGCGCGACAAGTGGGACTTCCTGCAACTGGGCCCCGCGGTGCCAAACGCCGACGAGCCTCTGGACATCATCGCCCCGACCCGCGAGGAAAACAGCTGCAATCTCTGATCGCCCGATTCACTTCGCTAAAAGATCTGAACCAGGCGTGAATGTCAATGCAACTTATTTTTTTTACTGAACAGGTTCTCAACGGTTTGCTGGTTGGGGGCTATTACCTGCTGATTGCGCTCGGGTTGTCACTCATCTTCAGTCTGGGTGGGGTCGTCAACCTGGCGCACGGCGCGTTCTACGCGCTGGGTGCTTACGGCGCGGTGGTCCTGACGGAATATGTCGGGTTCGCCGGCGCCCTGGTGTTGTCGCCCGTGCTGGTCGGCCTGCTGGGCGTGGTGTTTGAGCGCGTGTTGCTGCGTCGTTTCTACCACAGCGATCCCATCCTCGGGCTGCTGCTGACCTTTGGCCTGGCGATGGTGGCTGAACAAGTCATCCGCATGACCTTTGGCGCCACGCCGCTCCAGTACTCGATTCCGGCTGCCTTCAAAGGCCAGCTCATCCTGGGTGACTTCATCTATTCCCGTTATCGCCTGCTGATGCTTTCGGTCGTAGTGGTGGTGCTGATTGGCATCTGGCTGCTTCTGAACAAGACCGCATTTGGTCGCGTGGTGCGGGCAGGCACGCAACGCCCGGACATGGTGGCGGTGCTTGGCATCCGGCTCACGCACTACATGACTGCGGTGGTGGTGCTGGGCGTGAGCCTCGCCGCGCTGGCCGGTGTGCTGCTGGCTCCTTTGGCTGGCGTGCATCCTTCCATGGGTGCCGAGATCATGACGGCGGCGTTCGTCGTGGTCGTCATTGGCGGACTCGGCAGCTTCTGGGGCGTGGTCCTCGCGGCGCTGTTGATCGGCGTCGTGCGTGGCATCACGACGTATTTCTATCCTCCTGCGTCCGAGGCCTCGATGTATGTGCTGATGATTCTGGTGCTGCTATTGCGTCCGCGCGGTTTGCTGGGCGAACGTATTGAGCGGTTTGAATAAGACATTGGCATGACACACGCAAACACACATAAATATCTGCCGTTGGGCATGGCCCTGATCGGACTGGTGATTTCTCCCTTCATCATGCGCGCGCTCGGCCTGACACCGGGCACGGCAACCGATGTGGTGATTTTCGCCATTGCCGCGCTGGGCCTGAATCTGCTGGTCGGCCATACCGGCCTCACGTCATTTGGGCATGGTGCTTTTTTTGGTCTGGGTGCCTACGCCGCGGCCTTGTCCCAAAAGTACTGGTTCGAGGGGCAACTGATCCTGCCGTTATTGTTCACGGTGATTTTTTCAGCCGTCATGGCGGGCCTGGTTGGTGCCTTGATCCTGCGTCGTCGCGGTGTCTACTTCTCGTTGCTCACGCTGGCGTTTTCGGCACTGACCTTTGCCATCGCGTTTCGCTGGACAGCGTTTACCGGCGGGGAAAACGGGATCGGCAATGTCGTGCGACCCGACATGGGCGTGCTCCACCTCGACCAGCCGATCAATTACCTCATCGCGGTCAGCGTCATCGGCTGGATTGCGCTGTTTCTGGTCTGGCGCCTGCTGCGTTCACCGTTCGGGCATGTGATGGCGGCCATCCGGGAAAACGAACAGCGTGCCCAGTTCCAGGGTTACAACACGCAGCGTTACAAACTGGTGGTATTTGTGATTTCGGGCACGCTGACCGGTCTTGCGGGCGGGTTGCTGGCGTTTCATTACCGCTTTGCTTCGGCCGACCCGACCTCCGTGGCGTTCTCCGGCGAACTGCTGGCGGTGGTGGTCATCGGTGGCATGCACAGTTTGCTCGGGCCCGTCATTGGCGCCTTTTTCTATATTCTCTTTCGTGAGTTCCTGTCGATCTGGACGCCCAACTGGCTGCTGTATTTCGGCTTGATGTTCGTGGGCTTTATTGTTTTCTCACCCAAAGGACTGGTGGGGGTCTGGGGTCAGATTCAGCGTCGCCTGAGACCCGAGAAAGTCGATGACGCCGCCATGAGCGCCCGCAAAATTTACGAAGGGCTGCCGTTCCCATCGTTTCTGCAACCCCTGGCCCGCAAGGGGGTTGCCCTGGATGTCTCTGGCCTGGCCAAACACTTCGGCGGCGTCCATGCCGTCAGGGACTGCAGCCTGACACTGCGCAGCGGAATTCATGCCCTGATCGGTCCAAATGGTTCAGGCAAGACCACCACCTTTAACCTGATCTCGGGTCTGTTCGTGCCCGACCAGGGCAGCGTCAAACTCTACGGTGAGACGCTGACAGGCTTGAGCGCTGATCGTATCAGCCAACTCGGGCTGGCGCGCTCGTTCCAGATCACCAACCTGTTCAAGGGCCTGACGATATACGAAAACCTCAGGCTTTCCGTCCAGGCGCGGCACCACGGGCATTTCAATATCTGGCGCGACATCCATACGTTTACACGCGTTGACGCCGAGACCGCCGAACTGGTGAAGTACCTGGGCCTGGAAGGCATCGAGCACCGCGAGGCAGCCAGTCTGTCTTATGGCGGACAGCGCCTGGTCGACATGGGTATTGCGCTGGGCGGTCACCCCAAGGTATTGCTGCTCGACGAGCCACTGGCCGGGTTGGCGGCAGCGGAACGCGAACGCATTTCTCATCTGATCCAGACGATCCAGCATCATATTCCCGTGCTGATCGTCGAGCATGACCTGGATCGCGTGCTGGGTTTTTCGCAGAACGTCACGGTCATGAACGACGGCAATGTGCTGATGTCGGGCACACCTGAGGAGGTGCGTCGCGACGTGCGTGTGCAAGAGGTCTATACCGGCACAGGCACACCCGCCGTGCAAGCCAGGCAACTGGCCGCGTCCGGGTCGCAAGACGTCCTGTTGTCCTTTCAAGACATCAACAGCTTCTATGGTAAGAGCCATATCCTGAACAACGCCTCGCTCGATGTGCGTCGCGGTGAAATCGTCGCCTTGCTGGGTCGAAACGGGGCGGGTAAGTCGACCTTGCTCAAGGCGCTGACGGGTCTGGTGACTCCGGTGGGCGGTCGCATCACGTTTGACGGCAAGAACATCGAAGGCATGTCGGCGCCCGATATCGCGCGTGTCGGCATCGGCTATGTGCCGCAGGGCAGAGGGTTGTTCGCCGGGATGTCGGTGCGCGATAACCTTGCGCTCGGAAGAATGAATCGCCTCAATCCCGCGATAGGTGGCACGTATTGGACAGAAGAAAAAATGTTCGAATATTTTCCACGGCTGCGCGCGCGCATGGATGTTGCCGCCGACTATCTGTCGGGCGGCGAGCAGCAGATGGTCGCGGTCGCCCGGGCGCTCTCGGGCAATATCAAGCTGCTGTTGCTCGATGAACCATTCGAGGGACTGGCACCGGCCGTGGTCAACGAATTGTTTACCGTTTTTGACAAACTGCGCAGTGAAGTGTCGATCTTGATCGTTGAACACAATCTGGACTTGGTGCTGGCCCTGGCTGACCGGGTATTCGCTCTCGAGCGGGGACAGGTTTTCCACGAAGGGCCTTCGCAAGCGTTGTTGAACGACTTGGAATACCGTAAAAAAATCTTATGGATGTAACAATGAACGAACCCATTTCCTTTCGGCTGGACGGCCAGCGAGCCGTCGTGACGGCGGGTGCCCAGGGCATCGGCCGCGCAATCACTGAAGCCCTGGTGCAACAAGGCGCGCAAGTGCATGTATGCGACATCGACGACGCGGCGCTGAAAGACGTTCAGGCTGCCCTGCCGCAGGTGGGCATCAGTCATACGGATGTATCCAGTGAAGCGCAAGTCCTGGAAATGTTTGAAATGGTCAGGCAACGCTGGGGTGGGCTCGATATCCTCGTCAACAATGCCGGGGTGGCAGGGCCCACGCAGCCGGTCGAAGACACGGCGCTCGCGGACTGGATGCAAACGCTGGCTGTGAACCTGACAGGCACATTCTTGTGTACCCGCAGCGCGGTGCCACTGCTCTTGCCCCATGGTGGCAGCATCGTGAATATTTCCTCGGCGGCGGGGCGACACGGATTTCCGTTGCGCACGCCCTATTCGGCCACCAAGTTCGGCGTGATCGGCCTGACGCAGACCTGGGCCATGGAACTCGGGCCGCAGGGCATCCGCGTCAATGCGATTTTGCCTGGCATCGTCGAGGGTCCCCGACAAGACCGCGTGCTCAGTGCCAAGGCCGAGTCCTACGGCATCACGCTTGAGGCCATGCGCACACGCGCACTCGAGCGCGTGTCGCTCAGACGGATGGTGACGGCGCAAGACATCGCGGCCCAGATCGTGTTTATTTGCTCGAAGGCGGGCGCGAACATTTCCGGCCAGAGCCTGTCGGTCGATGGCAACGTCGAGACGCTGGCCCAATGAATGCTGGTCCAATGAATGCTGGTCCAGTGAACGTGGGTCCAATGAGCGCTGGCTCAATGAGCGATCGTCCAATGCATGCGCACCCGGTCGGTAAAATCGGTGTCGTCGGCGCGGGCCTGATCGGACGTGCCTGGGCGATGCTGTTCGCTCAAGCGGGGTGGCGGGTCGACATTTTTGACGCCAGCACCGCTGCGCTCGACGTGTGCATGCAAGAGATCGCCACAATGCTCGAGGACCTGCATGGCGCCGGGTTGTTACGCGAGGCGCAGGAAAATATTCTGGCGCGCATTCAACCCGCGGCGACGCTGGCCCAGGCCTGCCGCGATGCGGTGCTGGTCCAGGAAAATATACGCGAAACGGTCGCCGCCAAGATCGAAATCTTTGCGCAGATGGACGCACTGGCCGCGCCAGACACCATTCTGGCAAGCTCGACTTCCTGGATACCCGCTTCGTCGTTTACAGAACATCTGGCGGGTCGCGCGCGCTGCCTGGTGGCGCATCCCGCCAATCCGCCTTACTTGATCCCGCTGGTCGAGGTGAGCCCGGCGCCCTGGACCTCGGACGCGGTGGCGCAGGCTACCATGGCACTCTACGCGCAGATCGGACAAGAGCCGGTGCTGGTGCGCAAGGAGATTCAGGGTTTCTTGCTCAATCGTATTCAGGGTGCGGTACTCAACGAAATGCTGAACCTGTACGAGCAAGGCTACGCCAGCACCGTCGATCTGGACAAGGTCATGAAGTTTGGTCTGGGCTTGCGCTGGTCGTTCATGGGGCCGTTCGAGACCATCGACCTCAACGCGCCAGAAGGTATCGCTGACTACGCCGGGCGTTACGGGCATACCTACGCCGCAGTCAGCCGCACGCAGGCACCTAACAGCTGGAATCCCGACGTGATCAGCAAGATCGAACAGGAACGGCGCGAGCAACTCCCGCAGGACGCCCTGCAACGGCGCGCGCGCTGGCGCGACAATCGCCTGATGGCCTTGCGTCGCCACCAGAAAGACCAACCCACTTAGTTCACAACCATTTTCAGGAGAAATACCATGGCAAGAAAAGTCATCATCACCTGCGCGGTCACCGGCGCCATCCATACGCCGAGCATGTCACCCTACCTGCCAGTCAGCGCCCAGGAAATCGCTGACGCGGCGATCGGCGCGGCCCAGGCCGGCGCGGCCATTGTGCACCTGCATGCACGCGACCCAAAGGACGGCAGCCCCTCGCAAGATCCGGAACTGTTCAAGCACTTCCTGCCGCAAATCAAGGCCCAGAGCGACGTCGTGATCAACCTCACGACCGGTGGCGCGCCCACCATGACGATCGAAGATCGCTTGCGTCCGGCCCACTATTTCAAGCCCGAGGTCGCTTCCCTGAACATGGGTTCGATGAACTTTGGGCTGTATGACATGCTCAAGCGTTTCAAGACGTTCAAGCACGACTGGGAACCCAAGTACCTGGCCGGCAGCGACGATCGCGTGTTCAAGAACACCTTTAAGGACATCGCCCACATTCTGCAGTCTTGCAGCGAAAACGAGACGCGCTTCGAAATCGAATGCTATGACATCGGACACCTTTATACGGCGGCCCACTTCATCGATCGCGGTCTGATCAAGGCACCTTTCCTGATCCAGTCCGTGTTTGGCATTCTTGGTGGCATCGGCCCCCACCCCGAAGACGTCCTGCATATGAAGCGCACCGCTGACCGCCTGTTTGGCGACAACTACCTGTGGTCGGTGCTGGGTGCTGGGCGCAATCAGCAACCCATCGCGACCCAGTCGGTCACCATGGGTGGAAACGTACGCGTGGGCCTGGAAGATTCGTTGTGGGATGGTCCGGGCACGCTGGCCAAGTCAAACGCCGACCAGGTCACGCGCGTGCGCAAAATCATCGAAGGGCTGTCGCTTGAAATCGCGACCCCTGACGAAGCGCGCGACATCCTGAAGCTCAAAGGACGCAATAACGTTAACTTTTAACGCAAGCGGGTTTGCGCCTGGCTCAACTGGCGGGTAACAAGGTGCCGACACACTCGCCAAAGCCGATTTTTGCAAACCCGGATTTTTCGCACCTTCCCTTGATGATGATCGTGTCGCCGTCTTCAAGGAAGGTTCGGGTTTCCCCGTTGGCAAGGGTCACTGGCAGCTTGCCACCCTGTGTCATTTCGATCAGGGCACCGGCCTGGTCCAGTGTCGGGCCAGAAAGTGTGCCGCTGCCAAACAGGTCACCTGGCTGAAGATTGCAGCCGTTCACGGTGTGATGGGCGACCATCTGGGCGATGGTCCAATAGGCGTGGCGATAGTTGGTCTGGACCAGTTTCTGGGCGGGCAGGCCGGCTGCGCGCATCTTGTTCGTTTGCAGCAAGACTTCCAGTTCAAGATCGAATGCACCCTGCTCACGGTTCGCCGCGCTGTCCAGGTAGGGTAGCGGCTGAGGATCGCCGTGCGGTCGGGTAAAGCCCGCTCGGTACGGTGCCAGCGCTTCCAGGGTCACCACCCAGGGTGAAATGGTGGTCGCAAAACTCTTGGACAAAAAGGGACCGAGTGGCTGATATTCCCAGGCCTGGATGTCGCGCGCCGACCAGTCATTGAGCAGGCACACACCGAACACATGCGCTTCGGCGTCGGTCATCGCGATGGCGTCGCCCAGTGTATTGCCAGTGCCGATAAAAATGCCGAGTTCCAGTTCGATGTCGAGCCGCTTGCATGGACCCAGCATCGGTACGGTTGCGCCCGGTGCCATGGTCTGGCCGTTCGGCCGTTTGAATGCCTGGCCCGACACGCGAATACTCGAGGCGCGGCCATGATAGCCAATGGGCACCCACTTGTAGTTGGGCAACAGCGGGTTGTCAGGACGGAACAGTTTGCCAATGTTGGTGGCATGATGAACCGAAGTATAAAAGTCGGTGTAGTCGCCAATATGGGCTGGTACTGTGTATTGGATTTCGGTTTGTGGCACCAGGCATGTCGTCAGCGCCGCCTGTTGCGTCGCACCGATGCGCAACGCACGCGATAACGCCAGACGCAGCGCGGACCAGGCTGTGGGCCCAAGTGCCATCAGTGCGTTGAGCTTGCCTTGCGCCCCCGCCTCGCAAGCAGCCTGGGCCAGACCGCTGAACAAATCTTGCGTAGCCAGGGCAGCCAGATCGATCACCTGATCACCGATCGCGACGCCGCCACGAAACGCCTCGTCGCTGCCCTGGCGACGAAACGCCGCAAAGGGCAAGTTCTGAATAGGAAAGTCCGTGCCGTTTACGTGCGCGCTCGTCACCCAGCTTTGCAACGCCGGGTCATGGGTTTCGTTCAGTGTGCTCATTGAGATTCGCGGTTCCCGGCAGGTTGTTCAGTGCTTGATTTTACGCGGCCCCTAATTGACCTTAACGGACGCTAGCGGACCTTAACGGACTTTCAGAGGACGTTCAGAGGACGTTCAGAGGACGTCGAGATGTCCTTCAGAGATCCTTCAGAGGTCCTTCAGCGCCGAAGCAATCTGCCGTTCCATGATAGCCGGGTCACCCAGCGCCTGGGCGTTGAGTAATGCCAGTTTCACCAGGAACAGTTCGGCTTTGTCGGGACCCGCCTGGTCGATGGCGGTCGCCAGGGCGTCGTACACGGTCTCCAGGCCGGAGATGGTGAGTGCGTGAGTGGTTGCTGCGGTCATGGTGCTTTCCTTACCGGGGCAGGGCGGTGTTGAGGGCCGCTTGCAAGCGGGTGGCATCCAGCGTCAGCCAGCGTGCGCAAATGTGCTGGTCCGGGCGCAGCAGGTAGGCAGCTCCGCTTGCCTGCACGCCATAGCGGGCACGAAAGTGGCCGTCGGCATCCGCGAACGTCTTGTCGGCGCCCGCGACGGGTTGGGCCGCGCCCACCGCGATGACTTGGAGCGCCACGCCCTTGGCGCGGGTCGCTGTCACGACATGCATCAGCGACGGTGGCACGGTGTCACCCTCA
>CAIJKV010000095.1 GCA_903821335.1 uncultured beta proteobacterium
CACCTGACCCAAAGACAAATCAGTGCAGCGGCTCACCGCTTAAGCGGCCAGAGCGAAACGCTCGTCGTTGGCGTTTATAGTGTTTCCAGTGGATTTACGAGCGAACTGGTGCTCGACATGCCCTGCACTGTTTCGCGACCCACGTCGAATCCGGATCGGCCCCAGTTGTTCGATTGTAGACGAACAATCCATTGAGTCGGACTGATTGGCTACAAAACAGTTCAATAAATACCGATTAATCTTTGCCGGCTGGTTTTACCACTTCGCTACAAGCTGTATTGCCGGCCAGATGGCTGCGGGGGAGTTTGCTATGTGCGTAGCCTGCCAACTCTCGACCGGGTGCTCGGGGCCGCAGTAGCCATAGGCCGCCGCGATTGACGCCATGCCTGCCGCACGCGCAGCCTGGATGTCGCGCAAATCATCGCCCACATAGATGCAACGGTCTGGGGTGAAACCCGCCTGTTGTGCCGCATGCAGCAGGGGCAGCGGATGCGGCTTGGCATGTGGAGTTGTGTCACCGCAAACCAGGGTCGCGCAGTCTTTGTCCAGACCGAGCGCTTTCACGATGGGTAGGGTCAGGTAGGTCACCTTGTTGGTCACGATGCCCCAGCGCATGCCCTGCGCTGCAATTTTTTCAAGTAGTTCAGGTATGCCCTCGAAAAGTCGGGTATGTACGGTCATCGCTGCTTCGTAGTCCGTCAGGAATTGCTGGCGGTGCGCATCATATTCAGGGTGATCGGGTTGCATGTCGAGCGCGGCATGCAACAGGCCTCTGGCACCGGCCGACGCGTAGGGACGCAAGCGCTCTACAGGCAAAGGATCCAGTCCGCGCCGGGTGCGTTGCAGATTGGCCGCTGCCGCAAGGTCTGAAGCGGTGTCGGCCAGTGTGCCGTCAAAATCGAAAAGAACCAGAGTCGTCATTTACGGGTGGCCATCAGGTAATTGACGCTTGTGTCACTGTTCATCGAATACCGCTCGGTCAACGGGTTGTAACTCATCCCTGCCATGGCCACTGGTTCGAGTCCGGCGTTGCGCACGGAGGTGGCCAGTTCGCTGGGCCGTACAAAACTCTGCCAGTTATGGGTGCCACGAGGCAGGATTTTCAGCACGTATTCGGCTCCGACGATCGCAAACAGGAATGATTTCGGATTGCGGTTAATCGTTGAGAAAAATACCCAGCCACCAGGCTTGACGAGGGTGGAGCAGGCACGCACGATCGACCCGGGATCAGGCACATGTTCAAGCATTTCCATGCATGTCACGATGTCGAACTGAGCCGGATGGGCATCGCTCATATCCTCCGCGCTGATGCTGCGGTAGGTGACTGATACGCCAGATTCCAGTCCGTGCAGTTTGGCGACAGCCAGTGATTTGTCCGCCAGATCGATTCCGGTGACCTCGGCACCTGACACGGCCATGCTTTCAGCCAGAATGCCGCCACCACAACCGACATCAAGCACTTTCTTGCCGGTCAGGTCTCCGGCCAGGCCCAATATCCAGTCCAGGCGTTGGGGGTTAATGGCGTGCAGAGGCTTGAATTCGCTGTTGGGGTCCCACCAGCGTGAAGCGAGGGCACTGAATTTATCCAGTTCAGCCTGATCGACGTTCGACGAGGCCGTATGAGTGGTGTGTGCAGTCATGGCATGAATCCTGAAAAGCGTACCGATAAAAAAAGGCCCCGCAAGCGAGGCCTTTTTTTATCGAAGCGAACGCCGCCGTAGCGGCATTCACTATATCGACGGTGCCCGATTACTTGCGGCTGCCGACGATTTCGACTTCTACGCGACGGTTTTTGGCACGTCCGGCGGCTGTTTTGTTGTCAGCGATCGGATTGAGTTTGCCTTTGCCTTCCGTAGTGATACGGTTGGCATCAACACCCTTCGAAACCAAGTATGCCTTGACTGCTGCAGCACGACGCTGTGACAGTTTCAGGTTATACGCTTCGGTACCAATCCAGTCGGTGTGACCGACAGCGATAATGGCGTCGAGGTTGATCGTCTGCACCTGTGCAACAACCTGATCCAGCAATTTCTTGCCTTCTGGCTTAACAATAGCCTTGTCGAAGTCAAAGAAGGTATCGGCGTTAAACGTCACCTTGTTTGCCATCGGGTTGGGGACAGCGGGCTTTGCAACTGGAACACCGTCGCAGCCGGGCACGCCCGTTGCAGGAGTCCAGAAGGCATCACGCCAGCAGAGTTCGTTGGTGCCGTTTTTCCAAACGAGCTCGTTAGAGCCGTTCTTCCAATTGTCGACCGTTTGCGCGGAAGCTACACCTGATGCTGTGATAGCAGCAAAGGCGAGTGCCAGAGCGAATTTGGAGGGCTTGTTCATGTTTCTCCTCGTTGAGCTTGAAGCTGAGTAAAGTGACTCGCAGCGAACCCCCGCCGCAAATATCAGGAAACGGGGCCAGTATAGCAACGCTAAGAGCAGGTTCAAAGAAATTACACACTGGGTTTCCTGCGTGCTGGTTTGAATCTTAAGCCATTTGAGTGATTTTTGCGTTCCTTAGTACCTTTGTAATGCGTTCACCCGCGCATTTCTACCTTCTTGGGGGTTTTGTTGTTGGTTTTTTGCAACAAGTGTGTCTGTTTTGCCTCAGTTGATGATTTATTTAATGTCGTGGCTTCGGTTTTGGGGAACTCTTGCGGCGCTGGTTGCGACAAGGACAATCCTACCTCGTAGTCAGTGAGGTGCAGTGTAGAATCTTGGGTTTACCTTCTGATCCCGGTTTCGGGTTCTTAACCGCTGTCTTTTGCCGCGAACTTTATGGATTCCTTCGCCAAGGAAACGCTTCCGATCTCACTGGAAGAAGAAATGCGCCGCAGTTATCTCGATTACGCGATGAGCGTGATCGTGGGGCGTGCCCTCCCGGATGTCCGGGACGGACTCAAGCCTGTGCACCGTCGCGTACTGTTCGCGATGCACGAGCTCAATAATGACTGGAACCGTGCTTACAAGAAGTCAGCCCGTATCGTGGGTGATGTAATCGGTAAGTACCACCCCCATGGTGACCAGGCGGTCTACGACACGATCGTGCGGATGGCACAGGATTTTTCGCTGCGTTACATGTTGGTGGATGGCCAGGGTAACTTTGGCTCCATCGACGGCGATAGCGCGGCCGCGATGCGGTACACCGAAATCAGACTTTCAAAAATTGCGCACGAGCTGCTGGCAGACATTGACCAGGAAACTGTTGATTTCGGTCCGAACTATGACGGCAGCGAACATGAGCCCCTCTTGCTTCCTTCGCGCCTGCCCAACCTGCTGGTCAACGGCAGCTCGGGTATTGCCGTGGGCATGGCCACCAATATTCCGCCACACAATCTGGCCGAAGTTGTTGACGGTTGCCTGTATTGCCTGCGCAATCCAGAATGCACGATCGATGAACTGATTGAACTGATCCCTGCACCTGACTTCCCGACCGGTGGCATCATCTACGGCATCGTGGGCGTGCGCGAGGGCTACCGCACGGGACGTGGTCGGGTAATCATGCGTGCCAAAACGCACTTCGAGGATATGGAACGCGGCAATCGCCAGTCTATCGTCGTTGATGCGCTGCCTTATCAGGTCAATAAAAAAACCTTGCAGGAACGCATTGCAGAGCTTGTCAACGACAAGAAAATCGAAGGCATCTCCGATATTCGCGATGAGTCCGACAAAGACGGCATGCGTCTGGTCATTGAACTCAAGCGCGGCGAAGTTCCTGAGGTTGTGCTCAACAACCTTTATAAGCACACGCAGTTGCAGGACACCTTTGGCATGAACCTGGTGGCACTGGTCGATGGCCAGCCCCGCCTGCTCAACCTCAAGCAACTGGTTGAGTACTTCCTGTCGCATCGCCGCGAGGTCGTCACGCGTCGTACGGTGTTCCAGTTGCGCAAGGCGCGCGAACGCGGTCATGTGCTCGAAGGGCTGGCTGTCGCACTCGCAAACATTGATGAATTCATCCGCATCATCAAGGCAGCCCCCACGCCACCCGTGGCGCGTCAGGACTTGATGGACAAGTCCTGGGATTCGTCACTGGTGCGCGAAATGCTGTCGCGTGCAGACACCGAGGCAGCGGGCGGTCGCGTGGCATACCGCCCCGATAACTTGCCCGACGCCTACGGCCTGCAAACCGATGGACTCTACCGCCTGAGCGAAACACAGGCGCAAGAAATCCTGAACATGCGTTTGCAGCGCTTGACTGGACTTGAGCAGGACAAGATCGTCAACGAATACAAGACCGTGATGGACACCATCTCGGACTTGCTCGACATCCTTTCGCGCCCGGAACGCATCACCGTCATCATCAGCGACGAGCTCCAGGCCATCAAGGCAGAGTTCTCGGTCGGCACCAAGGACGCGCGTCGCTCTGACATTGAACTGAACGCGACGGAACTCGACACTGAGGACCTGATTACGCCGACTGATATGGTGGTCACGCTCTCGCATGGTGGCTATATCAAGAGCCAGCCGTTGTCCGAATACCGTGCGCAGCGTCGTGGCGGTCGTGGCAAGCAAGCCACGGCGATGAAGGAAAACGACTGGATCGACCAGCTATTTATCGCCAATACGCATGACTTTCTGCTGTGCTTCTCCGACCGCGGCCGTGTCTACTGGCTCAAGGTCTGGGAGGTCCCGCAGGGTTCCCGTATTTCACGCGGCCGTCCCATTGTGAATATGTTCCCGCTGATTGACGGCGAGAAAATCACTGTTGTGCTGCCGATCAAGGAATTCAGCGACGAGCAGACCGTGTTCATGGCCACCTCGCGCGGGACGGTCAAGAAGACAGTGCTGTCCGATTTCTCGAACCCGCGTAAAGCCGGCATCATTGCCGTCGACCTCGATGAGGGCGACTTCCTGATTGGTGCCGAGCTCACAGACGGCAAGCATGACGTGATGCTGTTCTCCGATTCAGGCAAGGCGGTGCGCTTTGACGAAAACGATGTGCGTCCGATGGGCCGCAATGCCCGTGGCGTGCGCGGCATGATGCTCGAAGAGGGCCAGAACGTGATTGCCATGCTGGTGTCGGGCGACGAAAGCCAGACTGTGCTGACGGCCACCCAGAACGGATATGGCAAACGTACGCCGATCACGGAATATACGCGCCATGGCCGTGGCACCAAAGGCATGATTGCCATTCAGACGTCAACCCGTAACGGCAAGGTCGTCGGTGCCGTGCTGGTCAATCCGACCGATGAAATCATGCTGATCACCACAGGCGG
>CAIJKV010000096.1 GCA_903821335.1 uncultured beta proteobacterium
GCCAACCCAGCCAGCCTGCCCAGCCTAGCTCGCTTAGCCTGAATAGCCCGCTTAACCAGCCTAGCTCGCTTAGCCTGAATAGCCCGCTTAACCAGCCTAGCCCGCTTCGCCAACCTAGCCCGCCTTCACGCGCGCAACGTAATCAGGCTGCCCGTCTGCTGCAAGCTGATTTATTCGAATCGCTTGCGGTCGACCCGGGCATCGTCGCTGGCGTCGATGAGGCGGGTAGGGGGCCTCTGGCCGGTGATGTGTTTGCCGCAGCGGTGATTCTCGACCCCACGCGCCCAATTGCCGGTCTGGCCGATTCCAAGGTTTTGACGGCTGCGCGGCGCGACAGTCTTGCCCAGGAAATTCGCGAAAAATCGCTGGCCTGGGCGGTTGCCAGCGCCACGGTTGAGGAAATCGACTCGATCAACATTCTGCAGGCAACGTTGCTGGCCATGAAACGAGCAGTCGAGTCTCTGGACATAGCGCCGCAGCTGGCCCTGGTCGATGGCAATCAGCCCCCGCGGCTACTGTGCGCGGTACAAACCATCATCAAGGGCGATGCGCTTGTGCCTGCGATCTCGGCAGCCTCGATTCTGGCGAAAACTGCGCGTGATGCGGACCTGATGCGCTTGCACACGCTTTATCCCGAATACGGGTTTGACCAGCACAAAGGCTATGGAACCGCGCTGCATATTGCGCGGTTGCAGGAACATGGCCCTTGCGCTGCCCATCGACGTACTTTTTCGCCTGTACGCGAACTACTGGAAAAATAATGAAACATATTGAATCGCGGGCGAACCCGCTCTACAAACAATTGTACAAATGGCAGTCCTCGGCCGGGCGACGCGGAGAACCGGCCTTGCTCGACGGACTGCACCTTTGCGAGGCCTGGCTGGCTTCGGGTCGTCGCCCGCTGCACGCAATCTTTGATGTCGACCGGATAGAGCATCCGGCCCACGTGGGGTTGATCAGGCGCCTGAATGCTGAACAATGCGTCACCATGTCTGGCTCGTTGTTGCGTACGTTGTCAAGCTTTGACTCTGACCAGGGCGTCATTTTTGTCGCGCAGCAACCTGTATTTGAACTGCCCGAACGTTTGAAAGAGCCGGTGGTACTGTTTGACCGGATTCAAGACCCGGGTAATGTCGGTACGCTGTTGCGCACGTGTGCCGCGGCCGGCATTCGCCGCGTGCTGGCCTCGCCCGGTACGGCCGCGCTCTGGTCACCCAAAGTGCTGCGAAGCGCGCAGGGGGCGCATTTTGGCCTGCAGATGCATGAGCAGGTCAACCTGATGGACGTTCTGGATCGTCTGGATGTTGCGCTGGTGGCGACGGCGCTGGATGACGCCCAGGACTTGTTTGCCACGCACCTGCCGGCCAAGTGTGCCTGGGTCTTTGGCCATGAGGGCCAGGGCGTGGACGCTGCGTTGCTCAAGCGCGCAACGTTGCGCGTGCGGATTGAGCACGACCCGTCGGTCGAGTCGCTGAATGTGACGGCTGCCGCGGCGATCTGCCTGTTTGAACAACGCCGCCAGCTATCCACGGCTGCCTAAGCGAGACCCGACAAGCGGGGTGTAATACCGAAGCCCCCGACAAGTGGGAGGAAATACCAAAGGCTCGGCAAGCGGGACACAATAACGAAGGCCCCGGTGACGGGGCCTTTTCACGGTCTGGCGAGACCTGACTCAGTAGGCGGAATGTTTGTCCAGTCCGACTTCCTGCAGCACGGTCGTGGATATTTCCTCGATCGATTTTGTTGTCGTCGACAGCATGGGGATGCTGTCGCGGCGCATTAGCCGTTCGGCCTCGCCAACCTCGTAGCGACACTGTTCGAGCGAGGAATACTTACTGTCAGGACGGCGTTCGTGGCGGATTTCCGAGAGTCGTTCAGGCTGGATCGTCAGGCCGAAAAGTTTCGAGCGAAAGGGAATCACGGTCGATGGCAGTCCACCGCGTTCGAAATCTTCCGGGATCAGAGGAAAATTGGCGGCCTTGACGCCGTACTGCATGGCCAGATACAGGCTGGTAGGCGTCTTTCCACATCGTGAAACCCCCACCAGGATGACATCAGCCTGAGCCAGACCCGTGATGAACTGGCCATCGTCATGTGCAAGGCTGAAATTGATCGCTTCGATCCGGTTACGGTAGTGGGTGGAACTGACCGCTTTGTGGGATTTACCAATTGAATGGCTGGACTTCATGTCCAGATAGTGTTCGAGCGGCTCGACAAACGCGCCAAACATGTCCAGAAAGAGGGCGGTTGCCAGTTGCACTCGGGCAAGTACTTCTGAATCAACAAGTGTGGTGAACACAATGGGCGGCACGCCCTGGTCTGCCGAGCAGCGGTTGATGCGCTGGACCACGGCATCCGCTTTTTCAATGCTGTCGACAAAGGGGACGCGGACCTGCTTGAAAGTCACCGACTCGAACTGCGACAGGACTGAGTGGCTGAAGGTTTCGGCAGTGATACCGGTACCGTCCGAAATGATGAAAACAATACGTTCAAGCGGGGGGATTGTCATGAATATTTATCCAGCCAAGAAGGAGCGGGTAGTACAATAACGATAGGTGCAATATACCTCGGGAGTCACCCGAACGTCAGGCCAGGCCAGTTTGGTCAGCATGCAGCGCAACAGCGGCGCACGTGCTGACCAAACTTGCTTTCTCACATTGTTAAAAGGTGACTTTCATGTCATATGTCGTTTCATTCGAGCATCTCCGCATGACGGACGTGGACTCGGTTGGTGGAAAGAATGCATCGCTTGGCGAAATGATCAGCCAACTTGCCGATGCAGGTGTTCGTGTTCCTGGCGGTTTCGCTACGACTGCCGAGGCCTTCCGTGATTTTTTGTCCGGCACGGGTCTCGATAAGCGTATTGCCGAGCGACTGACCACGCTTAACCCAGACGATGTGCGTGAACTGGCTGTCGCCGGTGCCCAGATTCGCGGCTGGATCACCGACGCCCCCTTGCCACAACAACTGCATGACGATATCCATGGCGCCTTCGCTAAGCTTGATGCGGACGGCTTGGGTTCATTTGCCGTGCGCTCGTCGGCGACTGCCGAAGATTTGCCTGATGCGTCGTTCGCCGGCCAGCAGGAAACGTTCCTGAACGTGGTGGGTTTTGATGATGTGATCGACAAGATCCGTCACGTGTTCGCCTCGCTATACAACGATCGCGCGATTTCCTATCGCGTCCACAAGGGCTATGCCCACGGTGATGTCGCACTGTCGGCAGGTATTCAGCGCATGGTGCGTTCGGACATGGGCAGTGCTGGCGTGATGTTCACCATTGACACCGAGTCGGGTTTCGAAGACGTCGTGTTCATCACGTCGTCGTATGGTTTGGGTGAAACTGTCGTGCAGGGCGCTGTCAACCCTGACGAGTTCTACGTGTTCAAGCCGACCCTCGCGAAGGGTTTGTATCCAATCGTCAACCGTCGTATCGGCTCAAAACTGATCAAGATGGAATTCGACCCCGAGCGCACGGCTGGCTTGGCGATTCGCACGGTTGATGTGCCCGTTTCCGAGCGCAACCGCTACTCGCTGACCGATGACGAGGTCATCGAACTGGCGCGCTATGCCGTCATCATCGAGAAACACTACAAGCGCCCGATGGATATCGAATGGGGTCGTGATGGCATCGATGGCAAGATCTACATTCTGCAAGCGCGCCCCGAGACGGTTAAGTCCCAGCAGGGTGCCAACGACGTGCAACTGCGCTATCGCCTGAAGGCCACCGGCAAGATTGTCATCACCGGTCGCGCAATCGGCCAGAAAATTGGCTCCGGCCCAGTACGCATCGTGGGTGACTTGTCGGAAATGGACAAGGTTCAGGCGGGTGACGTGCTGGTCACTGACATGACTGACCCCAACTGGGAACCCGTCATGAAGCGCGCCTCAGCGATCGTGACCAACCGTGGCGGGCGTACCTGCCATGCGGCCATCATTGCGCGTGAACTTGGCATTCCTGCCGTGGTGGGCTGCGGTGACGCAACCGACCGCCTGAAAGAGGGTCAACAAGTCACCGTGTCTTGCGCCGAAGGCGACGAAGGCCGTATCTATGATGGTCTGATTGAAACCGAGGTCGAGGAAGTGCGACGCGGCGCGATGCCAGAAATCGGCCTCAAGGTCATGATGAACGTCGGCAATCCACAACTGGCTTTTGACTTCTCGCAAATCCCCAACTCCGGGGTGGGTCTAGCGCGCCTTGAATTCATCATCAACAACAATATTGGCATTCATCCCAAGGCCATCCTCGACTATCCAAATGTCGATGCAGAGTTGAAAATCGCGATTGAATCCGCCGCACGCGGTCACGCCAGCCCACGCGCGTTCTTTGTTGAAAAATTGGCGGACGGCATCGCGACCATCGGTTCGGCTTTCTACCCCAAGCCCGTGATCGTTCGCTTGTCCGACTTCAAGTCCAACGAATATCGCAAGCTGGTTGGCGGTTCGCGTTACGAACCCGAAGAAGAGAACCCAATGCTGGGTTTCCGCGGCGCATCGCGTTATGTTTCGGCAGACTTTGCGGAATGCTTTCGCCTGGAGTGCGAGGCGCTCAAGCGTGTGCGTGGCGACATGGGCCTGACCAACGTGGAGATCATGGTTCCGTTTGTGCGTACGGTCAGACAAGCCGAGCGTGTTGTCAAACTGCTGGCTGAAAACGGTCTGGTGCGTGGTGAAAATGGCTTGCGCCTGATCATGATGTGCGAAGTTCCGTCCAACGCCATTCTGGCTGACGAGTTCCTTGAGCATTTCGACGGGTTCTCGATCGGTTCGAACGACATGACCCAACTCACACTGGGTCTGGATCGCGACTCGGGGATGGAATTGCTGGCAGCCGATTTTGATGAGCGCGACGATGCCGTCAAATTCATGCTTCGCCGTGCAATCCAGGCCTGCCTGAAAGCCGGCAAGTATGTCGGTATCTGTGGCCAGGGCCCCAGCGACCATGCCGATTTTGCGGTTTGGCTTAAAGATGAAGGTATCTTGTCCATGTCACTCAACCCTGATACGGTTGTTGACACCTGGCAGAAACTGGCTGCTACCAAATAAGGGCGCAGTCAGGGGGCCGTTACCGGCTCCGTAGTACCGGACGCGTTCATGGCGCCCGGAAGTAAAAAATGCCGTGCCTTTGTTAAAAAGACATGGCATTTTTCTTTGGACCTTCGCATGAATCTTTGCCTCTTCCACCGGAACAGCCGGGTGACCGTGCGGGGGGGGGTATATGCTTTTTTTGCAATTCGCATGCCTGTAGCTTTTAGGCTACGGAAATGTAGCGCATGGGCTACAAGCACCCATCTCCCGAAAAACAGACTACCCCCCCCCGGCGCCAAACACGATTCGATAGCAAAGTATTCGACAGGAAGGGATTCGAAATCAAGGTATCCAACAGCGAAGGGTTCGAAAGTAAAGAATCCACTAGCAGAGGATTCGAAAGCTAGGGATTCAAAAATAAAGGATCCAATAGCACAGGATTCGAAAGTATGGGATCCGACAGTAAAGAACTCGACAGGAAGGGATCCGACCGTTAAGACTTATTCGGGGATGTGCGTTTGCCTGCGAGCCCGCCTATCGTGGCCTCGTCAAATTTAATCAAACCTACTTGTACCGTGTGGCATCGACAAATTTAGTCACGCCCACGCGTGTCGTGCTTCATCAGGCGTTCTTTTTCGCGCGCCCAGTCCTTGTCCTGGGCCGCGTCACGCTTGTCGTGTAATTTTTTACCGCGCCCGAGGCCAAAATCAAGCTTGATTCGGCCATCTTTATAGTGCAGGTTGATGGGTACGAGCGCAAAACCGCGCTGTTCGACCTTACCGATCAGTTTGCTGATTTCCTCGGCCTTCAGTAACAGCTTACGGGTGCGTGTCGAGTCGGGGTTAATGTGGGTCGAGGCTGAGTGCAGGGGGCTGAGGTGCATGCCCAACAACCAGAGCGCGCCATCAAGCACCACGACATAAGCCTCTTTCAGCTGCGCGCGGCCGGCCCGGATCGCCTTGACTTCCCACCCCTGCAGTACGAGCCCAGCTTCGAACTGTTCCTCGATAAAGTAGTCGTGAAATGCCTTGCGGTTTTCAATAATGCTCATACAACCCAATATTTTCGGCTGAGTGCCGGTAAAATCCTCCCATTCTATCCATTTGCGAATCACGATGCATTCCGTAGAGCGCTCCATTCTTGTCCCGTACAGTGCCAAACAGATGTTTGATCTGGTGGCCGACTGCGATAAATATCCAGAATTCATGCCATGGTGTGGTGGCGCGTCGGTCTCCGAACGCGATGAACATGGCCTGTTGGCGTCCATTACGATTGCGTTTGGGGGGCTCAAACAAACCTTCACCACGCGCAACAGGCACGAGTACCCTAGCAAAATACATCTTGCTCTGGTTGACGGACCATTTTCGGATCTGACCGGAGAGTGGGAGTTCGTGCCGCTCACCGAGGATGCGTGCAAAGTGTTGTTCTCGCTGCACTACACCTTTTCCAGTCGCACGCTTGAAGCCCTGGTTGGCCCGATTTTTAATCGTATCGCCAATAGCTTTATCGAGTCGTTTACCGACCGCGCGCAGGCATGCTATGGCGACAAGGTCTGAACGTGCGCGCACTCTGCGCCGTGGTGGTCTGCTACGCGCGGCCGGGTCAGGTGTGGCAGGTTGAGATCGAACTGCCTGTCGGATCAACGCTGGGCGATGCGCTCCAGGCAAGTGGTTTTGCCCGCGCGTTTCCAAATGTTGATCCGGGTGTTTGTGCAGTTGGGGTGTTTGGCAAGCGCTTTGCCCAGACGCGGGTGCTCGCGGATGGTGATCGTGTCGAAATATATCGTCCACTGACGTTTGATCCGAAGGACTCGCGCAGGCGGCGCGCCAGGCATAATCTTCTGAACAAAACCTCTCGATCACGATAAATTGTCAAATACAAGACAAAGTGACTGAAGTGTGGGGCGTAAGATTTACGTTTACGTCAACGTTTACGTCAACGTTTACTTCAACGTTAATGTCACGAAACCGGATACTCGCGGATAAGCGAGGTCCGACTATGAGGAGACCCGCTTGGACATGGAATTAAGCAATGAGCAGCTGGCATTCGCCCACGCTGCCAGAGAGTTTGCCACGGGTGAACTCGCACCCAACGCGGCGCGCTGGGATGCCGAAGGCATTTTCCCGATCGAAACGTTCAAGCGTGCAGGTCAAATGGGGTTTTGCGCGATCTACGCCGACGAGGACATTGGCGGGCTCGGGTTACCACGGCTAGACGCCACGCTTGTGTTTGAAGAGCTCGCTGCGATCGACCCTTCAACGACGGCCTTTCTCACGATACACAACATGGCCACCTGGATGGTCGGAAAATGGGGCCAACCCAGTGTGCGTGAGCACTTTGGCCCCAGGCTAAGTACCGGTGAATTGCTGGCCTCTTATTGCCTGACCGAGCCTGGTTCAGGTTCGGATGCCGCGTCACTGACGACGCGTGCCGAATTGAAGGGCGACTACTACTTGCTCAATGGCGCCAAGGCCTTCATATCGGGCGGTGGCGACACCGATCTGCTGGTGGTGATGGCTCGGACTGGCGGAGCGGGTTCGGGCGGCGTGTCGGCGTTTGTGGTGCCGGCGCGGCTCGATGGCATCAGCTATGGTCGCAAAGAAAACAAGATGGGCTGGAATAGCCAGAGTACCCGACCGATCACCTTTGAAAACGTCATGGTGCCAGTGGAGTATCTGCTCGGCAACGAAGGCGAGGGTTTCAAGATTGCCATGCGTGGCCTGGATGGGGGGCGCATCAATATTGCCACCTGCTCGGTGGGTGCGGCTCAGGGTGCGATCGATACGGCGCGCAGCTACATGACCGAGCGCAAACAGTTCAACCAGGTGCTCGCGAGTTTCCAGGCGCTGCAGTTCAAGTTCGCAGATATGGCGACGCACACGGTCGCGGCGCGTCACATGGTGCGCCTGGCAGCCTGCAAGCTCGACAGCGGGTCGCCTGATGCCTCGACGTATTGCGCCATGGCCAAGCGGCTGGCGACGGACCTGTGCTTTCAGGTCTGCCTCGACGCCCAGCAGTTGCTGGGCGGCTATGGTTATCTCAAGGACTATCCACTTGAACGGCTGGTGCGTGATTCACGCGTGCATCAGATCCTGGAAGGCACGAACGAAATCATGCGGGTGATTATTGCCCGGCAACTGCTTGAAAAAGGTGCAGACGTAAGATGAGCGACGCAGCAAACACGCATGACGCAACAAAGACGCATGATGCAACAAACACGCATGCCGCAGCAAACGACCTGGTCCTGTTTGACGAGATCACCTGCGCAGATGGCCTGCGCATCGGGATGGCCACGCTCAACGTACCCAAGACGCTGAACGGTCTGTCACTGGACATGACACGCATGTTGGCCACACGCATGGAACGCTGGGCGGGTGACCCCGACCTGGCCCTGATTATTTTGCGCGGCTCCGGTGGCAGGGCGTTTTGCGCCGGCGGCGACTTGCATACCCTTTACCAGAACATGACGCAGAACACGGGGCATGCCTTGGGTGCTGACTCGTATCCAGGTGTCTTTTTTTCCGAGGAATACACGCTCGACTACCGCATCCACACGTTTCCCAAACCTATCATGGTATGGGGCGACGGCATCGTGATGGGTGGGGGCATGGGTCTGATGATGGGTGCCAGTCATCGCGTGGTCACTGAGACGACGCGCATGGCGATGCCTGAAATCAGCATCGGACTGTTTCCCGATGTCGGGGGCTCATGGTTGCTGAACCGCCTGCCTGGCAAGACGGGTTTGTTCCTGGGGCTAACGGGTGCGCAGATTGGCGCGGCCGATGCCTTGTACGCGGGAATGGCCGATTATCACCTGATGCACGATGACTGGGACAGGCTGGTGGCCAGCCTGAAAGACCAGACGTGGGAACGTGGCGTGCCCGGGGCACCCGAAGGGTCGCTTGAGCAAAATGCGGTGCGCCTGGCCAATGATGACCGGCTGCACGGATTACTGGCGGCGTTGTCGTGCGACCCGTCGCCCACCGTGGGTGTGCTCGAGCAGCATCTCTCGGTGATCCAGAAGCTTTGCGCCGGCTCGGATCTCGAAAAAATTGTCGCCCGTATCCTGGCCTTGGCTGATAGCCCTGACCCATGGTTGCAGCGCGCCGCCCGGACACTGGCAGCGGGGTCGCCCGGCTCGGTGCGCCTGACGTTTGCGCTGCTTGAGCATTGCAAACATGTGTCGCTGGCCGAGGTCTATCGCATTGAGCTGGTTGCAGGACTCGCCGCCGCTTCGCACGGTGATTTTGCGGAAGGTATACGCGCGCTGCTGGTCGACAAGGACAAGCAGCCGAAATGGAATCCGCCGACTCTTTCCCAGGCGACGGCTCGCTGGGTTGAGAAATTTTTTATTGCACCATTCCCCCCGGAAAAACATCCTCTTGGCAAGCTTGGAGAATCGGCATGAGCAACATTGCATTCATTGGACTTGGGAATATGGGCGGGCCGATGGCCCAGAATCTGGTCAAGGCCGGTCATGCCCTGACGGTGTTTGACCTGGTGCCGGCGGCCGTACAGGTGCTGGTGGCCGATGGCGCACAGGCTGCGGGCTCGGCACGCGAAGCGGTCGCCGGTGCTGACGTGGTGATCTCGATGGTGCCGGCCAGCCAGCACGTTGATGCGTTGTACCTGGGGCCCGACGGAATTCTGGAACATATTCCTACCCATGCGCTGGTGATCGACTGCAGCACCATCGCCCCACAGACAGCGCGCAAGGTTGCTCAGGCGGCACTTGCCCGCGGGTTGGACATGGTCGATGCACCGGTGTCAGGTGGCACGGGCGGGGCAATCGCCGGGACGCTGACCTTCATCGTTGGCGGAACAGTCGCCGCGCTTGAGCGTGCGCGTCCGATACTCGAAAAAATGGGAAAGAATATTTTCCATGCGGGTGGCGCCGGCGCCGGGCAGGTCGCCAAGATTGCCAACAACATGCTGTTGGGTGTCCAGATGGCGGCAACCGCTGAAGCGCTGGCTCTGGGTGTTGCCAACGGACTTGATCCGAAGGTGCTCTCTGACATCATCGGCAAGAGTTCAGGTCGTAACTGGGCCACTGAACTTTATAACCCCTGGCCTGGCGTGATGGAAAACGTGCCGGCGGCCAAGCACTATGCAGGCGGGTTTGGCGTGGACCTGATGCTCAAGGACCTGGGCCTGGCGGCCGAGGCTGCCATGGGTGCACGTGCCGTTATACCGCTGGGTGAACTGGCCCGCAACCTGTATGCACTCCACAGCAGCCAGGGCAGTGGGAAGCTTGATTTTTCAAGCATTGTCAACCTGATCAAGCGCGACGCGCCATAGCCGCGCGACATGGCACATTCTGAACATCACCGGATGTTTCGCATTGGCTGGCTGCGGGCAGCTGTGCTGGGAGCGAACGACGGCATTGTGTCCACGGCCAGTCTGATCATGGGCGTGGCCGCAGCCAGCGCGACGCAGGGCAGTGTGCTGGTGGCGGGGTTGGCGGGGCTGGTCGCGGGTGCCATGTCGATGGCGGCCGGCGAGTACGTGTCGGTGCATTCCCAGCGTGACACGGAAGAGGCCGAATTAAGTAAAGAGCGTCACGAGTTGCAGTTCAATACCGAGCACGAACTTCAGGAACTTGCAGGTATTTACCGTGGGCGCGGGCTCACGCCTGAGCTTGCCGACGCGGTCGCGCACCAGTTAATGGCACACGACGCGCTGGGTTCGCATATGCGTGACGAGCTCGGAATCTCTGCTGAGAACGCTGCGCAACCGCTACAGGCGGCGCTGGCGTCAGCGGCGTCATTCAGTGTTGGGGCGGCCTTGCCGCTGGGGGTTGCCACGCTGGCACCTGCCGCACTGCTGTCCGGGTCGGTCCTGGCCGCGACGCTTGCCTCGCTGATCCTGCTGGGCTGGGCGTCTGCCCGACTCGGTGGTGCGCGCGTGTGGCCAAGCATCTTGCGGGTCACACTCTGGGGTGCCCTGGCGATGGGGCTCACCGCCGGAGCAGGCGCACTGGTCGGTGCTGCCGTTTAGCTATCGCTCGCCCCGTAATGCTCCGTGCTGCCGTTTAGCAAAAAGCATCCGTATGCTGATTAGTGCTGCGTTTTAGCAAAAAGCAGCCGTGTGCTGGTCAGTTCTACGGTTTAGCTTAAGGCAGCCGTGTGCTGGTTGTGGCGCTGTGGTTTAGCTTAAGCTAGCCGTGTACTGATTTTAGCGCTGTGGTTTAGCGTAAACCAGCCGCGTGCTAGTTGGTGCTGCGGCTGAATTAAGCTGGCCGTGTGCTGTAGGGGAGCGGTTGCGGGGTGACGGTGGGACCGTCGGCACTGCCAAGATGCAGTGCTGCATGCTCGACGGCATCGAACGGTGCCTCGAACAGCACATAGGCGCC
>CAIJKV010000097.1 GCA_903821335.1 uncultured beta proteobacterium
CGACCCCGACATGATCAACGCCGGTAAACAGACTGTGACGACGCTGCCTGGCTCATCGATTTTTTCCTCGGCTGATTCGTTTGGCATGATCCGGGGTGGCAAGATCAACCTGGCCATTCTCGGGGCCATGCAGGTGTCCGAAACAGGTGACCTGGCCAACTGGATGATCCCCGGCAAAATGGTCAAGGGCATGGGTGGCGCGATGGATCTCGTCGCGGGTGTCGGGCGTGTGATCGTGCTGATGGAGCACGTGGCCACCAAGAAAGACGGCACCGTTGACCTCAAACTGCTGCCGCGGTGCACCCTGCCGTTGACCGGCGTGGGTGTGGTGAGCGTCATCATTACCGACCTGGGCGTGATGGAAGTCACGCCCAGCGGACTGAGACTGATCGAATTGGCCACCGACGTGACCGTGGACGAAATCAAGTCCAAGACTGCTGCTGCGTTGGACGTGTCTCTGGTGGCTTAAGCGGTTTTGTCCGTTTGCCCACGCAATCAGGCGCCCGCGGGCGCCTGATTGCGTTGTGGCGTCATATGTCCGATTTTGTCGTCACCTGCACGTTGGCCGTGTAGTGTGGCGCCGGGCGCGTTTTTGCAGGACATATTCGCGGTCCGGTGATACGCTCTCGGTAACGCTTGGAAAACATAAAATGAACCCAGTCATTGTCATCCATGGTGGCGCGGGCGCGATCAGTCGCGCGGCGATGTCGCCGGACAAAGAACTTGAGTACCACGCCGCACTGCGGGCGATTTTGCTGTCGGGGCAAGCCGTGCTGGCCCAGGGTGGCAGCGCGCTGGACGCGGTGACGACAGCGGTCGTGGGGCTCGAAGACTGCCCCCTGTTCAACGCCGGGCGCGGCGCGGTGTTTACCAGCGATGGCACCCACGAACTGGATGCCGCCATCATGGATGGCGCCACACTTCGTGCAGGTGCCATTGCGAATGTCCGTCGCGTGCGCAATCCGGTGTTACTGGCACGCAAAGTCATGGAGGAAAGCCGCCACGTGTTCTTCGTCGGCGAGGGCGCCGAACGTTTCGCCAGCGACCACGACATCGCGCTGGTCGAACCCGGTTATTTCTCGACCCCTGAACGCTATGCCCAGTTGTTGCGTGTGCAACGCGACAACCCCAATGCTGCCGTGCTGGACCATGATGGCCAGGCCATCGTCGCCGGCCAGCAGGCGGCGCCTGCCCACCCGCTGGACATGGACAAGAAATTTGGCACCGTTGGCGCGGTGGCACTTGACGCCAGGGGTAATCTCGCCGCGGCGACCTCGACAGGTGGTATCACCAACAAGCAGGTCGGGCGTGTGGGCGACGCCCCCGTCATCGGTGCCGGCACCTACGCCGGCAACGAGACCTGCGCTGTGTCCGCCACGGGTACCGGCGAAATGTATATCCGCATGGTCGCGGCCTATGACATCGCCGCGCGCATGCGTTATGGCGGTGCAACGCTTGCCCAAGCGGCTCACGCAGTCATGTTTGAATCGCTTGCGTCCATCGGCGGCAAAGGTGGGCTGATCGCGGTCGACGGGCAGGGCAACATCGCGATGCCCTTCAATACGGAAGGGATGTATCGCGGTTTTGCCCGGCCCGGCCAGGATCCTGTTGTCGAAATTTATCGCGCCTGATGCCTCACACAGACCTTCCTGCCACCCGCGTCGTTCAGGTCGACGGCCTGAGCGTGCAGTTCGCTGGCTCGGAACGCACAGTCGACGCCGTGCGAAATTTGTCGTTTCACGTTGACCGTGCCGAAACCCTGGCCATCGTGGGCGAATCGGGGTCCGGCAAGTCCGTGACGTCGCTGGCGCTGATGCGTCTGGTCGAGCACGGCGGCGGGCGCATCATCGGTGGCGACATGACCTTGCGCCGGCGCAGTGGCGTGCTGATCGACTTGGCGCGCGCCGACCCGAGCACCATGCGGACCGTGCGCGGCGCTGATATGGCCATGATTTTCCAGGAGCCCATGACTTCCCTGAACCCGGTCTTCACGGCCGGTGATCAGATTGCCGAGTCGATTCGCCTGCACCAGAAAGCCAGCGCGTCGGCAGCGCGGGCCGAGACTTTGCGCCTGCTGGAACAGGTCCGTATTCCCGAAGCCCGGTCTGTCATGGATCGTTATCCCCACCAGCTTTCAGGCGGGATGCGTCAGCGTGTGATGATCGCCATGGCGCTGGCGTGCAAGCCGGCCTTGCTGATCGCCGACGAGCCGACGACCGCGCTGGACGTCACCATTCAGGCGCAGATCCTGAGTTTGATTCGCCAGTTGCAGCAGGAAATGCAAATGGGCGTGATTTTCATCACGCACGACATGGGTGTGGTCGCTGAAATCGCCGACCGCGTGCTGGTGATGTACCAGGGCGAAAACGTCGAAGAGGGCGAATCCACCCAGATCTTTACCGCGCCGCGGCACCGGTACACGCAAGCACTGTTGTCGGCGGTGCCCCAATTGGGTTCCATGCAGGGAACAGATCTGCCAGAACGGTTTCCCTTGTTGTCGAGTCCACCCACAGCCGGGCAGGCAAAACAGGCCTGCCCGGTCGAGCCACAAGCCCCGGCCGCGAGGCTCGAGCACGCTGCACGCGAGAGATCGCCAGCCGCGCTAGACATGCCAGTGCTGCCGTACCACGCCGGCAAACCGATCCTGCGGGTGCGCAATCTGGTGACCCGCTTTGACCTGCGTGGCGGCTTGCTTAATCGGGTTCAGCGACGCGTGCATGCGGTCGAACAGGTCAGCTTCGATCTGTTCCCGGGTGAAACGCTGGCGCTGGTGGGCGAATCGGGTTGCGGCAAGTCGACCACGGGACGATCTTTGCTGCGACTGGTAGATACCCAGTCTGGCGAAATCGAATTTGACGGGCAGAATGTGGTCACACTCGGACACGGACAACTGCAAACGCTGCGGCGCAATATCCAGTTTGTCTTCCAGGATCCATTCGCGTCGCTGGACCCGCGTGTCACAGTCGGCTATTCAATCATGGAGCCATTGCTCGTTCACCGCGTGGCGACACCGCAGCAGGCCAGGCAGCGCGTGGCTGAGCTGCTTAAACGTGTCGGCCTGCAACAGGACATGGCCCAGCGCTACCCGCACGAGTTTTCGGGCGGGCAGCGTCAGCGTATCTGTATCGCGCGCGCACTGGCGCTTAACCCGAAAGTGGTGATCGCCGATGAGTCCGTCTCGGCGCTTGATGTGTCCATTCAGGCGCAGATCATCAACCTGCTGATCGATCTGCAGCAAGAGCTGGGTGTTTCCTTCCTGTTTATTTCGCATGACATGGCGGTGGTCGAACGCATCAGTCATCGCGTGGCTGTCATGTATCTCGGGCAAATCGTCGAGATTGGACCGCGCCGGGCCATTTTCCAGAATCCGCAGCACGCCTACACGCGCAAGCTGATGTCTGCCGTGCCGATTGCAGATCCAGCCAGACGTCAACTCGCGCGCGCCTTGCAGGTCGATGAATTGCCCAGTTCCATCCGTGCCCTGGGGGACAACCCTGTTGTACCGCCACTGGTCCAGGTGGGTCCCGATCATTTTGTTGCCCGCCATCACGTTGGTGGGGCCTACTGATGCGGCCGCTTTCCATTTGCGCGTGGTTTCACATGTCCTTTTCCCGTTCCTCCGTACCTTCAAGGAGTTCAACATGGCAGTCAGACTGACCCCGACCCGTATCCTGACCTCACTGGCGCTTGCCTGCGGCGTGCTGGCGTCGACGCACGCGCTTGCAGCCAAAGATGTCACCTTTGCCGTTGCCATCGCGCTTGAAACGCTTGATCCCTACAA
>CAIJKV010000098.1 GCA_903821335.1 uncultured beta proteobacterium
GCCAGCACAATGGAGGGCCCGGGCGGATCAGACATGACGCGCACCACGCCTTCCATCAGATAGAGCAGCACCAGCATCGAAGCCCATTGAAGGGTGTACAGGCTGCCGCGCGCCACACCACGCACCGCAAACGCCAACGGCAGCGCCTTGAGAAAAAGCAACGTGCCGCCCGGGCGCAGCGGCGCGAGCCAGGTTTCCCAGAGCACACACAACACGAGCAACCCCACCAGGCTGACCAACGCCGTGCGTTGCAGGAATGGATTGAGCGCCGGGGCATTCAGGGAGGGGGTTGCACCCGCCAGGTACGGTTCGATCATTGCAGGTTCAGGCCGTTCAGACGTGTCAGATTTGCGATTCATGCTGGTATTATCGCCTGCACGGAGTGGAAAAAGCATGGTAGTCCAGACGACATCAGGGTCTAGGGTGGACAACGCCCATCGCAAGCGATGGCGGCGGGTTTTGGGTATTTTGCGTTTTACAGCGATCCGGGTTGACCAGGAAAAGTTGATCCAACTGGCCTCGAGCCTGACCTTCACGACCGTACTGGCGATCGTCCCGCTTTTAGCCGTCGCCTTGTCCCTGTTTACCGCATTTCCGCTTTTCAGCGATTTCAGTGATGCCCTGCAGACCTTCATGGTCAAGAGCCTGATGCCGGCAAGCATCTCCGACAGCGTCATGCATTACCTGAACGAGTTCGCAGAGCAAGCCTCGCACCTGACCGCAATTGGCGGTGTGTTCCTGGTGCTGACAGCGCTGATGCTGATCATGTCGATCGACTCGGCACTCAACGATATCTGGCACGTCGGACGCCAACGCCCGGTCGTGCAACGCATCATGATCTATTGGGGCGTCATCTCCCTTGGACCGATACTGGTGGGTGCCAGTCTCTGGACCTCATCGTTTCTTGCCAAAGAGTCGCTTGGACTCGTCACGCAAATGCCGACCTTGCTCGAACTCGCCCTGTCGATCGTGCCCCTGCTCCTGACTGGACTGGGGTTTACCTTGCTGTTCGTGGTGGTCCCCAACTGCCGGGTGCGCTGGGTCGACGCATTCGCGGGGGGCTATTTCACCGCGATGCTGCTCGAGGTCATGAAATTCGGCTTTGCCTATTACATTTCCCGTTTTCCAACCTACACCGTCGTGTATGGGGCATTTTCCACCTTGCCGGTATTCTTGCTGTGGGTATACCTGTCGTGGCTAGGGGTGCTACTCGGAGCCATGGTGGCAGCCAACCTGCATCTGGTTCAGACCTACCGACTCAATACCGGCGCCAAGCCTGGCGCGGACTTGGTCGACGCCATCAAGGTGCTGACGCTCCTGGACGATGCGCGCAACCATCGCCCACCCGGCCTGAGCCTGAACGACATCCTCGAGCACACGTCAATCCAGCACGAATCAGTCATCCGGCTGCTCGGGGTGCTGACCGACCTGGGTCTGGTGGCACCCGCCCAGACCGCTCACGGCGAACGCTGGATTTTCTCGTGCAACGCCCAAACAGCCAAACTGGGTCCCTTATTTGACCGCCTGGCGATTGACCGGCGCTACCTGGGCCTGAGCAGGCACCACGCTCTGTCCCGGGCGATCGCAGCTTTAATGACAGACGAAGGCGATCCATGCCTAGGGGATGTACTGGTACACAACAGCCAGTCGCAGCCACTACAATCAGCTTCAGACAACTTGGCGTCAGCCAATGGCGCATTGGAGACACATCATGCTAAAAGTCAGTGAAGTCCTGCGGATCAAAGGCAACACGCTGTACACCGCTTCACCAGACATGCCTGTGTCGCACGCCTTGCAAACCATGAGTGAGCAGGACATTGGCTCACTCGTCATCATGGACCACGGCATGTTGTCTGGCATGGTGACGTTTCGGGAAATCATCCGCCACATCCATGGCAACCATGGCGAGGTCGGCACCACCACCATCCGCAGCATCATGGACGATGCGCCGGTCAGCGTGACGCCTAACACCAGCGCCGACGAAGTCCAGCGCCTGATGCTCGAGAACCACGCCCGTTATGTGCCGGTCATGGATGGTCCAGTGCTATTGGGCGTGATCTCATTTTATGACATGGCACAGGCAATCGTGGCCGCGCAGAAGTTCGAGAACAACATGCTCAAGGCCTACATTCGCGACTGGCCAACTGAAACGGACCCTGCCGCCTCGCAGGCTGAGTAAAGGACCCGTCATGGACCCAGCCGCCTCGCAGGCTGAGTACCACCCGTCATGGACCCTGCCGCCTCGCAGGCTGAGTACGACCCGTCCGGCAATCGCTCGGGGGTCAGGGTATTTTCATGACTTGCAGTCAGATTTGCAGTCAAGCTTGCAATCAGATTTGCAGTCAGGGTCGCATACCGAGCCGACATTCAGAGTCAGCCAGCGGGTCCGACGCCTTCCCAGGCACGCCTGATCAGGCCTGCGTCCGCGCCATCCAGCAACTTAGAGTCAGACAACTGGCGACGCCACTGCCGAGCCCCTGTGCGCCCGGTAAACATACCCAGTAACGGGCGCACCACGATTCGAAGCGGCACACCCAGCTCGACCTGACCATGGGCGTAGTCGACCAGCGCGCCGATCAGGTCAGGTTCTGAAATTTGTGGGGCCTCTGGCCAAAAAATACTGGAAATTTGCGCAAGGATTGCAGGGTCGTGCCAGGCTGCGCGCCCAAGCATGACCCCATCAAACGTTTCCATGGCTTGCTGGCAGGCCTGCAGGGTACTGAGCCCCCCGTTGAGCACCACCACAGCGTCCGGAAAGTCGGCCTTGAGCCGTGCCGCGTCGTCATAGCGAAGCGGCGGGACTTCCCGGTTATCCTTGGGCGACAAGCCCTTGAGGACCGCATTGCGCGCATGGACCACAAACACGCGGCATCCGACGTCATAGAGCGCCCCGGCAAAATCACGCACAAAACCATAACTCTGGTTGTTGTCGAGCCCCAGTCGGTGCTTGACCGTCACCGGGACTGACACGGCATCCTGCATGGCCTTAATGCAATCGGCCACCAGGCCGGGCTCTGCCATCAGGCAGGCACCAAACGCCCCCTTTTGCACCCGCTCTGACGGACAACCACAATTGAGGTTGATTTCGTCGTACCCCCACTGCTCACCGAGGCGGGCGCTAAAGGCCAGC
>CAIJKV010000099.1 GCA_903821335.1 uncultured beta proteobacterium
AAACCCTGCCAAAATCGAAAGCGCAAGCCAAGGTTCAAAAACACGGCAAGCACGGGTCGTGACCTTCTCAACATATAGTTGCACGCGCAACTAGTGTAAACACCGATATATCAATTGCGTGTTCAGGATATATAGTTGCGTACGCAACTTATTCGACGGCACCCTGCCAGGGCATCGACAGGGAGTCCAAACCGGAGCCCACACTATGCATCAACCCACGACTCAAGCACGTCCATCCATTTACTACACATACCAGGTTTACCAACCCTGGCTCGCCTCGGAGCACCCCGTCCAGGGGCGCAAAAAAGTAGTCATCGCGGGTTCGGGGCCCGCCGGCATGGTCACCGCGCTTGAACTGGCGCGCCACGGCGTGCCCTCGGTGGTGCTGGAAGCTGAATTGCAGGTATCGCAGGGCAGCCGGGCGATCGTGTTCACCCGTCGTTCGATGGAAATTCTGCAGCAAGTCGGCGTTGCCGACCGAATGACGCAAGCGGGCCTGCCCTGGCGCTTCGGCAATTCTTACTATCGCGGCCAGCGTGTGTTTCGCCTGGAAGCGCCGCATGATGAGGATGATCGATTTTTTCCGATGATCAACATCCAGCAGCAATACCTTGAAGAATTCCTGGTTGACGCCTGTATGGACAACCCGCTGATCGATTTTCGCTGGGGCAACCGCCTGATCAACGTCGAGCAGGCAGCAAGTTTTGCCCTGGTGGAAGTCGACACGCCCGAGGGGCCCTACACACTTGACACAGAGTGGCTGGTCGCGGCGGACGGTGCGCGCTCGGGCATCCGGTCTGCCATGAACCTGCAAATGGAAGGGGCTTCGTATGAAGGCTTTTTCGTGATCGCAGACATCCGTGTCGACCTGCCCTTGCCAACCGAGCGCCTGGCTTTCTTCGACCCGGACTGGAACCCCGGCAATACCATCCTGATGCACCGTGAACCCTACGGCATCTGGCGCGTCGACTACCAGTTGCCCCCGAACGAAACGCCTGAAGAGGCACTCAAGTTCGAATCGATGAAGACGCGCATCGATGCACAACTTGCGATGATCGGCCATGCGGGTGTCGCCTGGGAAATGGACTGGTCGTCGGTCTATTCGGCCCGCACCCTCACCCTGCCCGACTATGTGCACGGTCGCGTGATTTTCACCGGTGACGCCGCCCACATGCTGCCGATCTTCGGTGTGCGTGGCGCCAACACCGGGTTCCAGGATGCACAATCGCTCGGCTGGCAACTGGCCTTTGTACTCAAAGGGCTCGCGGGCGAAAAATTATTAGCCAACCACAGCGCTGAACGCGTGGGCGCCGCCCGCGAGATCATCGACGAAGCAGGCAAGAGCACGCGCTTCATGGCGCCCCCCAGCCGCGGTTTTCGCTTGTTGCGCGATGCGGTGCTGTCGCTGTCCCTGACCGAGGCGTTCGTGCGCCCGCTCTACCACTGGCGCACGTCCCGTCCGCACGAATACAGCGAATCCATACTTAACAGCCCGGGTGACGACAATCTGCTGTTCACAACCGGGCCCGCTCACGGCGCGCCCCCGCAGAACGTGCGCTTGTCGGCCAGCGACTTTTTGCTTGACCACCTCGGTGGTGGCTTCGAGTTGCTTTACTTTACTGAGGGTGACACCGTGCCACCGTCGCTGATGCATGTCGTGACAGCGACCCGCGCCAAGGGCGTGGCGCTCCAAGTCATCGCGGTGGGCGCGGCCCAACCCGTCGCGGGCGCCGACAAGACGTTCGCGGATGCCGACGGCCA
>CAIJKV010000100.1 GCA_903821335.1 uncultured beta proteobacterium
AGCAGGGCGTCTTGAGCCTCAACCCTGCTGAGCAGACCGCGCTCGTGCGCGGCTTGGGCGCTGTCATGCGCAAACAACAGGTTGCCCGAGCGCGTTTTTTCAATCACGATGCGTTGCTGCAGCCCTTGCAGCGTTGAACCGATCTGGGCCACGTCGCGCACCGCGTCGAGCACCGCCTGGTTGTACAGCGCGACCATCACGTTGGACCCTGCGTAACGGGCATCCAGATTGGCGTTGAGCAGGCCACTATCGAAAATTGGCAGTCTCAGGCCGGGAATCAGGTTGATCTGACGGCTGGCCGGTGAATTGAACAGGTCAGAAATGTGGATCGTATAGAAACCGAAAAAGGCCTGAATATTGAAACTTGGGAAGAATTCAGCCTTGGCCGCGTCAATCTGGCTGAGTGATGACGTGACATACCAGCTCAGGGCCTGCAAGTCCGGTCGCCTGGCCAGCAGGTTGAATTCAAGGTTGTCAGGCATCCCCGGCCGTGACGCCGGCAAGGGTCTTGGGGCGAGCTGTTGCAGCCCGTCGGCGTGTTGCCCGACCAGGGCGCGCAACGCCTCGCGAATAATGGCCACCTTGTTTTGTTCAATGTTGAGCGCGGCATCAGCACCCAGTTTCTGTGCCGACGCGAGTTGTGCCGCGGTCCCGGACTCAAGACCCGCGGCGTATCTGGACTGGTGTGCCAGCAGCATGTCGGCCTGAATGTCGCGGAACTGCCTGACCAGCTCGATCACCCCCGCGGTTTTCTGCAGCTCAAAGTAGAGCTGAGCGACGCGGGTCGAGACGTCCAGCCTGATCATTTCCAGTTCCGCCTGCCTGGCACGACTCACGCCGATCGCCGCGTTGATGACCGCGCGATCCTTGCCCCAGATATCCAGGTTCATGCCGGCTGTCAGCCCGACCAGGCCTGATGTGTACCAGGGGCCGGCGATGCCCAGTTCCGGGACATCGAGCGCATAGGGGCCGAGAAAACCGTTGGACGAAACGCTTTGCCTGTCGATTAAACCGATCAGGCCAAGTTGTGGGCCGCTTGCCCCGCGCGCCAGGCGTACCTGGCTGTCAGCCAGCACAATACGCGCCTGCGCGGCCTGTATGGTCTGATTGTCGTCAAGTGCCAGATTGATCAGCCGGTCAAGCTGGGGGTCGTTGTACTGCGCCCACCAGTCGGCAGCGGGCCAGTCGCTGGTGACTGGCTTGATGTCTTGCGCCACCTGGACCTGGTTCGCCGTGAGCATGGTGTAGCGATTGCGGTCTGCCTCTGTCAGCGCACAGGCACTCAGCAGCATCGCAAACATGAGCGGCACGAGCAGGCGCAACAGTCTCATGACGACGCCTCCTGTGCGGTGGATGGCCAGTTTGTCATCACGTCCATTTGTAAGTTCAGGTCGGACACCAGCGTTTGTGATGGTGTGCCAGGCGGCTGGTGATCCCATTGTGCGTTGGTGAGCAGGGTCACGGCTCGGACAGCTGTCGCGACCCAGCGCTGCGCCATGACGGTCAGGCCAGACCGGTCGGAAATTTTCTGGCCGGGCTCCATCAGTCGTTCGCTCAGGCCGCGTTCGCATGTTGTGATCATCTGCCATATTTTCAGACGCCTGACAGCGATGTCAGCAGCTGGTTGCGCGGATGCAGAGTCGCTTGCCAGTGCATCGATGGCTGTCATCAGACGTTTGGCCTGCTTGCGCAATGGTTCGCGCAAGCTGTCGGGCCAGAAGTAAATATTGACGATCGCGCTGACCGTGACACCCAGTAAGACGCCCATCAGACGATCTCGCGCTTCGGTCAGATCAGTGGTCGGACCAAAGTGATCGAGAACTGCCAGTGCGAAGGCAAACATGATCTGCAGGCCCGCATAACTGATGCGTTCAGACCCTGCGGTGACCCAGGCGCTGAGCGCGAGAACCGGCACGGTCATCAGCAGCAGGCCTGTCAGTGAGTCGAGCTGCGGGATCAGGAACACCGTGGCGAGTAAGGCCAGGATGCTGCCGAGCAGGCAGCCCCCGATCCGCAAGGCGCCTTTCAACGTCGACGCGCCCAGGCCCGGCACTGCGACGATGATGCAGGTCAGCATGCAGGTATGGATGCCGGGCCAGTTCATTGCGCTATAGAGGATGTAGCAAAAGTAGGTTGACAGCACGGTTTTGAGCGCAAAGTACAGGTACGACGGATTGACCCAGGCGTCGTGAGTAAAGAGTGGTTCTTCTTCAAGCAGCACAGGCGACTCATGCATCGTGAGTGGGGTGAACAGGAAATGCAGCGCACGCACGATGTCCTTCAGTGGCTCGGTCAGGGTCTGCGTGCGCAGTGTGGTTCCCCACGCATGGCGCGGTCGCAGCGGCTGGCGTTGCTTGAGTGCCGTCTGGATGTTTGCCAGTTCGACCCGACACAGCCTGATGATTTCGTGCTCTGCGGGTGAAGTGCGGGCCGGCTGGACTGACTGACAATATTGCTCAAACGCGGTCGTGGTCAGTTGATCAAGCGCGCTGATCAGCACCAGGCCGCTGGGCCCTGCCCACGCAGACTGCTTGTCCTGCAGCGCACACGCTTGTTGCAAACGCATCAGGACCATCGACGACTCCTGACTTGGCTTTGGAACAGTCCCAGGTTGCCAGGGCCGAGCCTCTGACAAGGCGGCCAGATAATCCTGCACCATGGTCAGTTGTCTGTCGGCTTCGTCAAGGAATTGTTGATCGGGTCTGGCGGGCAACACCCAGACGTTGATGGCAAGCGCCACGAAGGCGGGGTAAACCACCGCAACCCAGGCCCAGAGGCATGCCCGGACCAGTACTTCGCCGTTGCCCATCTGATCGGCCGCTGCCTGACCAAATACCACCACCAGCGCGACCAGGCTAAACAAGATTCCGACCTTTGAAACACGCATGATGTATGCGCACCCGAAGACGGCCCCGGCACACACCAGCATCCGGATCAGCGTGTTGTCCATCGTATAGCGCAGAATCAGGATCGTCAGTCCGGCGCCTAGCGTCGCCGTCACGACGATCCCCAGAGCTGTGACGCGCGCTTTGACGAAATTTTCCTGATTCACCATGAAGATGACAAACAGCGACACCGAGAGCAAGGGAACTGTCAGCGCCATGGACGTGACGGTCACGATGACGCACGCCAGGAGTGTGCGGATCATTGCGTCGAACCTGCCCGGGGTGTCGGCCAATTCAGTCGACAGGTACTGCCAGGCGACCCCCACGAAATCCATGGGCGGCGCTTGCAGTGTCGTTTGCGGTGGCGGCGAATCAGGCATCGGGCCCGACGTGGCGGCGGCGTTTGTCGTCATGTCAGGGATTGATGGTGGCCACGGCTGACGCGCCGATGCGGAACACCGCGTGGTCCGGTTGTTCGACCAGGATTCTGACTGGAAATCGCTGCTCGACCCTGACCCAGTTGATGGTGCGTGCGACAAAGGGCAGGCCGGGCAGAAGCTCGCCGCCATTGTCGACCATGACGCCGTAGCTGATGGATTCGACCTTGCCTTCATATTTCTTTGAAGCGTTGCCCAGCAGGTAAAGGCGGGCAGAATCACCGGGCCGAATCTGCGCAAGATCCGTTTCGCGGAAATTGGCCACCACGTACCATTTGCTGGAGTCGATCAGTGTCATGGTCGGCAGCAGCGGGCCCACGACCTGGCCCGCTTGAACCCTGAGGCCAGCGACGATCCCGTCAAACGGTGCCTTGATGACGGTGTGGTCGAGCCCGAACTGCGCCAGTGCAATTTCCGCTTCGACGACCTTGCGTTTGGCGACCAGCGCATCAACACCCGAGACACCAGCCTCGGCGCGTTGTGCCTCAAGCCGGGCTGCGACGAGTTGAGCCTGCGCACTGACCATGGAAGTCTGGGCCAGATCCAGGGCTTCGGCTGAGACGTAGCCTTTGCCCAGCATGGGTCGCATGCGGTGGTAGGTGTCTTCGGACTGCTTGGCCGCGGCCACGGCGCGCACTACACCTTGCTTGGCGGCCTGCGCGCCAAATTGCTGCGCCTCAATGCCACGACTGGCCAGCATAATTTCCTTGTCCAGTGCCTCGAGCGTGCCCTTTGCACGCGCCAGATCCAGCTGGTATGGGGTTGGATCCACCACAAACAGAGTGTCGCCAGCTCTCACGCGCTGGTTGTCGACGATAGGCAGGCTGATGATGCTGCCCTTGACCTCGGGGATGACGCGCACCGACTCGGCGTAGGCGTACGCGTCATTGGTGTTGGGGCGCAGTGTGTTCACGCGCACAACGTACGCGCCTACGGCCACCGCCAGCAGCACCAGTACGATGAGCAGCAGGCGCTTGGGTTTGCCAGATGTGCTGGGTGCGGTGGCCATGTTGATTGGATATCCAGGCGGGTCAGGGTTTGAAGAACAGCAGCCAGAATAGGAACGAAAACAGGCTGGCCAGCGTCAGGAAGGTCACAAGTGGGGGCAGCCAGACGGCCGGTCGGCGGGCGAGCCAGGCCTGAATCAGGAGGGCGGCGATGATGCCTGCCCCGATGCAGAACAGCCAACCTGGGAAGAATGCCCCAAACATTGGGACTGTCGGTGCCTGTGTACAGGCAATCAGGGGCAAGCAGAGAGCGAGTACCAGTACGATCCGGCGCATGGTTGGGAGCAAATGGATGATTTGGGCTGATGCTGACAGCAAGAGTGTGAAAGGTCAAGAATTTTGATCAAGAAGTGCGGCGCCTGTGGCTTTGCGCCTGACCTGACTACTTGACTGATGCGGCACGCTCAAAATGCTACCTGATCAAAGCCCGTTAGCGATATGATTTGACTCTCTTTCACACTGCATTCAAACGAGGTCCGACCATGATTGGCTATGTAACTCTGGGTACAAACGATCTGAAACGTGCAGCAGCTTTTTATGATCAATTACTTGCCGAGATTGGTGCCACACGCCAGTGGGAATTTGAGCGTGGCATCGCCTGGGGAACGGCAAAGGACAAACCAAGCCTGGCAGTCATGAAGCCCTTTGACGGCAACCCCGCCACCGTTGGTAACGGGGTGATGGTTGGCCTCATGGTTGATTCTCGTGATGCCGTAGACCGCATCTATCACAAAGCCCTTGCACTCGGTGGGACAGACGAGGGTGCTGTCGGCCCACGCAGTGAAGGTTTCTATGTTGGTTATTTTCGTGATCTGGATGGCAACAAGCTTGATGTTTTTTGTGTTGGCTAGGCAGGTCGTGATCGACATGACCAGGAACGTGCGGTGAGCCTGGACGCAAACGATCTGATTCTTTTCGCGCACTTAATGGATGCCGGCAGCTTTGCGCGCGCGGCAGCACGCACGGGCCTGCCTAAATCGACGCTGTCCAGGCGGATCACCACGCTTGAGTCCAGCTTGGGCGAACGCCTGGTCACACGCAGCACACGCAGCCTGACGATCACCGAGTTTGGCGAGCGCATCCTCGAACACGCCAGAAAGCTGCTTGAGGAAACTGAGGCTGCCAGCGCCATGGCGCAGCATGCGCAACGCAAGCCGCGCGGCCTGCTGCGCGTGTCGTTGCCGCCTGATTTCACGGACATGGGCCTGATGCCACTGTTGCTGCATTTCGCGACCAGCTATCCGGAGGTCAGGCTTGAACTTGATCTTTCGCCACGCCGGGTTGATTTGCTGGCAGAGCGCTTTGACCTGGCTGTGCGCGTTGCTAACAAGCTACCGGACGACACCACAATGGTCGCCCGCAAGCTTTGTGATATGCGCATGGGGCTGTATGCCAGCCCGGCCTACCTGGAACGCTACGGTGAGCCCAGCGCCCCCAAGGATTTGCTTGAGCATGTTTGCCTGCGCATGATCAGCAGCAACGGCGAGTCATTGCCCTGGCGTCTGTCCAGCCATAGCGCTTCCTGGGAAGGCTTGCCCACGGGCCCGTTGTCGTCGAACTCAATTGGTTTGCAACGCGAGTTGGCGATCAATGGCATGGGCATCGTGGGGTTGGCGGACTACCTCGTTACCAAGCCGCTTGCACAGGGCGTGCTCAAAAGGGTGCTGCCGCGATGGGAGCTGCCCTTGATGACCATGTGGTGCGTGACCCCGGGACGACGCCTGCTGCCCACGCGCACCCTGGCCTTTATTGATTTGCTCAAGACGATGATGACCTCGCCTGTATCCTGAAACCAAACTAGGATGATTTCAGATGCGTGAACGTCATTCCGTCTATGTGATTGAACTGGATGCCAGTGTCTGGCTGGAACCCAAGTTTAAAAAATCGAATCCCGACTATCGGTTTGGTTCACCCTGTGTTTACGTCGGGATGACGGGACTTGATCCTGATCTTCGGTTTGATCAGCATAAGGCTGGCATCAAGGCTAATAAATATGCACGGAAATACGGGTTGCGTCTGATGCCCGAGATCTATCAAAAATTGAACCCCATGCCCTATCGGGATGCCCAATACATGGAAGTCGAACTTGGCATTGCACTCAGGCGGTCTGGTTATGGCGTTTGGCAAGCGTAGAGAGGCATTCCTTTACGAACCTGCCCAGGGCGGGAGCAAGCTTCACGGTATCTGTCCGACGAGATTTCGCTTGTAATTGAGTATATTGAGTTTCACACAACAGCAACACGCTGATGATAAAAAAGACTCGACGCCTGTGGTCGGGTCAAATGATGAGGCAACGCAATGAAACTTCCACGTCACTGCGGCGCGATGGCATTATGCGCCTGGCTATGCCTTTCACTGAGTGCGCCGGCCAGTGCTCAGCCGTTTCTTGGTGGCAAGCCCGTGACGATTGTCGTGGGCTTTGTGGCGGGCGGCGCTTCTGATTTGTCTACACGCATCATTGCCAGGCAACTGTCTGACAACCTGGGTCAGCCGGTCGTTGTTGAAAATCGGGCCGGGGCCGGAGCGACCATTGCGACGCAATACGTTGCGAACGCCAAACCGGATGGCACGATCCTGTTGCTCGGCACGATCGGCCCGATGGCGGTTGCGCCACACATCATGAAACTGCCGTACGACCCGGTGCGGGATTTTGCATCCATCTCAATGGGAGTGAATTTTCCCAGTGTGTTGGTGGTCAGTCCCGAACTCGGTGTGAAAACATTCGAAGAATTTGTCGCACTTGCTAAAAAAGAGCCGGGTAAGCTCACCTACGCTTCGACCGGGGTGGGTTCGGCCTCTCACCTGGCGGGCGAGTTGCTTAACCAGAGAGCTGGAATCGAGGTGGTGCACGTACCCTACAAAGGGGGCAGCGCGGCGATGGTGGACCTGTTGGGCGGGCGAATCTCTCTCTACTATTCCACGCCTTCTTCGGCCGAATCCCATATCAAGTCCGGGAAACTGATTGCCCTGGCCACCACGGGTTTAAAGCGGACCGAAACTTTTCCGGACCTTCCAACCGTTGCTGAGTCGGGCTACCCAGGCTTTAACGCAGTCAACTGGTATGCCTTCGTTGCACCCGCCAAAACGCCTGAGGCTATTCTGGATCGTTGGAACAAGGAATTTGTGCGCGCGATCAACACACCTTCGGTCCAGGACGCGCTGAAACAACACGGGCTGACCCCCGATCCCACCACCCGACAAGGGTTGACCGATTTTATACATTCAGAATCCGAAACATGGGGAAATGTCGTAAAAGAACGGCACATTACGATGGAATAAGAGGCTGAAAACAACGCAATCAATGTGGCACAATGCCGTCGGATATATTTCTTTGTCAGCAGGTTGAATCTGATGCCGGCTCACGGTGTAATCTTTCAGTAACGATGCTGAGTTACTCTCTGCCACGCAAAAAATAGATTGAGGCCGCGCTCGTTGCATGAATGATGTTTGTGCAGTGTGCCGAGCACTAAAAAGTATTTGATTTTTTAGCAATAACCTCCGGCATTTTGCTGTGAGTGATGATGTTGCTTTCGACGCTGCAGTGATCACTGCGAAAGCCGCTTAATGCTTTGTGCTCCTGGAATTTGACAATGGCTGTCTCGGTGCTTGCAGGTCTTGCAATTTTGGTTATCGGCGAAAGTCATTTGGCCTATCCGCATTTTCTGACAAATCCCCTCGTCGATGACTTGACTCAGCAGGGGGCCAAGGTGCACGCTCTTGGCGGATGCGCGGCGGGTCCCGATTCCTGGGTCAAGGCGACGCACGTGTCCTGCGCCGGCGAGCGCTACAGCAACAAGCCTGGCACCCATACGATGCGGGACGCGACGACGATACCTGTTAAGGATCTGATGGCGACTGACAAGCCTGATCTCCTGATTGTGGTGATTGGCGACGCGCCTGCTGCCTACGAGAAACCTGATTTTCCGATGGCGTGGTCGTGGCAAACGGTGACCAGCCTGACCAAGGTCGTCGCAGCATCTAAAACGACCTGCGTATGGGTCGGCCCGATCTGGGGCGAAGACGGTGGGAAATTTTATAAAAACAACAAGCGTATGTTGATTGCCGCGAAATTCCTGGCGGCGAACGTGGCACCGTGCATTTATATCGATTCGCTACAGTTCGCCAAACAAGGCGAATGGCGCACAATCGATGGTGAGCATTTGAATGACGTTGGCTATAAGGCCTGGGCTGCCGCGATCACCAAAGCAGTGATAAGTTTGCCTCAGGTTCAAAAGCTTAAGAAGCCCTGAAATCCGGTCAGGCAGGAAAGGTCTTGCGTCGTGCCAGGGCGTTGCCAAGCGTGCCCCAATGCGGGTCGTTTGCTTTGACTACAGATTTTTTTCCTTCAAACTTAAAACTTCTCTCGCCGACCTCGAAGCCCCGTTCTGTCAGCACCAGGGTCAGGGAATCAAGCGCCCAGACGTACTTAAGATCAAAATCAAAAATAATCACAAATAGCCATACCGGCTGCATGTCGTTATCCAGTTTTAATCTGGCAACGTAGACATCAAGGTTTTTTGTCGACAGTCCCGCCTCAAGCCTCGCCTTGGCGGTCTTGATTCGGGTCAGGTCAGCACCGATATCATCATCGGCCACCAGAAAAAATTGGTTGAGAACACGGGCGAGCCCGCCTTCCTTGCGACAATGATTGGTCAACAGCGCGTCGATAAAATTTGCCAGTTCGTGGTCGAACTCATCGCGTTTAGTCATGGTCAGTCTTGATCAATCAAGGGTGGATCAGGAGATTACCACCGCAAGGACTTGCCCTTCGGCAACGGGTATTTCTATTTTCATGGACGTGACGACTCGTAAACTATACAAAACAACTTCTCGACCTTGACGACACACGGCATATTCGTGATAAGTTCAAGTTATCGTTCAACCCGTCGACAATAAGGTACCCGCCATGCTATATGCGTCACGCACGATTGCGTCATTTTTTGCTGTCATCGGGTTATCTCTGGGCGCGCTGCCTGCTGCACAAGCTGCC
>CAIJKV010000101.1 GCA_903821335.1 uncultured beta proteobacterium
CAACCTTTACCTGAGCAAACTTTTGCACACAAGAAACCATGTATATTGATGCAAGATTGCCCTTGATTGATAAAAAACAATAACCAATCAGGGTTCAAACCCTAGACTGATTGCCAAATCAATTCGGCGCATCGGGCGCGTGAAGGTAAAGTATGTCTTTGCAACACTATTCCACACACACCGCTGCTTCGGTCATGCCAGGAGTTCGCTCATGAAGCAGTCCACACAGCCAATCAGTATTGACGTACTGGCTGAGAAATATCTGAAAGAGGGCGAGCATAGTGCTGAAGACATCTATAAGAGAGTGGCCCGTGCCCTGGCCTCTGTGGAGCCTGTCGAGCCCGAAAAATGGGAGCAACGCTTTTATCTGAACATGCAAAATGGGGCCATTGGTGCGGGTCGCATCATGAGTTCCGCCGGGACGGACATTCAGGCCACGCTGATTAATTGTTTTGTCCAGCCGGTGGGGGACTGCATTCAGGGCATGGACGAAAATGGGTATCCTGGCATCTATGAAGCGCTACGCGAATCTGCAGAAACGATGCGGCGCGGCGGTGGAGTCGGTTACGACTTTTCCCGTATCCGTCCAAAAGGCGCAGCAGTGCGCGGAACCGCTTCCATTGCCTCCGGACCCTGCAGCTACATCAATGTATTTGATCAGTCCTGCTCAACGGTAGAAAGTGCAGGCGCTCGCCGCGGCGCGCAAATGGGTGTGTTGCGCATCGATCATCCGGATGTTCTGGAGTTCATCACCGCTAAACGCACACCCGGGCGCTGGAATAACTTTAATGTTTCCGTCGGCGTGACGGACGCCTTCATGACTGCGGTGCAAAGCAATGCGCCGTGGGAACTTACCCATACGGCAATACCCAGCAAGGAAATCGTTGAAACCGGCGCGTTCAAGCGTAGCGACGGCATGTGGGTGTATCGCACGATCTCCGCACAAAACTTGTGGGATACCGTCATGCAATCGGCCTATGATTTTGCCGAGCCAGGGATTTTGTTCCTCGACAATATGAACCGGGACAATAACCTGCGTTACTGCGAGCAAATCGAGGCGACCAACCCCTGCGGCGAGCAACCGCTTCCGGCCTACGGCTGTTGCGACCTCGGCCCCATCATTCTTACACGCTTTGTGCATAATCCTTTCGGCTTTGCAGGGTTGCCGAGTTTTGATTTTCCTGCTTTCCGCCAAGCTGTCGCCACACAAGTGCGCGCACTGGATAATGTGCTTGAAGTCACCTTCTGGCCCTTACCCCAACAGCAAGAGCAGGCACAGGCCAAGCGCCGGATTGGCGTCGGCTTTACCGGTCTGGGCAATGCACTCACCATGCTTTGCCTGCGGTACGACAGGAACGATGGCCGTGAGGTGGCGGTTCAGATTGCCGAGTGCATGCGCGACACCGCCTACGCTGCCTCGGTCGAGCTTGCGAAAGAAAAGGGTGCTTTTCCGGCCTTCAGTGCAGAGGACTATCTTGCTCAGGGCACGTTTGCCAGCCGGCTTCCGGACGACATTCAGTTCAATATTCGCAAGTATGGCATTCGTAACAGTCACCTTATTTCCATCGCACCGACAGGCACGGTGAGTCTTGCCTTTGCCGACAATGCCTCGAATGGTATCGAACCGCCTTTTTCATGGAGTTACAGACGCAAAAAGCGCGAAGCGGACGGCAGTACGCGGGAATATTCGGTTGAGGATCATGCCTGGCGACTTTATCGCGAACTGGGTGGAAACCTGGAGCAATTGCCCGAGTATTTTGTGTCTGCCCTGGACATGGCGGCGGCGGACCACATCGCCATGATGCAAGTTGTCCAGCCTTTTGTTGATACCGCCATATCAAAGACCGTGAATGTCCCGGCCGATTGCCGGTACGCGGATTTTAAAGTGCTGTATCTGCAAGCATGGAAGGCGCAGCTCAAGGGCCTGGCCACCTACAGGCCAAACATGATTCTCGGTTCTGTCCTCTCCGCCAGTGAGCCAGACTCAGCGCCGGCCGAACCCGTCCCGCCTATGCTCGATCCGATGCGCGCCGTGATCGAATCGCGACCGAAAGGGGCGTTGTCGGCGGTAGCAGAAAAGATTGAATACTTTACGCAGGAAGGCCTCAAAACCCTCTATCTCATCGTATCGTTCTTGCCGATGCCGTCACAAGACGGCACACCGGGTGTCGAGCGCGCGATCGAATTCTTCATGCCCGTCGGGCAAAGTGGTGAATCACAGCAATGGATCACGTCCAGCATGCGCATGCTTTCTCTGGCCGCGCGTGGCGGGTTTCTGGATCGGGCGCTTGGAGACATGCGTAAAGTGGCATGGGATCGTGGTCCCGTTCGTCTGGGCACCCACACCAAGCCTGATGGCACGCAGGTCCCGCTGTGGCATGAATCAGAGGTGGCCGCCACTGCCTACGCCATCCAGAACATCATCGCCCAGCGAACCAGCCAACCGAGCCACTCGCACCCGTTCGCCGCATCGTCTGGCATGCATTCAGATCAGTCAGGGGTCATGGCTGGCAAGAAATGTCCGGAATGCGGTGCACACGCAATGATCCGCAAAGACGGTTGTGACTATTGCACTTCATGCGGTCACCTGGGCTCTTGCGGTTGACGGTTAAAGTCGTCTCCGGTTGTGGGGTAACCCACACCGGTTTTCGGCTAACCCCCAGCTTGTGTCCGGCGACAATATTAAGGCTGGTATGTACCGCGCCCTGCACGCTTGGCTTGATAGAGCGCCTGATCAGCATGCATCAGTATGGCGTTTACATCTTCGCCCGGCATTGACAAATGTCCGCCGATACTCAGACTGATCGGAACGGGTGCCCCCTTGTCGTCCAGTGCGGCCTGGCTGTCCCCAACCGCCGCGCAAATTCGTGTACCAAGGGAATCTACGGTCGCCTGATCTGCCGGTGAAATCATCACCAAAAACTCATCGCCTCCCCAGCGCGACGCCACATCGTAAGGCCGGACTTCGCCTTCGATCAGTCCCGCAATCGCCTTGAGTACGTGATCTCCGGCAACATGACCATACTTGTCATTGATACCCTTGAACCAATCGACATCGATCACCAAAATACCGAACCGTCCACCTTCGCGCGCGGTGCGCTCGCACTCGGCCTCCAGGCGTTCTGTCATTCCGCGCCGGTTCATGATGCCGGTCAACACATCGATCTTGGTTAGACGTTCAAGTTCCAGCGTGCGTTGGAGAACCTTGGACTCCAGATTCAGCCTTGCCTCGGTGACCACCTCAGCCAGCTCGGCAAAACGTTGCATGAGCCGCCTGATTTCGCCGGTACCGAAATCTGCTAAGTCCGATGGCACGCCATCGCCTTTTTCAAAATTGGCCATTGCGCGATCCAGGCGTCCGATCGGTCGGATGACATAGTGGTTCATCGCGAGGCTGAACAAGAGCAGCATGACCGCCATCGCCACTGCGTAGACACCAAGTACCACTTTAAATTGACTGAACGGCATGAGCACAGCCAGATCCAGCAGGGTGATCTCGTACCAGTCGATGCTCTCCAGCCGCGCCAACCCGACCAAGTAGCGCCGTCCGCCCATTTGCACGGGGATCGTGATGACTTTATCAGTCGATGTCAGCAGCTCATGCATGCCAGCCCGAACTGCTGCAGCATCGGAAGGATGGTCAAATATGAGGTCAATCTTTTTTTGTTCGTCGCTCGATTTACTAATTGAACTGAAGTCGATGAGACTCTGATCCCGATAGATTTGTATGGCCCCCGCTTGGTCGATCAGTAGTCGGGTCACGCCAGGAGTGGCCTGCTCAACGACATCTTCAATGAACTCGGTCAGATCAAACCCGGTTCCCGCTAGGCCAAGCACCTCTTTGCCGTCGCGGATCAGAACATTGATCCAGAGTTTCGTGACGCCCAGGCTTTTATCGAGGTTGACGTTCAGGTGCAGATCGAGCGCCTGTCCAACCTGCCCATAGAACCAGGAATCCTTGGGTGCGTTGGGATCGAGGGTGTAGCGATGCTGCTGACCGGCAAATTCGCCTGCGCGATTGTTGTGGTAATAACGCCCATTTCGCAGTAATGCAACAAAATAGCTTTGATCACTGAAGCTGAGTCGAAGGTTTTCCATGTCGGCAATCGCACGCGCCTCCAGCGCAGCATTGCTGGGGTCATGCGCAAAATCGATCGTCGCGGCTGAGCTTGCCAATTGCCGCGCAAGACTGATCTCCCGGACAATCGGGCGCAAGACACGCGTCCTGTCGTAGCGAGCCTGCTGCTCGGCATAGCGCACGACCCATTGCTCCATGACGCCGTCAACGAGCGACCGAATCGCAAGCCACGCAGGCACTGCAAAGACGAGGAATAGCAGGGCGGCGATCAGAAAAAATCGCACACGGAGATTTAACTGGAGGGTCACATGGTCTCAGCGTAAGTCAATGCACAAGCAGACAGTGAACCACCAGCCCGACGATGCATCGACTAGACCCGGCACCTCACCGCCTTTAAGTGAATGATACGCCTGCTGGGTGTGTGTGCACCTTGACTATTTACAAGATAGCGTGATTGGCTCTGAACGCACAAATATCCATCAGTGTGATGCAAGCAGCGTTTCAAAATCTGCGATTGGGACTGGCTTGCCAAAAAGATAACCTTGAAGGTGCATGCACCCGTGATCGATCAAAAATTGTTTTTGCTGAGAGGTTTCCACACCCTCGGCAATGACGCCAAGATCTAGCGCGTTGGCCATCGCGATAATGGTTTCCACAATGACCTTGTCGTTATGATCCAAAACGACATCTTTGACAAATGACTGATCGATTTTCAGTTGATCAAGGGGAAGTAGTTTGAGGTATTGCAGGGACGAATATCCGGTACCAAAATCGTCAAGAGAAAAGCGGACACCCAGTTGTTTTAAGGCGCTCATTGTTTTAATTGCATCACTAATGTTGTTCAGAAAAAGACTTTCGGTCAGCTCGATTTCAAGGCGATTGGCCTGTATGGAGTGGCGTACCAGAGTCGTTTGCACACGTTCTACAAAATCGGACTGTATAAATTGTTTCGCACTCACGTTAACGGAGATCACCAGATCGCGTGTCGTTGGGCCATCTTGCCATTTCCTGATCTGGCTGCAAGCGGTCTCCAGCACCCAATCTCCGATTGGCAGAATCAGTCCAGTTTCCTCTGCGAGCGCAATGAATTGAAGCGGTCCAATGATTCCTTTTTCTGGATGTAGCCAGCGGATCAACGCTTCCGCACCCGACGGCAGACCTACTTGATCGACTTGTATTTGGTAGTACAGCTGAAATTGTTCGCCTTCAATAGCATTGCGCAATTCGGTTTCAAGCGTGGCCCGTTCAGCAATTTCGGCTTGTATGACAGGGTCAAGAAAGCGCACGCAGTTTCGCCCAGCCTGCTTGGCCTGGTACATGGCAATATCGGCTTGCTTCAACAGTTGTTCCGCGGACTGATCGTGCTTGTTGAATAATGTGACACCGATGCTGCCTGAACCGGTGTATGCGTGTTCGCCGAGCCGATATGGTTGACCCAACTCCATCAGAATCTTGTTGCCAAGCTGTTCAGCCTGCGTCGCAACCTCCGCAGGATGGTCAACCAAGTCCTCAAGGATCACCACGAATTCGTCGCCACCCACGCGCGCGACCGTGTCGCCCTCTTGAACACAACGCTGGATCCGTTGGGCGGCTTGTTTCAGAAGTAGATCACCTTGTTCAAGGCCTTTACTGTCGTTCAGAACTTTAAAATTGTCGAGATCAATGAGCAGTACCGCACCACCTTTGCCGGACCGCCTGCTGGATGCTATCGCTTGGACAAGGCGATCCATCAACATGTGGCGATTAGGCAGCTGCGTAAGCGGGTCATAAAACTCAAGAGTGTGAGACAGATTCTGTTCTGCAGCCAGTTGCGCTAAATCAGTTGCCTGGCGGTTGAACGCCTTGATCAAATGATGGGCGAATGCGTACACCAACAAGACCGCGCCTAATACAAACCAGAAAAATACCCAGGCTTCATGTTGCCAATCGGCCAGAGCAGACACGACGGATATGCCGACGATTGCAAGAAACCCATAAGTTGGATTGCGATTATAAAAATAGACGCGTTCAATGCCATCAACGCTCGTGAGTCCCCCGATGTAGTTGCCCGAGTTCCTGTTTATTTTTAAGGCACGGGTCAAATCGTCAGACATTCCTTTGACCCCGGGAGGAACCGTGTTCTTGGCTCCAACTGCGTTGCGAGTGACCAATAACAGCTCCTCGTCTCGTACCGCAATCACGTTTCCGACGGCACCACCAAGCTGAATTGTTTCCAGCATCCTGTCCAGGTCGCTAAGCTTGAGTTCTGCAACGACTATGCCAGCGAAAGATCCATCTGCATGATTGAACCGGCTTCCAAATAGCCACACCCATTCTTGACCCACCCGAGAAAATATTGCCTTGGACACCAACAGGGTATTGTTGGTGTCGTTTTTCAAGGAGACAAAATAATTGCGGTCCGCAATATTAATAGGAGGCTGTCGCAGAGTAGGCCCGTAGACAATATCGCCCAGTTCATTCGTTGCGTGAATAGAACTGACGTAGGGAACACGCTTTGTTTGCCGCTGGAAATACACGTTGATGGAGGTTGCGTCTGGGCGGCCGGTGGCCAATTGTCTTGTGAGCTCATCACCGACCGCGAAAAGGGAGTTATGGACCGCGCCAATCAAACTATCAAATGTTTGATCCACAGATGTGGCAAGATTCTTAGCAACAAGCGAGGCTTGATCCAAAGCATAAGTACGCAACTGATAGAGTGCGAAGAGGGACACCAGCAGAATGCTCGCAATGAGCACTGTTGCACCGATCCAAATGGTGAAGATGTAATTCCGTGACAGGCGTTTAGTCGTGTCGTCGGGGCGAGTGGCCATTGGGAACCCTGCAAAACCCGGATGCGATGCGACAGCATAGACTAAGTTTCTGGTTCCGTGCTCGTGCAGGGCACCGAGGCCACGATTTGCGGCGACGACGATTGACGGTTTATTC
>CAIJKV010000102.1 GCA_903821335.1 uncultured beta proteobacterium
CGTCTTCCAGGTCGATCGCTTTTCCGCATACAAGACACTTCATCATTTAATGCTCCAGACTAGTTAACTTCTCAGGTCGGGCCAAGACCACAGGCCCGAACGATGGTTGAAGAATTGGTGGCCATGTTCGGTGGCCATGTTCGGTGGCCATGTTCGGTGGCCATGTTGGTTGGCTAGGTTAGGTGGCTATGTTGGGTGGCTATGTTGGGTGGCTGTGTTGAGTTGCAGTGTTGAGTTGCAGTGTTGAGTTGCAGTGTTGGGTGACTGCAACTCGGGTTGAATCCGCATTAACCCGGCACCGGCGGAACCGGCTGACCCAGCACCACTTGACCCGGGCAATCGAGCAACGCATGTGCCACGCGTTCGCGGTGTTCAAAACTGGTTCCCAACCGGGTCGCCCACGCCGTCACCCGCCTGAGCCACAAATGCAGGTCAAATTCCATCATGAAACCGATGCCGCCATGAATGGACTGGGAGTTGCGCACCACCGCCACGCACTTCTCGTTGCAGAACGCCTTGGCTTGCGACACTTCGACGCGTGCCGGCATGCCCATGTCCATTTTCCAGAGCGCCTCATAGGTCAGCAACTCGCCACCGTCGATCCAGATGATCATGTCCGCACACATGTGCTGGATAGACTGGAATGCACCGATCGGCTGGCCAAACGCTTCACGGTACTTGGCATGGTCGATGGCCATTTCCGCGTCCATGCGGGTCGCGCCCAGCATCTGGGCGGTCAGCAAGACAGTCGCCAGGTCCAGCATGTCTTGCATGACCGGCCAGCCCTGGTTCAACTGGCCCACCAGATTGGCACTGGGCACGCGCACATTGTTGAAGATCACTTCAGACTGGCTGTCCCGGGCAAGTGTTTTCAGGGGAATGTTCGAGATGCCCTCGGAACGGCTGTCGACCAGCAATAGCGTCAACCCCTCGCCGGCCGGCGTCGTCGCCGAGGTGCGGCACGCCAGCAAGCAATAGTCCGACGCAGCAAAATTATCGACGAACATCTTGGACCCGTTGAGCACAAAATGATCGCCCTCGGCGACTGCGGTCATGTGTACGGTCGATGGCAGGAACCGCGGATCTTTTTCAGAAAACCCCCAGGTCATGATGGTCTTGCCCTCGACTACGCCAGGCAGAACGCGGGCCTTTTGCTCGGGTGACCCTGCACGCGCCAAGGCGATGGAAGCCACAGCGGTACTCAAGAGCGGTATGGGTGCCAGCGCGCGGCCGACTTCCTGCATGACCAGGCCCAGGTACACCAGGGGCAATTCCTGACCGCCAAATGCATCGGGCAGGCACATGCCAGTCCAGCCCATCTCGGCCGCTTTTGCCCAGAGTTCTGGCGCATAGCCTTTTAAATCTTCCTCAATTTTTCGAACCAGGGCGGTTGAGCATTCTCCTTCGAGAAACTCACGCGCGGTGGAAGAAACCATCATCTCTTCATCTGTCAACAAAACGTCCATATTCGATCCTAAGCGTGTCTGTTACTGAGCGATTGGGTAGCGGTTGGGTAGTGGTGGACAACCAACCTATTTGGCCTTTTGCGATCGGCGCTGCGAAGGCAACTCAAGCCCGCGTTTGGCGACCTGATCGCGCATGATCTGCACACTGCCGTGGTTGATGCCGGACTGGAAAGCGCCCATCGTGTTGTGCGCAAAGATGCCCTTCTCAATCGCAAACGGCGAACCGTTGGTGAGTTGCGCATAGGGTCCCAGTATCTGGGTGATCGCCTCGGTGGTGCGCACACCGTGTTCCGGCGACCAGACCTTTTCTGCCGAGCCCTCGTAGGTAAAGTTGCCGCCATGCTGCACAATCGACATGCTGCGTAAGGTCATCAACCGACAGACCTGCGCTTCAATCCAGAGGTCCGCGATCTTGTCGCGAATGGCCGGATCTTTGGCGGGCGCATAGCCATCAAAATCATTGCTCTTGACCCAGTTGACGATGTCCTCGTCACGCCTGACCGAGCGCAGGTAGCGCGAAGCCCCCACGCGATCCAGGTTCAGGCCCATTGAACCGACACGCCAGCCAGCGTTTTCTTTGCCAAGCAGGGTGGACTCGTGCACGCGCACGTTTTCAAAAAACACTTCATTGCTGCGCGCGTCGCCGTACGTCGTGCCGCGCGGTGCGCGTGGATTGTTCTGGATGGTCCACAACGGCCGCACGGTCAACCCGGGGGTGTCCATCGGGAAGATAAAGATTGAAATGCCATCATGACGACTGGCTTCGGGGTCGGTGCGGGCCATCAGGTAGATGTGGGTCGCAAAATGCGCCGACGTCGTGTACATCTTCTGGCCGTTGATCACGAAGTGATCGCCATCGCGTATGGCACGGCATTTCAGCGCGGCAAGATCGGCACCCGCGTTGGGTTCAGTAAACCCGAGTGCGAAGTAACAGTCCATCTTGATGAGCTTGGGCAAGAAGTACGCCTTTTGCTCTGCAGTGCCAGCGGCCATGATCGCCGGGGCCCCGCTGCCGGCCAGGCTGATGTTGATGCCGACGCGCAGGAACTCTTCTTCAATGATGTTCTGGCTGACACGATCACCGTCCTGACCGCCGTACTCTTTTGGATAGCTGTAACCCAGCCATCCTCGTTCGCAGATTTTGTCAAAGAACGCGCTCACCAGGGGGCCGCGTTTGCCAGGATGCCGTTCGCGGTTGCTGCTCTCGACAGCTTCTTCCGCTTCGTCCATTTCCGCGACCACGTCTGGCGTCAGGTGGGTACGAATAAAGCCGAGCACGTCCCGGCGTAGCTGTTCTTGTGCTGGCGTGTAACCGAAATCCATGAATCTAACCTCCCTGTATCGACCGCGCGCGCTGCCTGTCACTTCGGACAGCCTGGCCGTCATGTCGCGAGTTCAAACAGGACGACTGAGCGCGGCCCCGTTTTGTCTCAAATTTGTCTGCGTGATTGACTGATTTTTTCTATTTTGCCTGCTACGTGCTTGATGCAAATTCAGTGCATATTCATTGCATATTCATTGCATATTCATTGCATATTTTGCAAAACATCCTAGCATAAAGATCTCGTGTGATCAGCTTGTTTTGGGCGCTGTGGGGCACAATTTGTTGATGATTTTCAAATGCCTGTGTAAAAAACCTGCGCTGTAATGCCCGTGATTCCTTTCGATGCAATATAAAACGAACATTCAATTTGCATGGCGAATAGAGTGTGCGCATCATGCATGGCGTTGCCACCGCCAATTCCAAAACTTTCGCACGTACAAATTTTCGATACCGTCACGAACAGCCTGCCTGCTGCTGTATAGTTTTATGATCGAAGCGAGACCTGAATCTTGTCACCCAATCAGGCCGTTCGACCATTTTTCAATCAGGAGACAACGCCATGAAGATTTTATTTTTTAACGATTTCAGACTGGGAATAGTTAAAGGCACGGACGTTGTCGACGTCACCGATGTCGTGGCAGACATCCCCCATACCGGTCCACACAACCTGATCAGCGGCCTGATTGAACGTTTCGACGACTACAAGGGTCGCCTTGAAGACGCCGTGGCAAAAGGCACTGGCGTGCATCTGCGTTCAGTCAAGATTCGTCCGCCGCTGCCCAAGCCCGCCAACATTGTCTGTATGGCCGTGAATTACATGGAAGACGGCACCCGTGCCGCGCCCGCCCCGATCAACGCGTTCCACAAGGCGTCGGTCGGCATCATCGGCAATCGCGACACGATGGTCCTGCCTGACGTCCCGGCCACGATATTCGAGGGTGAGGCCGAACTGGCGCTGGTCATAGGCAAGCGCGCCTCAAACGTGGCGGCCAAAGATGCCATGCAGCACATCTTTGGCTACGTGAATTTTATTGATGGCTCCGCGCGGGGGTTAGGGCCAGACGGCAATGTGTTTTTCCAGATGAAGTCACGCGACACCTTTTCGCCCATTGGCCCCTTCCTGGTGACCGCCGACGAGATCGAAGACCCGCACAATCTGCACGTCAAGCTCTGGGTCAACGAGGTCTTGATGCAGCATTTCAATACCAGCGACATGGCGCACAACATTCCACGCTGCATTGAATGGGTCAGTTCCATTCACACCCTTGAACCGGGTGATGTCCTGGCCACCGGCACCAATCATCGGGGGCTCAGTGCCTTCCAGGACGGCGATAAGGTTGAACTCGAAGTCCAGGGCATGGGCCGACTGCATATCAACGTACGCGATGACCTCAAGCGCACCTGGGCACGCCAGACTCGACTCGAACGCCAGGAACTCAAACTCGAAGGTGTGGCGACCCCTCAACTCACCGGAAAATATTCAGCTGCTGCCAAGTGAAGCACTGACTGCGGCTCGCTCACGTCCAGGGCGTTTCGGCCACTGCATTGCGCGCGGCAATTCTGCCAAACGCAAAGCACTCGCCTATGTTGCCCGTTCCCTGGTACAGATAGCTGTAGATCGAACCCAGTTCCCCGGCGCTGTACAGCCTGGGGATCGGCGTGCCGTCGGGCCGCACGATCTGCGCACGGGTATTGCGGCGCGGGCCACCCTGGGTGTTGAGCATCGACGGCGACAGCTCAACGGCGTAGTACGGGCCGCCATCAAACGGGGTCACCATCTTGGTGCGACCGAAATCCAGGTCTTCGCGTGCAACACAAAACTGATTCCAGCGCGCAACCGAATCACGCAGATTGTTGACCGGCAGCGCTAGCAGCACTGCCAGGTCCTTGAGGGTTGGTGCCGTCTTGATCCAGCCTTTCCTGAGTTCTTCCTGATTATCCTGACTCCAGTGATAACCACTCATGATCTGGGTCCAGCCGTGTGTAGGCTTGCCGTCATAGATCGGGCCGGCACCAAACATCGTCTGATCAAAAATGAGATACATCGGACAGGGCGTGTGCAAAGCCGCCCAGGTGCCGGACTTACGGACCTTGCCATGCCGTGTCTTGTACTTTTCATCGGTGAAGCGCTTGCCATCCGGGCCCACGACAATCATCCCGCCCGGGATTTCATGGGAAAAGTGCAGGGCCATCATGGAAAAAGTCGTTGGAAATTCAGGCACCTTCAGTGCCATCGACGGGCCGGCATAATTGTTCATGTGCCACAGGTCGGCACCAACTTCCATACCCATGCGAATACCGTCGCCTTCGTTATAGGGCGTACCTGAGGTGTAGCAGCTATGCACACCTGGAAGGTAATTCCGAATCATTTCCTGATTGTTTTCAAAACCTCCACAGGTCAGGACCACCGCCTTGCGGGCGTTGATGCGAATTTCCTTGCCGCCCGATTCGGCCACGATTCCTATAATTTCCTGCGTCAGGCGGTCCTGGATCAACCGTTTGCCGGGTGTCGCATAGTGCACGTCGATGGGGCGTGCCGCGACGGCCTGCGCCAGCATTTCCCAGGTCTTTGAATAGCCGAGCACATCGCCGTGGTGGAACTTGTGCACACAATCTGAACCCGGCAAGTCAGGAAATTCAATCCCTGCCGGCTGATGCTGATGTTCCTGGGGGTCACCGCCGATCTGCGCAAACCATGCGTTGTTGTGGCACATTTCCTCGGCCCAGGTCTGCACCATATCTTGAGGCACCGGGTGCGGACCGCACAGAGCATTGAGGTAGGCGCGGGCGGAAATCGGCGACGAGGTATTCAAGTAGCCCTGCGCGGCCACACGGGTGTTGCCGCCCTCTTGGCCTTTCGGTGCTTTGTCCAGCAGGATGACGCTTGCGCCCGCCTCGGCCGCCGTGATGGCAGTCGCCGCACCCGCGCCACCAAAGCCCACCACCACGACATCGGCCTCAAGGTCCCACGTTTGGTTACGCACCGACGCGTCAGATTTCGGTTTCATTGTTTCAGCAACCCCACACGATAGGCATTCAATTCAGGCGTCCTCATCTGCGGCCTCGACGAGTTGGTTTCGCTTCTGGCGCACGCCAGGCAACAACGCACTCAAAAGCAACAACGCCGCCACGAACAGAAACCCGGCGGAAATCGGACGCGAAACAAAAATCGCCATGCTGCCACCCGAGATAATCAGCGACTGACGCAGCGAGTCTTCAAGAATCGGGCCCAGGACGAAGGCGAGTATCAGCGGTGCAGGCTCATATTCGAATTTGCGCATCAAGTAACCGACCACGCCGAAAAACAACATCAGGTACAGGTCATTCTCGCTGCTGTTGATGACATAGGCGCCGATCAGCGCAATAAACAGGATCAGTGGAAACAACACGGCATACTGCACGCGCAGCAAACGCACCCACAGGCCAATCAGCGGCAAATTGAGCACCAGCAACATGATGTTGCCCAAATACATGCTGGTGACGGTTCCCCAGAACAGTTCTGGATTTTTTTCTATCATCATCGGGCCAGGCGTGATCCCGTGGATCATGAGGGCGCCCAGCAAAATGCCCATTACCGCGTTGGCGGGCACGCCCAGCGTCAGCAGCGGAATGAAGGCCGCCTGCGCAGCGGCATTGTTGGCAGCCTCGGGGGCCGCCACCCCAGCAATCGCACCGTGACCGAATTGCTCGGGCGTTTTGGACAGGCGCTTTTCCATTCCATACGAGATGAACGAGGCCAGCACCGCCCCGCCACCCGGCAGGATGCCGAGCAAAAATCCGGAAATCGAACCGCGCACGATGGGCATGGCCGATGCTTTCCAGTCGGCACGATTAGGCAGCAGGTTCTTGACGTTACTGACCACCACACCTTGCTTGATGGTCTTCTCGACATTGAGCAGTATTTCTGAAATGCCAAACAGCCCCATGGCAAGCGGCGCGATCCCAACGCCGTCCAGCAGGTCCGGCACGCCCATCGTGAACCGGGGCAAGCCCGTCATGGTGTCAAGTCCGACCACACTCAGCAGCACACCGACGCCCGCCATCATCAGGGATTTCGGCATCGACTTCTGCGCAAGATAGGTCAGGATCACCAGCCCGGTCACCATCAGGGCAAAGTATTCGGGCGGTCCAAAACGCAAGGCCAGGGACGCGAGGGGCGGCGCCAGCAGCATCAGGCCGACAATGCTGAGGGTGCCCGCAATGAATGAACCGAAGGCGGCGATTCCCAGGGCTGGACCTGCCCTGCCCTGCAGCGCCATCTGGTGTCCGTCGATCGTGGTCACGACCGAGGCGGCCTCACCCGGGATACCCACCAGAATGGACGTGGTGGAGCCGCCATACTGCGCACCATAATAAATGCCCGACAACATGATGATGGCGGTGACCGGCGAAATGCCAAACGTGATGGGCAACAAGATCGACATCGCACCAACCGGACCCAGTCCCGGCAAGACGCCGATCAGTGTTCCGATCAGCACGCCAACAAAGCAGAACAGAAGGTTGTGCCACTGCAGGGCGACAGCAAATCCGTTCAGAATGTTGTCAGTCAAATCCATGGGGGTCGAGGCCGGGTCAAAATCCGAAAATTCCCGCCGGAAGCGAAATTTTCAGGATGGTTTTAAAGAGGACGTAAGTCGAAACAATAGTGACCGCTGGAACAAGCAGAGATATTTTCCAGCTTAAGCCCTCGAGCCATCGCATGATCGTGACAAGCAATGCGTAACTGCAGATAAAGAAACCGAGTGTTTCGAAGACAGCGATGAACAGTGCCGTCAGCAGTGTGATGATGATCGTGCGATGCCATTTCACCCCTAGCCATAGTTGCGAGACACGCATCTGTGCGGCGCGATCGACCCGCAGCGACTGGAGGAACACCACGACCGCCATGGCCGTGACAAACGAGCCAGCGACAAAGGTGAGAAAGCCCGAGCCGGGTTGCCCCATCGTCCCCAGTCCAAGGTCTAAGGCACCGTAGATTGCGCCGGCACCAAACAATATCCAGAACAGGCTGCCGACACGCTCTGCGTTCATTGCACACCTTGCGCAAAATTCGTGCTGCGACGCAGCACGGTAAAACCGGTCGAAAAAAGACACGCCCCAACCGTGCAGGCGCGTGTGACCGAAGTCGCTTTCCACAAGAGTCTGGATCGCATTTTTTTGCTTTGTCTCCTGCCATATGCTGGCAGTTATTTTGTTTTTTATCTGTCGGGATATTCAACCAGCCATTTACATTCTTATTTGCAGTGCAAATTAACTACTTGATATCCTGACCAATCCTAATTCTTCGTTGAATCATTGTCAAACATTGCTTGCAAAGGGTGGTCGACCGTTGTGCCCCGTACCGCAGGCACGATGCGTTGGCGATGCGTTGACGACGCATTGACGATGCGTTGACAATGGGTTCGCGCAGGGTTTAACCTCAAACGAAAATTTCATCGGAGCCGACATGTCAGACTTGCCTAAGCGCGTACGCATTCTCGAAGAAGGTCCTCGCGAGGGGTTCCAGATTGAAAAGGGTCCAATCCCCACAGCCCGCAAGATCGAACTGATCGACAGCCTTTCCCAAACAGGTCTCGAACAAATCCAGGTCACGTCGTTCGTCAACCCCCAGGCAGTTCCGACCATGGCCGACGCCGACGAAGTCGCACGCGGCTTCACGCGTAAGCCCGGCGTGCGTTATACCGGTCTCTGGCTCAACGACAAGGGGCTGGAGCGCGCCATCGCAACCGGTAAGCTCGATATCCGGGGATCTCTGTCGCTGACCGCGTCCGAGAAATTCCTGCTTCGCAATCAAAAGCGGACACTTGCGCAAAACGTCGAAGCGGTACGTTCCATCATCGGCATGTTCAAGCACTACCACATCACGGTGAACCGCGCGAGCATCATGGCGGCCTTCGGTTGCAACTTTGAAGGCGACATCTCGGTGGCGCGCGTGCTGGAAATGGTCAAGCAGGTATTTGACCTGGCACAAGAAGCCGATCTGAAAATTGAAACGCTGTCGCTGGCTGACACCATGGCCTGGGCCACGCCAATGTCGATTCGCAATGTCGTGGGCGCCGTCCGTTCCAAGTACCCC
>CAIJKV010000103.1 GCA_903821335.1 uncultured beta proteobacterium
CAGGCAACAATCACGCACGGTCAAGGGGAAACTCACCATGCGGGAACCGAGAACGTCGGCGATTGAAAGGGGTTTCTTCTCCCAGGCCGCCGGGTTGAGCAACGCCCATTGTCTGGCGGCGACCGCCACCTCGGCAAGTTGCTCGCGGGTCGTGCCAAATTCATGCATGTGCCGCGCCGCGGCCATTGCGTAAGCCGTCGGCGGCAAGAATGGCTTGAAAGGCGATTCGTACGGGTTGTATTCAGGAACGCTGGTGTTCTTGCGACCCAGTGAACGCTGCGTGCTGCCATAGGCCACTACGGCGACGCTGCAAGCGCCCGAAGCAATGGCCATTTGTGCCTTGGCAAGATGCCCCATGAAGGACGAGCCACCCGTTGCGGTCGACTCAATGTATGCCTCGGGCAACTTCAGGTATTCCGCCAGAGCCATGCTGGAAAAGCGGCTTTGTGCTGCGGCGCTGAAAATACCGTCGACATCGCGGGTCGTCAACCCTGCATCGGCCAAGGCACGGTGCACGCCCTGAGCCATCAGATCCATCGCCGAATATCCGGGACCCACTTCGCCAAGATCAGACTCCGCTGCACCAACAATGGCCGCGCGGCCACGACCAAACGTAGGATTCATCATAGCGTCACCGGTACAAAAACAGGATAGGGATCATCGCCTTCGGGAGCGTGGACCTTGAATTGCACACGCATGCCAATCCTGACTTGCTCGGCGGGGATCTGCTCGACACGACTCATCAACCGAAAGCCCTCGTCGACATCAATCAGTGCCACGTTATAAGGCGCGGCATCGCGCGTATGCAAGGCCGAGGTGCTGTAGACCGTGCCGACGCCTTTACTTTCGCGCCATTCCAGACAGTCCTGACCGGAAAACGGACAGAACTCGCGCGGGAAAAATACGGCTTTATCCGCAACCGGACTGAACTGATAGGCGAGTTTGCCCTGGTTCAGGTAGCCAACGTAGGTGGCGTAGGGGGACTGCTTTTTGGCGGCCATTATTTGCCCTTTGCGTACATCATGGAAATCGTCTCGGCGACCAGCGCCGGACGTGCGGAACCTTCGATCTCGATTTCATTGCTGAAGGTCAGGCGAGCCCCGCCCTCAGCGACTTCGTATTTGACTAGTGTACGGTGGAGTCTGATGCGCGATCCCACCTGGACCGGCGCAGTGAAGCGCAATTTATTCGAACCGTAATTGACACCACGCGATCGCTCGCGAATGTTCAGGATCTTGCCGCCGAGATAGGGCAACAGGGAAAATGTCAGCAGTCCATGCGCGATCGTCAAGCCATTTGGTAACTCACGCTTGGCGCGTTCGACGTCGACGTGAATCCAGTTTTCGTCGCCAGTGATCCGTGCGAAGTCATTGATACGTTCCTGGTCTATCAGCAACCAGTCGCTGGTGCCGATCTTTTTACCGACATGTGACTCCATGTCATAGGGGGTATCGACTTCTAGCATTGTGGTCTCCATTGGGTTCTGATGATTGTAAGTGTTGTGGGTGTCAAACTTGCAGACGGTATGGTTGACAATTCGGACTGTCGTGCAACGTCGCGCCGGTCAGACGCTGCAGCGCTTCAAAGGCCAGGCCGTGGGCGATGCGCTGCACCACCAGTCCCTCCGGTGTCACATCAATCACCGCCAGATCAGTGTAGATGCGATCCACGCATCCGGCTGCCGTCAATGGATAAGTGCAACGTTCAAGTATGCGGGGGCTGCCATCTTTCTGACAGTGTTCCATCAACACCCACACCTGCGCAGCGCCTGCAGCAAGGTCCATGGCGCCACCCACCGCCGGGAGTTGGTCCGACGCGCCGGTTGACCAGTTGGCCATGTCGCCATTTGCGGCAACCTGAAAAGCACCGAGGCAGGCAATATCAATGTGCCCGCCTCGGATCATCAGGAACGAGTCACTGTGACTAAAGACAGAAGCACCGGGCACCAGCGTGACGGGCATTTTGCCGGCATTGACGACATCGTGATCTTCCTGACCGGCTGCGGCCTTGGGCCCCAGACCGAGCAGGCCTTGCTCGCTATGGACCATGAGTTCACGACCAACGGGCACAAAATCGGCAATCAGCGTGGGGACGCCAATTCCCAGATTGACACAGCTACCGTCCGGAATATCAGCGGCCGCAATGCGCGCCATGTCCTGGCGACTGATACGATGATCCATCAGAGTTCCACCAGCCGGTCGATAAAGACGCCGGGCGTGACAATGTGTTCGGGATCGAGCGCGCCAAGCTCGACAATCTGACTGACCTGTGCAATGGCGACCGATGCGGCACCCGCCATCACCGGGTTGTTGACACGTGCGCCACGGTGATACACGAGGTTGCCCCAACGGTCTCCCTGATGCGCCAGGATGAGTGCAAAATCTGCCGTCAGCGGCTCTTCAAGCACATACTCCTGCCCCCGGATGACGCGTGTTTCCTTGCCCTTGGCCAATTCGGTCGCAGCGCCCGTGCGGGTGTAAAAGCCGCCAATGCCCGCCGCCCCCGCACGGATGCGCTCGGCGAGAGTGCCCTGCGGTACAAGTTCAAGTTCAACTTTTCCGGCCGCATAGAGTTCATCGAAAATCGTCTTGCCGTGCAGGCCACGGGGGAACGAGCACACCACTTTGCGGATACGGCCCGCACGCATCAGGTCGCCAATAATATCCGTGCCGGTGGTTGCGTTATTCGCGATGATGGTCAGATCACGCACACCAAGTTCCAGTACCCCGCCGAGCAACGCAACAGGACGCCCGGACGTGCCAAAGCCACCGACCATCAATACGGCTCCATCATGGATGCCCTGCACAGCCTGGGCAAGGGTGTTGACGCGTTTGTCGACCATCTTCAGTCCAGGTCGTTGCCTTTCATGTCGGCATTACGGCGTGCGCGCGCTGCCAGGTCCTTGAGGATGGGCCCGATTTTTGCGGGATCGTCCATGGGCTGCGCCGCGGGACCGCGGTGCCATCCTTCCAGCACGGCAAGAAAGCCACCGCCGACTTCAAATACGCGGCCGGTGACGTCATCGCTGTCGGCGCTGGCCAGCCAGACCACGACGGGCGCGATCCAGCGTGGATGGCGTGCTTCGATCTCCTCAGGTGTGCGTTCGCGCAGGCTTTCGGTCATGCGAGTCTGCGCATGCGGGCAGATCGCGTTGACCGTGACGCCATAACGGCCCAGTTCGCGCGCGGCGATGACGGTCATGGCTGCGATACCAGCTTTGGCTGCTCCGTAATTTGTCTGGCCAATGTTGCCGAACAAGCCCGACGACGAAGTCGTATTGATAATACGACCCGAGGCGGGCAGACCAGTCTGCTTTTGAAGGTTGCGCCAGTACACGGCCGCATGATGGGCGGGCGCAAACGTTCCTTTGAGGTGAACGTTGATGACCGCATCCCATTCGCTTTCCTCCATGTTGACCATCATGCGGTCACGCAGGATACCCGCGTTGTTCACCAATGCATGCAAGGCACCGAAATGTGCGACCGTACTTTCAATCAGGTTGCGCGCGCCTTGCCAGCTTGAGATGTCATCGCTGTTGGCGATGGCCTGGCCGCCCGCAGCCTGGATTTCCTGTACCACGGCCTGCGCAGCGCAATCATCACGGCCATGACCATCGCGAGTCGTGCCAATATCGTTTATCACGACTTTGGCACCCTGGGCGGCCAGATGCAGCGCATATTCACGCCCAATGCCGCGCGCCGCGCCCGTCACGATGACCACCCGGTCCTGACAAATATTGCTCATTGTGCTGTCCCATTTTTTTACAGTGCTGCTATTTTTTTCGTTCTCATTTTATTATTGTTGCGTTGCACCAACCCCTGGGCACAATTTTTATATTGAGAAAGTCAATCTGATTCTGCCAGCATGTCCCGGCTGGACGCAACCTCGCCTGACACATCCGGCAAATATCTGCGTACACTTTCCCTGCACACATGATGCGAGCCGTGACGAAAAAATTTCGTACGACAAAAATAACACGCCGACTGGCAATGGAGACTTCAATGTTTACACGCACACCCCCCGCGCAATCAAAACAGTTGATCAGACGCCTCGCTGCCTGCCTGATGTTATGGTGCGCGGTACTGACGGGAACATCGCACGCAGCCTTCCCGGATAAAGCCATCCAGTCGGTATCGCCCTACGCGCCGGGTGGTGCCAACGACTACCTGACCCGACTGATGGCCCAGCATATGGGCATGGCACTCAATACCAGTATCGTCGTGGACAACAAGACCGGCGCAAACGGCATCGTCGGGGCCAGTTATGTGGCGAAGTCGGCGCCTGACGGCTACACACTGCTGATGGGCAACAGCGCCACGCATGGCACCAACCCCGGTCTGTATCCCAACTTGCCCTATGACCCGGTCAAGGACTTCGCGCCGGTCAGCATGATCGGCTATGTCCCAATCGTACTTGCGGTCGACCCAAAGTTAGGCGTCCACACGGTGGCTGAACTCATCGCGTACGGCAAAAAAAATCCTGGCAAACTCGCGTTTGGTAGCAGTGGGATAGGCGGCACCGGGCATCTCGCGGGCGAGGCGTTCAAGGCCGCCACGCATCTGGACATGGTGCATGCGCCCTACAAAGGAGATGCGCCGGCCGTGGCCGATGCCGCCGGTGGTCAGGTGCCCATGGCCTTTATTGGCGTCGCCTCGGCTGCCCCCCTTTTCGCGGCGGGCAGAATTTTGGTACTCGCCGTAGCCAGCGCCAATCGCGCGCCCTCGATGCCAACCGTGCCAACGATGGCACAAGCTGGCTTCAAAGATCTGGAGTTTTCACAGTGGTATGCGCTCTTTGCGCGAGGTGGCACGCCCAAGCAAACCATTGATATTCTGAACGCCGCAGCCAAGACGGCGCTCGCCAAGGACGAAGTCATCCAGAGCATGGCCACGCAGGGCGCAGAGTCAGCCTATTCCACGCCCGCAGAGTTGGAAACTTTCTTTAAAGCTGAAATCAAGCGCTTCGCAGAAATTGTGAAACGCCTCAATATCAAGGCAGAGTGAACCAAGATGAATCTCGAACTGACTGGTCAGGTTGTGTGTGTCACGGGTGGCAGCGAAGGCATCGGCCTGGCCACGGCCAGAGCCTTTGCCGAAGAGGGCGCGCACGTGATTATCTGTGCACGACGCCCGGACAAACTGGCTGAGGCGGTTCGATCGATTTCACCGGCGAACGGTGGATCGATCCATGCCGTGCGCGCCGACGTGACCAGCCTGCAGGATATCGACATGTTGATCGGCGAGATCCAGACACGGCACGCAAGACTGGATGTCTTGGTCAACAATGCCGGCACGGGAATCTACAAACCCTTTGCCGAAGTGACCGACGACGACCTGCAGGCAGGGATGGCGATGAATTTTTTCTCGCAATTTCGCGTTTCCCAACGCGCACTTCCTCTGCTCAAGGCCTCCCGTGCAGCGTCGATCATCAACATCTCGGGGCGTACGGCGCTGCGCGGCAATTTTCCGCCCGGGTCCAGTTGCACAGGCCCGGCCAAGGCCGCCGAAGTCCGGTTTTCCATCGACCTCGCGACGGAACTGGCTGATTTCGGTATCCGCGTGAATTGTGTCGTGCCGGGTGTGGTGAAGTCTGAAGAGCGCATGCAACTGTGGGAAAGCCAGGCGGCCGGCGGCAAGTGGGAATCGGACACTGCCATCGCCAAACGACAGGGTCTTGAGTCCACGTCCGTGCCGAAAGGGCAAACCTGGGGTGTGCCGTCTGATATTGCCAACGTGGTGATTTTTCTGGCGTCGCCGCGCGCGTCCTATGTCAACGGTGCCGCGCTGACTGTCGATGGTGGCCCACATAACAAGTCTTACGTCACGCAACTTTACGTTGACCGTGACCAGACCAGGAACTGATTGCATTCAGGTCGGTGAGGACTAACCGCGCACGCACGATCAAAAAGGCTCAAGGACGAGCTCACACGTCACGAGGACCGGATTGGCGCCGCGCAGCAGTCGCCCCTCGGCGATGCCGCCAGTATGGTCAACCAGCGAGATGTCCAGGCGGGCCACCAGCGCACCCGGGGCTTCCGGCTCAATCCGACCGCTGCGAATTAACAACTCCGTGACGAATGGTTCCACGATCCGGCCATCGTCGAACGCGGCACCCACGGTGCTCCCCACCCCACCGCGCACCACGGCGCGCGTGATGCCGTGGTCGGCGCAAATCTGTTCGAGCGCAGTACACACGTCGACGTTGGGCGATAGTCGCACGGCCAGCACGGGGCGGGACGCGATCGCGGTGCGAGGTTCTGCCTGGGGTGCTGCATGCGGTGCTGTAAGTTGTGCTGCAGGTGGTGCTGCCAGGCAGGTTGCGGACACGGCCGGGTCATCCTTCGCCCCGACAGTACGCAAGGTTGGCACAAACAATGAAAAATTAGTCTCGGCGTCGGGTGTGACCTCGAACGCTGCCCCGCGCAGTGCGCTCACGGTGGCCAGGATGGGTTCAGACACCAAAATGTCGTCTGGCAACAGATGGCCACAGCGCCGCGTGCCGTCAGGTTCTACCCATATCGCATGGCAGTGCAACCAGAGTGCCCCGTCGCGCAGGCCGACGGTGACTGTCCCGGTTTCAAGGCGAACGGCCCCGCTCACATCGAACCTGTCACTAAAATAAACGGCGTGCGCTGGGGTGCGTGACAGCGCGGGCATCACATAGCAAAAGGGTTCAAACGCCCCACCCCACACGGTCACAGCAGCACTCACCACGCCACTCGGCGCAAGCGCTTGACGCATCGCGCTCAAGAACGACTGACCCGCCTGCAGGATGACGTCGAACTGCTCTGCTCTGGCTGGCACGACCTGCGTACGCTGTAGCGCCGGGGTGCCAGGATGTGAAATGCTGCGCATGGGCGACGCCTGTCCAAGAATGGGGAGCATTAAAGAAAAATTATCCCGACGATCATACAATGCATGCATCGGCCAGTATCAGGCGCCAGGCAATCACGACCTGCTCAATGCGTAATACCTTTGAAGACTGAAGAGACAAAAAAATGGATTTCAACCTGACCGCTCGACAAAAAGACCTGCAGGAGCGCACCCGGCGCTTCATCGCTGAACAGATCATTCCCTTTGAGCGCGACCCGCGCAACACCGCACATGGCCCGACCGAAGCGCTGCGTAACGAACTGGTTGCCCTGGCGCGCGCCGAGGGGTTGTTGACACCACACGCATCGCCCGACATGGGTGGCATGGGCATCAACCATACCGACAAAGCGATCATGTTTGAAGAGTCAGGGTATTCGACCCTGGGCCCGACCGCCATGAATATTCACGCGCCCGACGAGGGCAATATCCATCTGATGGAGGTCGTTGCGTCACACGAGCAGAAAGAGCGCTGGTTGCGTCCCCAGGTGCAGGGCCTGACGCGCTCTTGCTTTGCCATGACCGAGCCGCATCCAGGTGCTGGTGCCGACCCGTCGATGATGCTGACCACCGCAGTACGCGACGGCGATCACTATGTGATTCATGGGACGAAATGGTTCATCACGGGCGCCGAGGGTGCGTCCTACTGCATCATCATGGCCAAGATGGAAGACGGCTCGGCGACGATGTTCCTGACCGACATGGATCGCCCCGGCATCCGGATCGATCGGCAGATGGACGCCATGGACAGTTGCTTTACCGGTGGCCACGGCGTGATGAAATTTGAAAACCTGCGTGTTCCGGCAACGGACGTCCTGGGCGAGATCGGCAAGGGTTTCAAGTACGCACAGGTTCGCCTCGCCCCCGCCCGCCTGACGCACTGCATGCGCTGGCTGGGCCAGGCCCGTCGCGCCCATGACATCGCCACGGAATATGCGCGGACGCGCCAGGCCTTTGGTCGGGCGCTGGGCAAGCATGAAGGGGTTGGCTTCATGCTGGCGGACAACGATATCGACCTGCATACCGCGCGACTGCATATTTGGCATACCGCCTGGTTGCTCGACCAGGGCAATGCGTGTAATTTTGAATCCAGTCGCGCCAAGGTCACCTGTTCTGAAGCAGAGTGGCGCGTAGTCGATCGTTGTGTGCAGATCCTGGGTGGCCAGGGTGTGACAGGCGAGACGATCGTGATGCGCATTTTCATGGACATGCGCGCGTTCCGGGTGTATGACGGCCCGAGCGAGGTTCACCGCTGGAGCATGGCACGCAAGATCCTGGACGCCGCACCACGTTCCTGAACAGGCAGATCGACTCGCCCCCAGACCGACTCACGACCAGACTCACGCGCAGAAGCACACATCATGAATCAAGAAGTCCAAACTGGCGTGGCACGATTGCCCGCCCTGTTCAGTCTTGCAGGTCGCACGGCCCTGATGACGGGTGCGTCCAGTGGCATCGGCCACCACCTGGCCCAGACACTGGCGAGTGCCGGTGCAACAGTATTCGTGGCGGCCCGTCGGGTCGACAAGCTCGAAGCGCTGGTCACCAAAATCCGTCAGGCGGGTGGCCAGGCCCATGCCGTGGCGCTGGACGTATCAGACGCGGCCAGCGTTCAAGCATGCTTTGACGCAATCGAAGCCCTGGCCGGCGCGCCTGACATCGTGGTGAGCAACGCTGGGACGACCGTCGCCAAGCCATTGCTGGAGCAGACCGAGGCCGACTGGGACAGCGTGATTGACACCAATCTGAAGGGTGTCTGGATGGTTGACACCGAAGCCGCCAGACGCATGGTCCGGCTCGGCAAGCCTGGCTGCATCATTAACATCGCTTCCATTCTTGGTGAACGCGTGGCTGGCGCCGTGGTGGCGTACACCACCTCGAAAGCAGGTGTGATTCAGGCGACCAAATCCATGGCCCTCGAGCTTGCCCGCCACAATATCCGCGTCAATGCCCTGCTGCCAGGCTATGTGATCACCGACCTGAACCGGGACTTCCTGCTCAGCGACGCGGGCAAACGCCTGCAATCGCGTGTGCCAGGCAGACGGTTCTGTGAAATGTCGGACCTCGACGGCCCCTTGCTGATGCTGGCATCAGACGCCAGCTGCGCCATGACAGGCGCCACGGTTGCCGTCGACTGGGGACACCTGGTGAGCTCACTATGAGTCAAGCGCCAGAAAACACCGGTACCGAACTGGACACCGCCGCGCTGGCTGACTGGATGCGCCAGCTTGGACTGATCAACCGGGCGACACTGACGGCGCGCGCATTGACCGGCGGGCAGTCGAACCCGACGTTTCTCCTGACCAGCGATGCGGGGCAGTTTGTGTTGCGCAAAAAACCGCCTGGCCCCCTGCTGCCTTCGGCCCACGCGGTTGACCGGGAATATCGTGTCATGAAAGCCCTGCAGGGTAGCAATGTGCCCGTCCCCAAGGTCTACGTCTACAGCGATGACAACGCGGTCGTGGGCACGCCCTTCTTCCTGATGGAATATCTGGATGGGCGGGTCATGGTCGACCAGTCACTGCCCGGGATCACACCCGCGGCGCGCACCGAGATCTATTGGGAAATGAACCGAATCATGGCCGCCCTGCACAAGGTCGACGCCGAGTCAGTCGGTTTGAGCGACTTCGGGCGCGCTGGCAACTATTTTGGTCGCCAGATCGCACGATGGAGCCGCCAATACCAGGAAACGCGCACCGAAGAGATCCCGTCGCTTGACGCACTGATCGAGTGGCTGCCGCACAATATTCCGCAAGACGATCTGACGACCATTGTGCACGGCGACTATCGTCTGGATAACCTGGTGTTTCATCCGACAGCACCCCGCGCACTGGGACTGCTGGACTGGGAACTGTCCACGCTCGGTCATCCACTGGCCGACTTCGCCTATCACTGCATGAGTTGGCATATACCGGCCACACTTTGGCGTGGCATCGCCGGCCTGGACCTCAAGGCACTGGGCATCCCAAGCGAACAGGAGTATGTCGCGCGGTACTCGCAGGCAACCGGGTTCAGCGGGCTCGAACACTGGGATTTCTACATTGCCTATAACCTGTTTCGCATGGCGGCCATTTTGCAGGGGATCGCGCGGCGCGCGGTCGATGGCACCGCAGCGTCAGCCGATGCGCTGGAAACCGGCAGCAAGGCACGCCCGCTGGCCGACATTGGCTGGAAGTACGCGCAACGCTATCGGGCATCTAAGGGTTGAAACACGTTGACGGCAGGCCCATGGTGCAGGTAACTTGAATGGTCATTCGCATCTTCTCCATGGACCACTTGATGAAAGCGCTCAATACCGCAGGTTTGATCCTCTTCGCAGCACTCTTGGCAGGCTCCGCACAAAGCCAGGAACTGACAGGCACACTGAAAAAAATCAAGGATAGCGGCACCATCACACTGGGTGCACGCGAGTCTTCCGCGCCGTTTAGCTACAGTCTGGGTGGCACACAGTTTGTCGGGTTCTCGGTTGACCTCATGATGAAGGTCGTCGACCGCATCAAGTCTGAACTCAAGATGCCCGAACTGAAATACACCATCATTCCGTTCACTGCGCAGAACCGGATTCCGCTGATTCAAAACGGTACGCTGGATTTTGAATGTTCGTCGACGACCAACACGCCCGAACGACAACAGCAGGTTTCATTCTCGACCAGCTTTTTTGTCATCGGGACACGCCTGCTGACCGCAAAGGACTCTGGCATCAAGGACTTTGTCGACCTGAAAGGCAAGAACATGTCGACCACTGCGGGCACCACCTCTGAGCGTCTGATCAACAAATATAACGAAGACAAGAACATGGGCATGAACGTCATGGCTGCCCGTGAAAATACACAATCCTTTCTGGCAGTCGATAGCGGCCGGGCGGTCGCGTTCATGATGGACGATGCAATTTTGTTCGGTGAGCGTGCCAAATCCAAGAACCCGGAAAAGTGGATCGTCGTCGGCACCCCGATGTCACGGGAGGCCTACGGCTGCATGATGCGCAAGGATGACGCGCCGTTCAAGAAACTGGTCGACTCGACGCTGACAGACTTGATGAAATCGGGTGAAATCAACAAGCTCTATACGAAATGGTTTGAAGAACCCATCCCGCCACGCAACACGTCGCTGGCGTTTCCACAGTCTGACGACATCAAGGCGCTCTACGCCAATCCCAACGACCAGGCCATTCAGTAAGCTGTTGACAAGGCTCTGCTGAGCCAAGGGTAATGTATGGGATACCAGTGGACCTGGTCGGTTTTCCTGCAACCGGCCAACGCCCGCGAAACCTATCTGGACTGGCTGCTTGCCGGTATGTGGACCACCATCCAGATGGGCGTGCTTGGGTGGATACTGGCGTTCACGCTCGGGTCCCTGCTTGGGGTCATGCGCACGTTGCCCAACCGGCTGCTGTCCGGAATCGCGACGGTTTATGTCGAAATCGTGCGCAATGTGCCACTGATCGTCCAGCTATTCATCTGGTACTACGTTGCCCCAAAGATATTGCCCGATGCCTGGCGTAGCTGGCTTTTTGCGCAATCACCGGCCACCACGGCGTTTGTGACGGCAACAATCGGGCTGGGCGTGTTCACCGCAGCCCGGGTGTGCGAACAGGTGCGAGCCGGGATTGAGTCACTGCCCTCGGGTTTGCGCAATGCCGCGCTGTCGATGGGTTTTACCTTGCCACAGGCTTATCGCTATGTACTGCTGCCGGTTTCGTACCGGCTGATCGTGCCACCGATGACATCAGAGATGTTGAGCATATTCAAAAACTCGTCGATCGCCGCGACAGTCGGCGTGCTTGAACTATTTGCCCGTGCCCGGCAACTCAATGACTACACCGCGCGGGGCTATGAGTCTTTTATTGCAGTGATTCTTTGCTATTTTGCGATCAATGCGGTGGTCATGATCGGGATGACGCTGGTTGAAAAGCGGACCCGTCTGCCCGGCTTCATGGGGTCACGATAAAACATGCTTGGCCTTGAATTTGATTTCCTCACACCCGAAGCCGCTCGCGCGATGATGCACGGCATGGTGGTATCGCTGCAGGTGGCGGGCACCGCGCTGGCAGTCGGCCTGGTCTGGGGCACGATACTGGCCATGATGCGGTTGTCATCCAATCGACTGGTCTCGCTGTTTGCGGCGACCTACGTCAATTTGTTTCGCTCGATTCCGCTTGCCATGGTGTTGCTGGGCTTTTATCTTGTTGTTCCTCAACTGCTAAAGAGCCTGATTCCCAATGGCAACACGATGGACACACGGCTCATGTCCGCACTAGTCGGTTTTGCGTTATTTGAATCGGCTTATTACGCTGAAATCATGCGCGCCGGCATCCAGAGCGTATCGGCCGGTCAGATGGATGCCGCGTCGGCACTTGGCATGCGGCCGCTGCAGGCCATGCGTTTCGTGGTGCTACCCCAGGCGTTGCGCAATATGCTGCCGCTTTTGCTCACCCAGCTCATTGTGCTGTTTCAGGACACCTCGCTGGTCTACGTCATTTCCCTGGCTGACTTTTTTACCAGTGCGGAAGGGATCGGTGAGCGCGATGGTCGCATCGAAGAGATGATGATTGTCGCCGGCCTGGTCTACTTTATTATTTGCTTTGCCGCGTCCAACGCGGTCAAACGTATCCCGAGACCCGCGCGATGATCACCCTGCAAGACTGGAAACAACCCCCTGCGTCCGTCGGCATGTCTGTCAGCACCATCGACACCCCTGCCCTGCTGATCGATATGGAGGCATTCGAACAGAATCTGGCCGCCGTGCATCAGCGTGTCAGGGATGCGGGCGTGGCACTGCGCGCGCACGCCAAGGCACACAAATCGGTTCACATCGCCCGGCTGCAGATGCTGGCCGGAGCCAGCGGGCTATGCTGCCAGAAGGCCAGTGAGGCACAGGTCTTTATTGAAGCTGGGATCCGCAACGTTCTGATCACCAATCAGGTGGTTGGCCAGGGTAAGGTCGAGCGTGTGGCCCGCCTGGCCACCATGGCCGAAATCAGTGTCTGCGTGGACGCCGAGATTCAGATCACCCAGCTAGGCGTTGCTGCACGCGCAGCCGGCGTGCACGTTGGTGTCTATATTGAAGTTGACATCGGTCATGGTCGCTGCGGGGTCACGACCGCATCGCAGGCACTGGCCCTGGCGGAGGTCATCGCCTCGTACCAGCCCGTGCTGACCTTATCGGGCATTCATGCATTCCGGGGATCGGCACAGCATATGCGTGAACCCGACGCGCGTGCGCAGGCGGTCGCCTTTGCTGTCACCCGCATCCGGGAAGTCATTGCGATGCTCGCGGATGCCGGGCATCACTGCCCACAGGTCACTGGCGGTGGCACGGGCACCTATGAACTGGAAGCAATGTCCGGTGTGTATACCGAGGTGCAACCAGGCTCTTATGTGCTGATGGACACTGACTACGCGTCAAACATTCCCTCTGCCAGCGCCCCTGCGCTGCGCCACGCGTTATTCGGCTTATGCACGGTCATTAGCCAGAGTCCGACCCATGCCGTACTGGACGGGGGGTTGAAAGCTTTTGCCGTCGATTTGGGCCTTCCCAGAATGGTGTTGCCTGGCTGGACCGTGAAGTCGTTGTCAGATGAGCACGCTGTCATCGTGCCAGAAGTTGGTGCCCCGCCACTACAGATCGGGGACAAAGTCAGGCTGATTCCAAGCCACTGCGATCCGACCGTCAACCTGCACGACTGGCTGATTGCGTTGCGGGGCCAAATTGTCGAAGATATCTGGCCAGTGTCAGCGCGCGGGGCGCTTTTCTGACGACGCTTGCAGAAACGATCGATGCCTCAGTGGCGCAAGAATGCCGCGCAGTCCGTTGTGATCGATCTCTTGCATCAGCGCGAGTAACCGGCCGATTTCCCCGACCGGGAACCCACTGCGTGCGAACCAGTTCAGGTAATTTCCAGGCAAATCCGCGAGCAGGGTTCCCTTGTGTTTACCAAAAGGCATCGGCCAGCTCACCAATCGTTCCAGGTCTTCAGGATGCATGAACGTCCGTAGCGTGCCCCAGCACCTGAACTTCAGGCTTTTTGCGGGGCTGTTTATGTAACTGGGCGACGGCCTTGAGAATGAGTGCCGCGACGATCTCCGATCGCGCCTCCTGGTAGTGTTCAGCCAGCGTATCAAGCCCCTGGGCCACCACTGGAGACAAAATCACCTCGACGCGCCGGGCGCCTGCGGCCAAACGTTTGCGGCGATGTTCAGCTGTACGGTCAACGGCGGATATTGGCTGCAAGGCCCGCGGCCTGCCCCGTCGCGACAGCCCAGGCAAAAAGGGTTGAACGACCACCGGAGGCCTGGCTTTGGACGCAGGGACTTTCGGGACGGCTGACTTTGACTTGCGAACTTTTTTTACGGAAGGCGTTTCAAAAATATTGACGTCCGGAAGCGAAAATAAATCTTGCATGCCCTGCAAAGGATGAACGCTGCGCTTGATTGCCATGACAAACCTCTGGCCACAAAAAATATCCAGATCTAAATACTACAACAATCGATACTTGGAAGGACGAAAATCAACCACAATGAAAACAAGGCCCATGCCAGGAAATCGGGCATGGGCCTTGTTTGTGTAGAACAACGTGGCCCCGACTGGAGCCACGTTTGCCTGCTTAGCCTTCGTAGGCGGACTCGCCGTGTGACGTAATGTCCAGACCTTCGCGTTCCTGATCTTCCGGTACACGCAAGCCAATCACGATGTCGACAAGTTTGAATGCCAGGAAGGAGACGATGCCAGACCAGATGATCGTGGTCAGCACGCCCTGGCACTGAATCCACAACTGGCTGGTGATCGAGTAGTCAGGTGACACAGCATTGGTGACATAGTCATAGATGCCGGAGCCGCCGAGCGACGGTGCAGCAAAAACGCCCGTCAGGATGGCACCCAGGATGCCGCCCACGCCGTGCACGCCAAACACATCCAGCGAGTCGTCGGAGCCGAGCATTCTCTTGAGACCCGTGACACCCCAGAGGCAGACCACGCCAGCAAGCACGCCGATGACCAGTGCGCCGACCGTGCCGACAAACCCTGCGGCAGGCGTAATGGCAACCAGACCTGCAACGCAACCCGAGGCTGCGCCAAGCATCGAAGGCTTACCCTTGATGAGCCACTCGGCGAACGTCCAGCCCAGCACCGCAGCGGCGGTCGCAAGGTAGGTATTCACAAAGGCCATCGCGGCAGTACCGTTTGCCTCGAGCGCCGAACCGGCGTTAAAGCCAAACCAGCCAAACCACAGCAGTGCGGCGCCACTCATGACGTACACCAGGTTGTGCGGCTTCATCGATTCTTTGCCGTAACCCAGACGCTTGCCGATCACGAACGAACCGACCAGTGCGGCCATTGCAGCGTTAATGTGCACAACGGTGCCGCCTGCAAAGTCGAGCACGCCCTTCTGGAACAACCAGCCAGCCTTGGCAGTCATTGCATCAAGCGAGGCTGCATCCTTGACATCATCCGGACCAGGCCAGAACCAGACCATGTGCGCAATCGGCAGGTAGCTGAAGGTGAACCACAGCACCATGAAGCACAGGATGGCCGAGAACTTGGCACGTTCTGCAAAGGCGCCAATGATCAGGCAGCAGGTGATCGTCGCGAAGACGGCCTGGAAAGCCATGAAAATATATTCCGGAATCACGACGCCCTTACTGAAGGTCGCGGAAACGGAGTCGGGCGTGATGCCAGAGAGCAGGAATCGATCAAATTTGCCGAAGAATGCACCACCTTCGGTAAACGCGATGCTGTATCCATAGACCGCCCACAGTACCGTGATCAGGGAGAATATGACCATACATTGCATCAGGACCGACAGCACGTTTTTGCTGCGTGTCAGGCCGCCATAAAACAGCCCGAGACCAGGAAGCGTCATCAACAGCACCAGTGCCGTTGAAATCAACATCCAGGCGGTATCGCCCTTGTTCGGGACGAGCACAGGTGCGGCGGCAGCTGGTGCATCGGCCGCTGCGGCAGGGGCTGCTGCTGGCGGGGTGGCTGCTGCCGGTGCTGCGGCAGCAGGTGCGGTGACTGCGGGTTTGGCGTCCTCAGCATGAGCGGTCTGCGAAGCCGTCAGGCCCACAGTGCCAACTGCCAAAGCCATCGCGCAGACGGCAATGAATCGTTTTGTCAGAGTTAACATTTTCAATCTTTCCTTAAAGTGCTGTCGGGCCGGTGTCGCCGGTACGAATGCGGATAACGTGTTCAAGCTGCGAAACAAAAATTTTGCCGTCGCCGATCTTTCCGGTGTGCGCCGCTTTCTCGATTGCATCGACGGCCTGGTTCAGGATGTCGTCGCTCACCGCGGTTTCTATCTTGAGTTTAGGCAAAAAATCAACGACATATTCAGCGCCGCGATAGAGTTCCGTGTGTCCTTTCTGGCGACCGAAGCCTTTGACTTCGGTCACGGTAATTCCAGAGATTCCCACCTCTGAAAGTGCAGCGCGCACCTCGTCGAGCTTGAAATGCTTAATAATTGCGGTGATCATCTTCACGCGTTTCTCCCCGAAGAAAATTAGAAAGTCTTGGTGACCGACACCAGGACGCCAGCCCGACCGAGGTTGGTGCCATTCGGATTGACGTAGGCATAGTTGTTGGCATTGGTGGCTACGTACGCCAGCGATCCCGAAAATCCGCTACCAAAGTCCTTGGTCACGCCGAGCTTCCAGTCGGTGTATGAGTACAGCGAACTGTTCGACGGACCACCGCTGAAGGCGGTACCGGCGACGTACTGGTATCCGACGTGACCATTCAGGGCAAGACCCCAGACGCCAGTGTCGTAGTTCAAGGTCAGATCGGTGTAGTTCGAACCGGAACTGCTGTTGAAACCGAACAAATTGGTGACGGCAACTGAAAACTTGACGAAA
>CAIJKV010000104.1 GCA_903821335.1 uncultured beta proteobacterium
CCGGCTCGCCGTGTTCAACCGGGTGGACAAAAGCCTGCTCTCGTTTATCGGTCTCGCCATGCTGCTCTTTGGCTGCCTGGTGCTCAACCGGCAATCCCTGTTTCCGGGCTGGTGGGCGTTATTGCCAACGGTCGGGGCGGCCCTGATCATCGCCGCAGGGCCACAGTCATGGCTGAACCGCAGCTGCCTGGCCGCCCGGCCGCTGGTCGCGATCGGCCTAGTCAGCTATCCCTTGTACCTCTGGCACTGGTCCTTGCTCTCTTTTTTTAGTGTGCTGGAAAATGCCAGGCCTTCGCTGTCGTCGCGGGCGCTGGTCGTGCTGGCCTCGTTTGTCCTGGCCTGGCTGACCTATCGCCTGGTCGAGACGCCGGTTCGTAAAGCAAAGCACACCCGCCTGGTCACCTTTTTGCTATGCGTGCTGATGGCTTGCGTCGCAAGCATTGGCCTGTATCTTTACAAAGCCTCGGGCGTTGCGGGTCAGACCTCGCAACCCCTGCTCAAGGGCACCATGGCTATCGAAGTCTGCACAACGGGCTTCCGGGAAAATCAACTCTGTATTTTTGGTAATAGGAGCGCCCAGGAAACGATCCTCGTTTTTGGAGACAGCCACGCCGAGCACCTGACTGCCGCGCTGAACGAAACACTTGGAAATCGTTACAAAATTATTTTTGCGTTTTATCCTTCATGCTTCTTCGGAAATGAATTTCACATTGGCCACGCCACACCACCTGCATGTGCTGAACAGATCGAACAAATCAAAGCCTTGAAAGGTACAAAACTGAGTGCCGTGATACGTGCCCAGCGCTGGCACGGGTACGGCATCGAAAATCAAAATGCGATCAGCCGTGCTATGGACGACGCCATTCAAGTGTTTGGCCTAAAACCTGAAAAAATAATTCTTGTTGGTTCGACTGCTGATATCGATATTCGCTGTGCAAAATGGAACTACTACTTTCCCAACAGTCGATCCGCAAAGCCGTGCATTGACAATTTCGCCTCGAGGGCAACCAACGAAAGATTCATGAGCATCACAAAGGGGCTCTCCGTCCCCGATGGGGTACATTTCGTCTATCCCTATGACAAACTCTGCAATAAAAACGGGTGCAAAGTCATTGAAAACAATGTCCTGTACTACAGCGACGCACACCACTTAACGAAAGATGGTGCCATGTTGATCATGCCTGACATCGTCAAAATCCTGCAACATTAATGCGTGCAGCATGGCTCCCTGCAGTCACGAGCGGGCTCAAGACCATTTCGACCACTCTATGATAAAGACTCCTGTTGCGTTCATTGTTTTCAATCGTCCAAGGTATACCCGCGAGGCCTTCGAGGCTATTCGTGCGGTACAACCCACCGAACTATTCCTGATCGCGGACGGACCGCGCGCCTCGCACCCGAACGACCAGGCCTTGTGCGACGAGGTCAAAAAGATTGTTGAACAGGTTGACTGGCCCTGCACGGTTCACAAGAACTATGCCAGCGAGAACCTCGGCCTCAAGGGACGTGTGACAACGGGTCTTGATGACGTTTTTTCCAAGGTCGAGCGCGCGATCGTGCTGGAGGACGACTGCGTCACCCACCCGGATTTTTTTACCTATTGCGAATGCCTGCTTGAGCAGTATGCGCACGACGAGCGCGTCTGGGTCATTTCTGGCGACAACCATCAGCACGGGCAACCACGCGGCGATGCGTCGTACTATTTCTCGAAATACGCTGACTGCTGGGGCTGGGCCACGTGGCGCCGCGCCTGGCAACACAACCAGGGCAACATTCCTTTCTGGAACGATTGGAAAGACACCGTAGCGTGGAAGAAGCTCAATCCGGATAAAAACGAGCGGGCTTATTGGGAAGATATCTTCACCCGGGTCCATAGCAACGCCATTCACTCGTCGTGGTTTTACCCCTGGCTGGCCTGCGTCTGGTTTCACGGCGGTGTCACCGCGACCTCAAACGTCAATCTGGTGAGCAACATCGGAATCGGTCCGCACGCCACGCACACCATCACCGAGACCGAACAGCCCGGCGCACCGGTCCGGGCGCTCGGCGTCATCAAACATCCCGCCGCAGTCGAGGTCAACACGGTGGCCGATCGCTACGCCTACAATCATCGTTACGAAGGGCTGTCGCGACGTTTCCCTCGAAATCTGCGACCGATCCCGCGGCGCATTGCGGGCAACCTTTATCGATACGTACGTCGAAAATTTGGAATCTAACCTTGGTCACCCGAATCGGCCTCTCGAATCAATGAACCTGCTATGGACGAAGGGTTTGGCTTGCAGCCGCCGGTTTTTATCGGTCGCAGGCCTCGGGCTCAGCCTGTTCACCGTGCTCGTAGTGTTGCTCAATCATCCCGAGGTGGTCACCACACTCGACCCTTTTTTTCGCGTTGCCGTGCCGACGCTGTGCCTCGCCTTCGGCCTGCTCACCAGTCTGTTCAGCACGCGACTAGGCATCATGGCGTGCCTGTTCGCACTCCCGCTGACACCCAATTTCGCGTTCCAGCTTCAAGCGTTTACGGGCTATGGGCGAGTCGGTGCCTCGCACAATGGTGGCCTGGATCTGATTGCCGGGTTTTGCCTCGGAATGCTGTTGAACCGCCTGTTGTGGCGACGAAAAGTGCGCCCTGCGGTCGCGCTGCCATGGCCGGTCGGTTTGGTCATGGTGTTTCTGACCCTGTCCGTGGCCCTCGCCATTACCCGGAATCTGCATCAGACGACCTCGGTCTTTGAACCCTCGGTGCTGGTCTACAACCTGCTGCACCTGAGATCCATTGACTGGCACGACGACTATCGTCCCCTGTTTGACTGGGTGGCCTATGGCTGTGCGTTCACCTTCATCGGGCTGCTGGTGCCAGCGCTCAAAGCGATACCCGACCGCAATGACGTGGTGTTCAAACCCCTGATTTGCGGTCTGGTGATTGCCGCGATCGTCGGCATATTCCAGTCGCAGAGCGGAATCGGGCTCATGGAGTACCAAGTGCGTTTTCGACCCGATCGGCTCGGGTTTATCGCCCTGGGGCTGCAACCGGACATCCACGCCTACGCAGGCCACATGCTGATCGGGGCAGTGGGGCTTTTTGGCTATGCGCGCTACGTCAACAATAAAACCTATCGACTGGCCCTGTTCGCGCTGGTGATTCCCTTGTCCTGGTTCGGTCTGTTGTTGAGCAAGTCGAAATCCAGTCTCGCGATTGGGGCGGCCTTCCTGTTGGCAATGATGCTGGTTTGGGCATTTCGCCACGCGCGTCATCTCAACAAGGTATTGCTTGGCTTGGGCGTGGCACTCTTGCTGCTGGTCTTGAGTGCGGTGTTCTACAGAGAACCCTGGCTGGCAGTCCTGACCGACCTGGCGCATAAATTGGGTTTCAAGAACCTGGCCGAGGTCAACGTCGCGCTGGTCTACCGCCCCGAAAACTTTGTTGCCGCCACACGAATGTTCCTGCTGTTTCCGCTGCTGGGGCTTGGGCAAAGCGAGTTCTATCGTCAAGCCGCCAACCACCAGCTGACGCAGTCGTATTTCCTGAGCATTGAACAAAACGGTGAAAATGCTCACAACTATTTTTTGCAGACCATCGCTGAAACGGGCCTGATCGGCGCCATGATCTTTACGCTGATGCTTGTCTACCCG
>CAIJKV010000105.1 GCA_903821335.1 uncultured beta proteobacterium
ACGCCCAGCACCAGCAGCGTCTGTATTTCCCCGGCAACGCCAGCCTGTTTGCGTACAAGGTACCAGCTACCGACCATCAAATTGCCCGATGCTGGCGCGACACAAGACGGCTCAACCGCACCGATGGGTGCGGGAATCAGGGGGGCGTCAGCGGGCCTGGGAGTTCCGCATGCCGAAAGAAGCACCACTGCGCCGAAAACGGACCATCTACTCATACAACGCTCAAACATGACTACTCCGAACCCGACAGGCTAAATCGCCAACACAGACACACCTTTCTCACACTTATACGTATATACGCACAGTTTCAACAGTTTGCAGGAAATCGGTCGACTCACGACTAGATTACGCACACCAGAACCAAATCAACTGGGCAAATTGGCATTTACGCCACACTTGCTGACCAGGAGGCTGAGGCTAACCGCGCAAGCCCCCCGTTCGTCCGACAGCCACGGCGCTCGTGCTTGTCGACAACGGCCTGCGGGCACCCGGATTTTGTCACCAGGCATCTGGGGTGCGACTAGGGTTAACGTTAGCAAAAAAATCCTGAACTTTTTCTTGCCCAGCCCTACCCAAACCACTAGAATTGGTGCCAGCAAAGTGAAAATACACCACATGTAGTGGTCTGACAGGTCGTCGCTCTAGCACCAGCCAGCACGCGACACGGCCTGATTTTCCGCCCAGAACACCCATTTAACGCATCCCGGACACGACGAGCGTCGCATCCACCAACGCAGGAGCCACCATGCAAACTTCCACCAGCTCAGCGCCGCGAAACGAGGCAGCAATGCCCTTCGCGTCCCAGGCTACCCCCGTCACCGAAGCCACCTGGACGCTGTATCACATCATTCGCCGTAACGGCTCTGTTGTGAACTTCGAACCCGGCAAGATCGGCATCGCCATGACCAAAGCGTTTCTGGCGGTCAATGGCGGACAAGGCGCGGCCTCGGCCCGCGTGCGCGAACTGGTCGACTCGCTGACCCATCAGGTCGTGTCAGCACTCGTGCGCAGCCGTCCCAATGGCGGCACCTTCCATATTGAAGATATCCAGGACGCGGTCGAACTCGCGCTGATGCGCTCGGGCGAGCACGATGTGGCACGCTCCTACGTGCTCTACCGCGAACGACGTTCGCAAGAACGCGCCCGCGCCAACATCGACCAGCCACCCGCGCAGGCCATCTCGCTCAATGTGATGGACCAGGGCGTGCGCAAACCACTGGATCTTGCCAAGTTGCTGACCACCATCGAATCAGCCGGCCAGGGCCTGGGTGAGTTTGTCGACAGTGCCGCCATCATGAAAGAGACACTGAAAAATCTTTACGACGGCATCCCGGTCGAAGAGGTCTACAAGTCCGCGATCCTGTCCGCGCGCGCGCTTGTCGAAAAAGACCCGGCCTACAGCAAGGTCACGGCTCGCCTGTTGCTGCACACCATCCGCAAGGAAGTGCTGAACGACGAAACCTCACAAGAAGAAATGACAACGCGCTACGCCAGCTACTTCCCGCAATTCATCAAGCGCGGCATCGACGGCGGCCTGCTCAACGCTGAACTCTCGCGGTACGACCTGCCACGCCTGGCCAAGGCGCTGGACTCCAGCCGCGACATGCAGTTTGACTATCTGGGTCTGCAGACGCTGTACGACCGCTACTTCCTGCACCTGCGCGGCCAGCGCATCGAACTGCCGCAAGTCTTTTTCATGCGCGTGGCCATGGGTCTGGCGCTCAATGAGATCGACCGCGAAACGCGCGCCATCGAATTTTATGAAATCCTGTCGTCGTTTGACTTCATGAGTTCAACCCCCACGCTCTTCAATGCGGGCACGCTGCACTCCCAACTGTCGTCGTGCTACCTTTCGACCGTGTCCGACGACCTGAACGGCATCTACGAAGCGATCAAGGACAACGCTTTGCTGGCCAAGTACGCCGGTGGCCTGGGCAACGACTGGACACCCGTTCGTGCCATGCGCAGCCATATCAAAGGCACCAACGGAGAAAGCCAGGGTGTCGTGCCCTTCCTTAAAGTCGTAAACGACACCGCCGTCGCGGTCAACCAGGGTGGCAAGCGCAAAGGTGCCGTCTGCTGCTATCTCGAATCGTGGCATCTCGATATCGAAGAGTTCCTGGAACTGCGCAAGAACACCGGCGATGAGCGTCGTCGCACCCACGACATGAACACGGCCAACTGGATTCCCGACCTGTTCATGAAGCGTGTCATTGAAGGTGGCGACTGGACACTTTTCTCGCCCTCCGATTGCCCCGACCTGCACGACAAAGTCGGTGCGGCCTTTGAGAAGGCCTACGTCGGCTACGAAGCCAAGACCGCAAGCGGCGAACTGCAACTGTTCAAGAAAATGCCCGCCATGAACCTGTGGCGCAAGATGTTGTCGATGCTGTTTGAAACCGGCCACCCCTGGATCACGTTCAAGGACCCTTGCAACATTCGTTCACCCCAGCAGCACGTGGGTGTCGTACACAGCTCGAACCTTTGCACAGAGATCACGCTCAACACCAATGACGCCGAGATTGCAGTCTGCAACCTGGGCTCAGTCAATCTGCTGGCACACCTGAAAGAAGACACCGACGGCGCGTCCGTGCTGGATCACGACAAACTCAAGCGCACGATCACGATCGCGATGCGTATGCTCGACAACGTGATCGACATCAACTACTACGCCGTCGACAAAGCGCGCAACTCGAACGTGCGCCACCGTCCAGTGGGCATGGGCATCATGGGTTTCCAGGATTGCCTGCACATGATGCGGGTGCCTTACGCCTCTGAACGAGCGATCGAATTTGCTGATCGTTCAATGGAAGCTGTTTGCTATTACGCGTACGGCGCGTCAAGCGATCTGGCCGCTGAACGTGGTCGCTACGCAAGCTTTGATGGCTCTCTCTGGTCGCGTGGCATTTTGCCGCATGACTCCATTGCACTGCTGCGCGAACATCGCGGCGGCTATGTTGAAGTCGATGAATCGAGCACAATGGATTGGGATGCGTTGCGTCTACGCATCAAACAGCAAGGCATGCGCAATTCAAATTGTGTTGCGATTGCCCCAACCGCAACAATATCGAATATTATTGGCGTGTCCGCGTGCATCGAACCAACATATCAAAACTTGTACGTTAAATCGAACCTCTCCGGCGAGTTCACTGTGGTCAACGAACATCTCGTTCGTGACCTCAAGAGCCTTGGCCTCTGGGATGAAGTCATGGTCGCCGATCTTAAATATTTCGACGGCAGCTTGTCCCGCATCGATCGGGTACCCGCCGATTTGCGAGCCCTGTACGCTACCGCTTTTGAAGTCGAGCCAAGCTGGTTGGTCGAGTGTGCAGCACGCCGACAGAAATGGATCGACCAGGCCCAGTCGCTCAACATCTACATGGCGGGTGCGTCCGGCAAAAAACTGGATGACACTTACAAACTCGCCTGGTTGCGTGGCCTGAAGACCACTTACTACCTGCGCACACTTGGCGCGACGGGTGCTGAAAAATCAACGGGTCGCGGTGGCGAACTCAATGCTGTGAACGTGTCAGGCGCGAGTGCGACCACCGGCACCTTCGCCGTGGCGCCCGTCCTGCCTGAAGCCGAAATTCTCGGAGCGGTTTGCACCATGAAGCCAGGCGATGCCGGCTTCGAAGAATGCGAAGCCTGCCAATAACCGCCACCGGAACCCATCATGCTGACCTGGAACGACGAAACACCCTCCCTCAAAACCACCCCGCCCGCCGGGGTGGGTCAGGCCTCGAACGCACATGGCGTGCGTGCGGCCACTGGCGTATTCGGGGATATCGCATTGCCTACCCCTGGCCTGACACAGTCGCCAACCCTGTCCGCAGTTGCCGAACAGCTGCGCGTCAACGTGGCGGACAAGCGCATCATCAATGGCAAGACTGATGTGAACCAACTCGTGCCCTTCAAGTACAAGTGGGCCTGGGAAAAATACATTGCGACTTGCGCCAATCACTGGATGCCGCAAGAAGTGAATATGTCGCGCGACATCGCTCTCTGGAAAAACCCCAACGGGCTCACCGACGACGAGCGCCTCATCATCAAGCGCAACCTTGGCTTCTTTGTCACGGCCGACTCGCTGGCCGCAAACAATATCGTGCTGGGCACCTATCGCCATATCACTGCGCCCGAATGCCGCCAGTTCCTGCTGCGTCAAGCCTTTGAAGAAGCCATCCACACCCACGCCTATCAATATATCGTTGAAAGCCTGGATCTGGATGAAGGCGAAATTTTCAACGCCTACAACGAGATCCCCTCGATTCGTAACAAAGACGAATTCCTGATTCCGTTCATCGACGCGATCGCCGATCCGCACTTCAAGACTGGCACGCTGGAAAACGACCAGACCCTGCTTAAGTCGCTGATTGTGTTTGCCTGCCTGATGGAGGGATTGTTCTTCTACGTCGGCTTCACGCAAATCCTGGCGCTGGGTCGTCAGAACAAAATGACAGGCTCTGCCGAACAGTACATGTACATCCTGCGTGATGAATCCATGCACTGTAATTTTGGCATTGACCTGATCAACACGATCAAGCTTGAAAATCCGCAGCTCTGGACACCCGCCTTCCGCGAGGAAATCCGCGCGTTGTTCAGCAAGGCCGTCGACCTGGAATACGCTTACGCGGAAGACACTATGCCGCGTGGTGTGCTAGGCATGAATGCGCCCATGTTCAAATCCTATTTGCGCTTTATTGCCAATCGCCGCTGCCAGCAAATCGGCATCGAGCCGTTATTTGGGCAGGAAGAAAATCCCTTCCCCTGGATGGCGGAAATGGTGGACATTAAAAAGGAACGTAATTTCTTTGAAACGCGTGTGATCGAGTATCAGACTGGTGGCGCCCTGAACTGGGAATAAGTCCGCTGTGTCAGAGTCTCGACATACAATCAGTACTAGCCGACGGGCATGACACAAAAAGTGTCTGTCGGTGCCATTTGAATTGGTTCGCGCGGGTTGCGAGAGGCAGTTCAAATGGCTGTGCCGTATTCATTAGCGCAAACCACAGCGCTGTCGATGTCTGGCAGTCAGTTTGCTCCGATGAATAACTCGGGCGACGCGGACTCCCATGGTGGGATAGGCCGAGCACGGGTTTAATGTTTGGGACCCTGAACTAAGGAGTATTACCATGGCAACAGCCAAAAAAGCAGTAAAGAAAGCACCTGCCAAGAAAGCAGTCGTCAAAAAAGCGGCCGCTCCCAAGGCAGTTAAGGCAGTGAAGAAAGTCGCCGCAGTCAAGAAAGTCGCTGCCGCTAAAAAAGCCCCTGCCAAAAAAGCAGCGGTCAAGAAAGTAGCTGCTGTTAAAAAGGCACCTGCCAAAAAAGCTGCAGTCAAGAAAGTAGCTGCCGTTAAAAAGGCTCCTGCCAAGAAAGTTGCAGTCAAGAAAGTAGCTGCCGTTAAAAAGGCTCCTGCCAAGAAAGCTGCCGCCAAACCGGCTGCTAAACCTGCCGCTAAACCCGCTGCAAAGCCGGCCGCTAAACCGGCTGCTAAACCTGCTGCTAAAAAAAAAGTAGCTAAAAAGCCTGCTGTCAAAAAGCCAGCCGCCCCAGCTCCAACGACCGCTGCAGCACCAGTTGCAAAAACCGCACTGAATCCTGCTGCTTCGTGGCCGTTTCCGACGGGTGGTCGTCCTTAAGCGTGAGCTTAAGCACTGTCAGCATCGAAACCGCCCGGTTCACCGGGCGGTTTTTTTGTCTGCGCGATAGGCGTGCGCCTCGGGCACGCATCGTGCGACAATAGTGCGCATGTTTCACCATTAGAGGTTTAAAGGCTCATGCTTGGGGAAATCCTGCGCTTTTTGCTAGAAATTATTTTCACGCTGATGGGTGCCGTGCTGTTGGGACGCGCCTGGATTCATGCGGTCAAGCTTCACCCCTTCAACCCGATGTCGCTGGCCATCCAGCAAGCCACCAATTGGCTGATTCTTCCACTGCGCAAACTGATCCCCAGTTCCCGCACGATCGATTGGTCGAGCCTGGTTGCGGCGGCGCTTACGGCAGTGGTCTATCTTGTCCTGATGTGGGTAGTGTCGACCGGCACCATGTTGCCACCCGGACTATTCCCTGCCGTACTCGGGGCCGCGCTGGTCACCATGGTTCGCTGGGGTCTGAATATGATCGTATGGATGACGCTCATTCAGGCCATCCTGTCGTGGGTCAACCCAATGGCTGCGATCATGCCCGTCCTGCGCACACTCACGGCACCGTTACTTGAACCGATCCGCCGCATCATGCCCAACCTGGGTGGCCTCGACTTGTCACCCATCGTGCTGTTGGTTCTTGCCCAGGTCGCCATGATGGTGCTCAACCGCATCAGCTTCTCTCTTTTTGGCGTCTGATCGCAATGCGTGCCATGAGTAAACGTCGGCTGTATCAAGCTGTCCTGTTCGTTGCCGTCGTCCTGTCGCCCCTTCCAGGCTTGGCCCAGACTGCAGCGATCCCCCTGCTCAATGCGCTTACCAGCAAGTCAGGCTCCTCAAGCCCAGCCAACGTCGTCAAACCTCCGCAGACGCAAGAGCAAATTCTCGCCGCGCTCGACACCCAGCAGCAAGAGATGCAAAAGCGCCTGGACGAGATCAAGGCTGAAATTGTCAAGAGCCAGAACGCGCTGACGGAACTGGCCAGCACGGACGTCGCCGCGCGAGATGTGGCGATGGAACGTATGACCGCGCTGCAGCTTCAGCAAGACAGCACCAGCCAGATCCTCGACGGGTTAAAGGACCTGAGACGGCTCAACGTCAAGATCCTCGCCGCGCAACAGGAAAAAGATGCCTGGCAACCTCCGTCAGGCTCCTCCCCATGGCCCTTGGCCGCGGGCGACGAACTGCAATTCGCCATGATGCAGTTGAAATACCAGATACAGCATCAGGATCAGCGCCTGGGTGTGCTGGACGAAGGGATCGTCGATCTTAAAAAACGGCGCAGCAAGCTGGAAATCGACTTTCGCCAGGCAGGAACCAAAACCGAAGCCGCGACGGCTGGCCGCCCACAAGGGGTCAAGTCAACGGAAGTCATCAAGCGTCAACTCGATCAGGTCAACCTTGACCTGACCAGTGCGGCCGTTGAGAAAGATATTGTCACGGCACAACGCAGGGCGGCTTCGATCGAGCTGTCCAAACTCAAACTAACCTGGGACTACTACGACAGTAAGTTTGTATTTACCGAGCAAAATCTCAGCAAAGTACTGACAGAGATCGAAGGAAGGATCGAAAAACTACGCAAGCAAGAGCAGCTGGCCAGCGTCAGGATCAATCGGACGCTCGATCAGGCCACGGCGGCGAAAAGCCGCCTGGACGCACTGGAAAAAACACCTAATACCCCGGTCGACGCCCTCACCGCGGCACGACGCGCGCTACGTGCGACGGATATGCAAGCCGCCGCAGCGCGCATTGAGCGGGAAAAATTCAGTGCCGTCATTGATCTGGAATCCCTGTCCCTGCAAATCTGGAAACTCCGGGGGGATATCTATTCCAATAATGACGTCGTGGATCAGCTGACACGGCTCAAGCTCAAGCAAGAGGAATTGCGCAAACGCCTGGATCAGGGACGGCAGTACCTGACACAAATGATCGCGGAAAAATCCCTCGCTGCCTATGAAATCAGCGAACAGATTCAGAACGCGAAAGACGCGGCTGAAAAAGCTTTCCTGACAGACTTGCTCAAACCAATTAATGAGCAACTCGACAGTGCGCGTTCAGTCTTTGCCGTGGTTGACCGGGTTCGCCAATTGCTCGAAGTCACCGGGGAAGAACTGGTCGGACGAGAGCGACGCCTGAGCTGGTCAGAGAAACTGGAAGCCACCTCAGTGACGACCACAGCCGCCATGAAGTCCGTATGGAACTACGAGATCTTTGCGGTCGATGACAGCATCCTGGTCGATGGCCGCGAAATAAAAACCAAACGCAGCATCACGATCGGCAAAAGTGTCGGGGCGCTTGCCATTCTGGTGATCGGCTTCATGCTGATTTCCAACCTGATCCGCCGCACGCTCGCGTTCGCAGTTGACAAGGCCCACCTGACCACGAGCAAGTCAGTCATCCTCGGGCGCTGGTTGTCACTGCTGCTAGGCGTCACCCTGATTATTACCGCCTTTAACCTGGTTGAAATCCCGCTGAGCGCCTTCGCGTTCTTTGGCGGTGCGCTCGCAATCGGCGTAGGCTTCGGCACGCAGAATCTGCTGAAAAACCTGATCAGTGGCGTAATGCTGCTGATAGAAAAACCGATACGGATCGGCGATCTGGTCGAAATTGATGGCATCACCGGCGTCGTGACGTCAATCGGGATCAGGTTCTCAACGATTCACGGTGCCCAGGGCACTGACACATTGATCCCTAACAGCGTATTGGTCGAACATAATCTGATCAACTGGACGTATTCCACACCCAATGTGCGCAAAGACATCAAGGTATCGGTTTCCTACTCAACCAATGTCGAGCAGGTGCGTGAAATTCTTTTCAACGTGACGCAATCCCATCCTTTGGTCATGCGCACACCCGAGCCACTGATCACGCTGGACGACTTTGGCGACAACGGTTTGCTGTTTAACACCCAGTTCTGGCTTGAGATCAAGGCCGGGGTCAACAGCAACCGCGTCATGAGCGATTTGCGCTTCATGATACTCAAGGCATTCACCGATGCCGGCATCGATCTGCCGTTCCCGCAACGGGTTCTTCAGTTCAAGGAAGGTAC
>CAIJKV010000106.1 GCA_903821335.1 uncultured beta proteobacterium
CCATATATTTCCGTCCGAAGTGCAATGTTGGACTCGGTATCGATGCAACTGACGACCTCTTGCATCAACGAGGCGGGGTCATCGTTGACCGATTTCAACAACTGGCAAACTTTGCCATTTGCGCGTCCCTCCCCCGCCAATGTCTGGTTACGCCATCTGAACCACGGCCAATAAAAGTCCTGGATAGTCAAGTCCGAACCAAACAAACCCAGCTCCGGATTAATTGGCGAGAAAGCGTCTGAAGCGCTGTCGGACGTGTCACTGCGGTAGCTGACTGTGTGAATGTTCCCGGCGCCATCCCGTTCTGAATAAATGTGGAGACCTTGAACATTGGCGGGTGAAATGCCGCGCACCAGCATCCGGTCATGGGCTTGGTTGAACTGGCCGATGAGTGCAAGTTTAAATGGTGGCTGCGAATCTGCCGGGCGGGTGACGACCACCTCCATTCTCAGCTCAACGCCCTCTGAGGCCCTGGTCGCCGACACTTTTCCCGCAAGGTCGTTACCCGGACTATTCGCAGGCGCGTCGGTACCCTGCGCACCGCAGGACAGGTGCAGACCGAACCAGCAGACAAACAGGAACAACCAGCGCCGTCCGTTCATTCATGCCTGAGCGCTTGTGCGGGAAGCAACCTGGAAGCCTTGAACGCGGGATACAGTCCACCACAAATCCCGATGAAAATAGCCAACCCGAGGACTGAGAGCAAAAACGGAGCCGACAGGACGGCGCTGATCTTTCCTCTCAGCACCTCAAGGTGCTCCAGAACCTGCGTCAGCACGATGCCAAGTGCGATCCCCGATATTCCACCCGCCAGTGCCAGGATTGCAGATTCGCTGAAAATCAGCGTGATAATCGACCGCCTGCGCCAGCCAAGCACCAACAGAATGCCAATTTCACGGGTTCTTTCACTGACACTCATCAACATCGTATTAAAGACAATCAGCGCTCCAACCAGGCTGACAATCAGGATAGTTGCCTGACTCATGGCCTTTGAGATTTTTACGATGGCATTATTCCTGACCAATTCGCCCGAGGTCAGGGCCACATACCCTGGCAATGCAACCTGAACAGTTGCCTTCAGTTGATTGAGATCTCCCTCGGTGGCCCCTGCATCAAGCTTGATATTCAGGACATTGACCTTGCCAGTCTTGTCAGTAACACTTTGTGCCTGCGACAGCGTCATGAGTAACGCGCCGTTTTCCACCAGAGCATCGCTCTCGAAGGTCCCTACAATTTTAAAAACCGTGCCTTCGATCTCAACCGTATCGCCTGGCTTCTTGTGCAACAAGTCAGCGGCGAGCGTACCCAGTACCACCGACAAATCGGTGTCCTTCTCAGGCCAGGCACCCGCGAGCAACCGCAGGTGATTCCACAGATAGCTTTTATACGCCCAGCCAAAGACAAAGAGCGGTTGCGATTGTTCGCCCACGCTGAGCATTTCACTGAGCAAGCCATCGACGGCCTGGACATGCGGTAAGTGCTTAATGAATTCGCGGGGCTTTTCCTCGACGAACGGTGACGGCATCGAGTTTTGACTCGCAGTGCGCGTCACGATCAAATCGGTCCCGCGGGCGTCATTGGCCTTTTGCCAACTCGCCTCAAAACCCCAGGCAATGCTGGTCAGGGCCACCACAGCCGCAATCCCTAGTGAAATGGCCACAATCGTGAGCAAGGATCGGGCAGGTCTGCGATACAAATTCCCAAGGGCGAACGTCAGCAGGTTCATGGATGCGTCGTCCTGCTCACATCCAGGCGCCCATCGCGCAGATACACCACGCGGTCCGCGCGCACCGAGACCTCCGGGTCGTGCGTCGCCATCACCACTGTCAGGCCCTGTTCGCGCCTGACCTCGTCGATCAGATCCAGGACCTGCGCGGCGTTGACGCTATCCAGACTACCCGTCGGTTCGTCAGCGAGAATCATCCGGGGGGCGTTGATCAGTGCACGGGCGATTGCCACGCGCTGGCGTTCACCACCGGAAAGTTGCCCTGGAAAATAACCAGCCCTATTTTCAATTCCGAGTCTGCGAAGCAGGCCCAGAGCGGTCTGTTTATAGTCAGCGCGACTGACGCGGCGGCCAACCGTCGCGACCAATATGTTCTCAACTGCGGAAAGGGTCGGGATCAGGAAAAAGGATTGAAAAACAAACCCGATATTTTCCCGACGAAAAACAGAATAATCAGCGATCGAGGTGTAGGGTACTGACTCAAAATAGAGGGCTCCGGCACTCGGCTGGTCCAGAGCCCCGATCAGACTGAGCAGACTCGACTTTCCGCAACCACTGGGTCCAACCAGGGCAACAAACTCACCCGCATGAACTTCCATGTTCACACCGTTCAGGGCGCGCACGCGGCCATGATCGAAGGCAAGGCTCAGGCCCTCGGCGCGCACCAGTGAACGCACAGCAGCAGCTTGGGTTTGCATCGGCTATTTCTTTACGACGACGGGGGCCAGCGTGAAGCGAACATTGACCGGAATCGCTTCGGCGACCACGCCACCCTCGTTCCATACCCCTCCACCTATTCCGTACTCGGAACGCCTGATTTCAAAATCACTGACGATCACTGTTTTCCCGTCCGCCTGATCAGTGCTGCTGAACTGAATGACAATTGGACGTTCGATATTGCGAATGCTGAGTTTGCCAGTGGCCTCAAAGCGATTGTTGTCCAGTGAACGGATAGCCGTACTCTTGAACACTGCGTATTGTGTGCGGCCCCGATCGAGCCAGTCTGGTCCCGTGGCGATGGCATCGGCTTCGGCATTTTCGGTGTCCAGCGTGCCCACATCGATCTTGATGAGCGCGCTGGATTTCTGAAGCTGCGCCAAGTCAATATCGATGGTCGCCTGAAAATGGTTGAATTTCCCGGAAACAGGTACTCCCATTTCCTTGACGACAAACGCGATCTGGCTTTGTTCTGCGATCAACAGCCTGGGGGCGGCAACCGCCGCCGCCGAGACCAGCAACAGAACGGTGGTCATGATGAATTTGTCAAACATGTTTTGATGGTTTCTCAATGTGGGCATCGATGAGCAATGGATATCAACCTTATCACGCCAGCCATCGATCGACCCCCGCGAATGCGCGGTTACCCTATAAAGTGAAATTTACCTCGATTCGGTCGGCTGTAACACCGATTGCTCAAAAACAGTCCGATGCTCACGTCACCTGCCTTGAATAAACCGTCAATCGTCGTCGCCGCAAATCGTGGCCTCGGTGCCCTGCACGAGCACGGAACCAGAAACTTAGTCTATGCTGTCGCATCGCATCCGGGTTTTGCAGGGTTCCCAATGGTCACTCGCCCCGACAACACGTCTAAACGCCTGTCACGGAATTACATCTTCACCATTTGGATCGGTGCAGCAGTGCTCATTGTGAGCATTCTGCTGGTGTCCCTCTTTGCACTCTTTCAGTTGCGTACTTATGCTTTGGATCAAGCCTCACTTGTTGCTAAGAATCTTGCCACATCTGTGGATCAAACATTTGATAGTTTGATTGGCGCGGTCAATAACTCCCTGTTCGCGGTCGGTGATGAGCTCACAAGACAATTGGCCACTGGCAGCCCAGACGCAACCTCCATCAACGTGTATTTCCAGCGGCAAACAAGGCGTGTTCCCTACGTCAGTTCTATTCACGCAACGAATGAACTGGGCGATATTGTCTACGGGCCTACCCTGCGACAGCCTCCTATTAATATCGCCGACCGCAATTATTTTATCTCTTTGAAAAACGACCCCAACAAAACCCTGTTGGTGTCCAAGGCGATCTTTTCTCGGGTGGGTCAAGAATGGGTGTGGCTATTTGGAAGCCGGTTCAATCATGCAGATGGATCTTTCGCAGGCATCGTCGTTGCAGAACTCAAGCTTAGCGACCTGGACAGGATGCTGGAAAAAATTCAGGTTGGTGGTGCCGTTGGAAACGTGATTGCGATACGAGATGAGGAGTTGTTATTGGTCACTCGCAACGCAGTTGGAGCCAAGAACACAGTTCTTCCCGGGGTCAAAGGAATGTCTGACGATTTGACCCGTGCCTTAAAAATTGACAGGAACTCGGGCAACTACATTGGGGGACTCACGAGCGTTGATGGAATTGAACGCGTCTATTTTTATAATCGCAATCCAACTTATGGGTTTCTTGCAATCGTCGGCATATCAGTCGTGTCTGCTCTGGCCGATTGGCAACATGAAGCCTGGGTATTTTTCTGGTTTGTATTAGGCGCGGTCTTGTTGGTGTGCG